>JAZLIB010000071.1:0-3472 GCA_045617185.1 Vescimonas sp.
GATTGGCAGACCGAATAGGTCTGGGAATCGGCTGACACGACGGTGGGCAATCTTTTGTCGCTAATGACAAAAGTACCTCGCGGTCGAAACCGCGAAACAATCCCCTCTGCTACACTTCACCAAATTCCCATCTATCAAACAACAAAAACAACCCACCGAAGAGAGCACAACTCTCCTCGGCGGGTTTTCTTATTTGATAAATACGCTTTTATACACTTGGGGCATTATCGAACTTTTTTGCTATCTCAAATCAGATGCGCACACCGCTGGATACGATCACGGCGCGGGCGCGGGACATCTTGATGTCGTGGCTCAGCTGTGCCATAGGCAACTGAGCGCGGAGCTGTTCGGGCGTCATGCCGTACATCGCGGCCATCTGGGTATAGTGTCTGTTCAGATCCTCCTCGGTGACCTCGATGCCCTCGGCCTCGGCCACAGCGGTCATGGCCAGTTCGTAGCGTGCGGCCTCCTCGGCCTGAGCGCGAGCCTGACCGCGCAGATCCTCCATGGTCATGCCGCCTGCCTCCAAATAGTGCTCCAGCTCCAAACCCTGCTGCTGCAGCTGCATACGCAGTTCCTGAATCAGGCCCTCCAGCTGACCTTCGATCATGCCGTTGGGGATTTCCACTTCCATGCCCTCAATGACCTGACGCACCAGTGCGTCCTCGAAGTCGGCGCGAGCCTGCTCCTGCTTCTGCTCCAGCGCACTTGTCATGATCTGACGGCGCATGGCGGCGGCATCGTCAAAGCCCTGCTGCTTGGCATAATCATCGTTCATCACCGCCATGGTGCGGCGCACGATACGGTGTGCCTTGACCTTGAAAATGGCGTCCTTGCCCTCCAGTTCGGGGGTGTAGGGCTTGGGGAAAGTCACCTTGACATCGCGTTCCTCGTCCACGGCGATACCAGCCAGTTGCTCCTCAAAGCCGGGGATAAACTGACCGTAGCCCAGTACCAGAGGATAGTTCTCGGCCTTGCCGCCCTCAAAAGGTTTACCGTCCACAAAACCCTCAAAGTCCATGGTCACCTCATCGCCCATGGCGGCCTTTTCAGGCTGTTCCTCCACGGGATGGGAACGCAGATAACTGTCGATCGCGGCAGCGGAATCGTCCTCGCTCAGCTCAGCGGCGGCATACACGGCACGCAGACCCTTGTACTGCCCCAGCTTCACCTCAGGATAGAGGTCGACAACGGCCTTGAACGTAAATCCCTCGCGGCCGATAGACACCACGCTCAGTTCAGGCGTACCTGCAATGCGGATATTCTCCTGCTGGATGGCTTCCACCAATGCGGCGGGGAATGTCACATTGACGGCCTCCTGGAAGAGGAAATCCTCGCCGTACTTCTCCTCTAACTTCTCGCGGGTCACCTCGCCCTCCACGGGATAGATGGCCTTCACGTCCTCGTAGGCACGAGCCAGTGCCTCTGTCCACTTTTTCTTTTCTACCTGCAGCGTCAGTTCCACCTGACGGTTTTCCTTATCTTCTCTTTTCAGCAGCGCCATAATGGCTACCTCCTCATATTATTTACTCGGCACAACATGGCCGTTTTCATCAAGCTTGGCAGGGATAATCTGACTGCGCGTGTTGCGCGCGATGTCGTCCAGACGCATACGGCTGGGGAAATCGCTCAAAAGCGTATAGGCCACGCCGTGACGCTTGGCACGTCCCGTTCTGCCGATGCGGTGGATGTAGTACTCGTTCTCATCGGGCACTTCAAAGTTGAACACCGCGTCCACATCGTCCACGTCAATACCGCGTGCGGCCACATCGGTGGCCACAAACACGTGGAGTTTGCCCTCGCGGAACAACTGCATGACTTCCTCGCGCTTTTTCTGGGGAATGTCGCCGTGGATACATCTGGCATCAAAACCGCGCATCTGCAAGAACTTGGTCAGTCGCTCGGTGCTGCCCTTGGTGTTGCAGAAGCAGATCACACGCTCCAGCCCCTCGGCGTTGAGGATCTTGGCAATGGTGTCCACCTTGGCATCGGACGCCACCTCAATGCGGTATTGCAGAATGTCGGGTTTGTTCTCCTCGGTTGCCTGCACCGTGATCTCCTCGGGGTCGCGCTGATAGACCCATGAGATATCCATCACTTCGCGGGAGATGGTAGCGGAGAACATACCTAAATTCTCGCGGTGGGGGATCTTATCGAGGATACGGGTCACATCGTGGATAAAGCCCATGTCCAGCATACGGTCGGCCTCGTCCAGCACCACCGTCTTCACGTCCTTCACCGTGACAGTACGGCGCTTCATGTGGTCGCTGAGGCGGCCGGGGGTGGCCACCACGATCTGCGGCTTGCGCTTTAAGGCATTGATCTGCTTGCCGATAGGCTGACCGCCGTAGAGGCATACCAGACGCACACCCTCATGGCACACCGCCACTTCGCGCATTTCCTCGGTGATCTGAATCGCCAGTTCGCGGGTGGGGGCCAAAATGATGGCCTGCACCGCCTCGCTTTCGGGGTCGATCCGCTCAATGATGGGGATACCGAAAGCCATGGTCTTGCCGGTACCGGTAGGCGCCTTGGCAATCACATCTTTTCCCGCCAGCATGGGCGGTATACAGCCGGCCTGCACCGGCGTGCTGATTTCGTAATGTTTGTTTCGTATGGCGCGCATAGTGGCCTCCGACAGGCCAAAGGTGTCAAAGCGCGCGCCCTGGGTTAATTCCATATTGCTTTTCCTCTTTATTCCTTCGTTTTCAGACAATTATGATTATACCATATCTGTCAATATGTGTCTGTTGTACGGTGTTGGGCAACAATGTGGCAAAAAAGTGAAGAAATGAAAGCAGATGATTTAAGGAGGAATATATCATGGCAAAGAAACCCGGTGTGATGCTATATTTTGAAATCCGCCCTTGTCTTTCACACCTTACGCGGGAGGAAAAGGGCCAGTTACTCGACGCAATCTTAGCCTACAGTGAGGACGGTGAGATACCCGAACTCGATGACCGATTGGAAATCGCATGGTCGTTTATCCGCCAGCGTATTGATGCAGACAACGAGAAGTATCGTGCCAAGTGCGAGCGGGCACGGGAGGCGCGGGAAGCATGGGGCAAGCAGACCTTGCGTGTGGTTCGATAACTGATCAGTCTTAAAAAGGACATTTCAAGACCAACTACAACTTCAACTACAACCTCAACTACAACTTCAACCTCAACTTCAACAGACGTATTGCGATTGAAGGAAAAAGCGGCGGTTGTGGAAAAGTGTTTATTTCTTGATTTTAAGTACGAGGTACTTTGTTTCTTGATTGCCTTCAATGACCCACTTTTTTCATCAGCGAAGATTTTCTTTTAATTGTCTCCGACGGCCTACTTTTTCCATCAGCGGAAAAAGTAGGCAAAAGTTCCTGTTGCGGTGCCCAAATTTCCTGGGCGGGCTAACGCCGGACGCTTGTAAATTTGACCGCGGCCACTCACTCACCTCGCTGATTCCGCCGCTGGCGGCGCTCGGATCGTTC
>JAZLIB010000072.1:0-4317 GCA_045617185.1 Vescimonas sp.
TAATCTAAATCAGGAATCGCCTCTGCGTCTAACCCGCTCAGCCGCTCACATTTTCAAAATGTAGAAGTCTATACTCCTACCGTTCTGCCATTTGCGGCAGCAATAAGTCGCAACAGCGGTCATATTTGCCACAACGATACACGTTGAGACGGTATGTCTAATGTCAAGAAATTAAATAAAAAAAGCTGGAGGTTTACACTAAATGAATCCATACAATAAAGATATGTATTTACCGATATGGGTGTGTGGTTTAGGAATCGTATTTCTGATTTCTGCAGTGGTGCTTTTGGTACTTGCAATTTTGAAATCCATCTTTTGTTTAGTCGGTGTTGTTGCTTGCCTTGGATTTGGGTGTTCAGCTATTCTTTGTTGGAAAAATCAGTGGATAATGATGGTAGATGACAATGAATTCGTTTATAGCACTATGTTTGGCAAGAAAACTCATTATCGCTTTTCGCAGATTAAAGATTTAAAACAGAATGCCGATTCTTCTACCATGATTCTTGAAAATGGAAAAGTCCATATTGAACGCTGTGCTATCATGTCCGATCGCTTTGTTCGTGCCGTAAGCTCAGTATTAGAGAAGTGTTAATATTATAAGTATTTGAAGATTGTTGGTAGGAGCGGCTTGTTCTGGCAAAATGGGCAGATATATTCCCTTGTACTGCGGGGGTAGATTTGTTCCCGTGTTGTGTCGACATTCACGGCATCGTCTCACGAAGCAGAACGCCAAAAGAGTGAGGTGAATATGTATGAAGTCAAGATTGTATCAGCGAAATGTAATTGAAGGCGAGAAGAAAATGGCTGATTTTGCCGCTGATTTTGGAAAAAATCACAGAAAGCACATCGTCGTTTTCATTGGCATGATTATCTTAGCGTGTTTGATTGATGTATTGCTTATATGGCTTTTGTCCCGGTATATAAGCTTCATTATTCTGATTGTTGCCGTTGTCCCTATCACAGTCCGTTTGTTCCTGCCACATTTTCACCAACTGTTGATGGAACGACAAGTTCTTCAGCTGCTTCGAAAAAACCGGAATAATTACTCAGAATGGATGTCCTTTCAGGAGGCTAAAATATCCGATAATGATTGGAAATCCGCTTGCCAAGTGTTCTGTCGATACCGATATACATTCCGCGAGAAACATGAAGAATTGCGCATACATTTGAATGAGCAGTTAAAACAGAAGCCCGCAAATCAATTGATCGTGTGTGTTTTTGCAGGACTCGTCTTTCTCAGCAACGACAGCACAGATTATAAACTGCTGTATGATGCGAAATACAAACACGGAGCCGCCGGAAATATGATTCCTGATATTTGGATTAAAGGATTAAATCCGAATAAAGGAGAAGAGTGTCTCAAGTCTCATTACGAATGTGTGGAAGAGTTTTTAGCCTATTGGGATCTGAAAAGCGACATCGCAATGGAGTGAATTTCCGTTAATTTTATGATAATCCAACCGATGAGATATGTTCCCGCATACTGCTGACATTCACGGCATCGTCTCGCCCCATGTGGAGGCGGCTGTCTTCTGTCAATAACAATCTGAATGAGTGTTTGAGAACAAGAAAGGCTGTTATCGTATGAGCAAAAAGGAAAAGCGCAATAGGCAAAGCAAGTCATCAAAATGGATGCCGCCAAAAAATTATAAAGATTTCTTCTATGCCTCCTCTGACGAGGAATTTAAGGCTGCACACCCTGTTGGTTATATCTTTCTGGTCATACTTGCGATTGCTGTCCTACTTCTTCCTGCGGTTCTATTTTGCACTCTCGCACGGGCAGACAATGCATGGATTGTCCTTGGAGCTATAGGCGGATTTGTATTCGGCATAGGTCTGTTTAATTTTGTTGCAATCATTATTAATCAATATTGGGGACGATGGTTTTCTATTATTTGCTTTTCCATCGGCAGCATAATGATGTTGATAAGTTGGCACTTATGTAGGTAATCTGCAATTATTACATCTATTTTGTATTGGTGGGTCTATTCCCTCATACATAGGTGCATGATATGTTCCCCGCAAACCATTTACCCTATTCCCACACAAAAAGGAGGTCAAACCCATGCCGCAGATTCAACAACTCTCCCCCCATGTGGCGGACTTAATCGCCGCCGGTGAGGTGGTGGAACGCCCCGCCAGCGTGGCAAAGGAACTGCTGGAAAACGCCATCGATGCCGGCGCAAGCGCCATCGTGGCGGAGATCGAGCGCGGCGGTCTGACCTACCTGCGCATTACCGATTACGGCTGCGGCATTGCGCCCAAGCAGTTGCCCACTGCCTTTTTGCGCCATGCCACCAGCAAGCTGCGCACCGCTGATGACCTCGCCGCCATCGGCACATTGGGCTTTCGTGGCGAGGCACTGGCCGCCATCAGCGCCGTATCCCATGTGGATATCTTCTCCCGCGAAAGGGGCAGCGAAAGCGGCGCTATGCTCCACTTGGACGGCGGCGTACCCGGCGAAGTGACCGATACCGGCTGTCCCGAGGGCACCACCATCTGCGTGCGGGATCTTTTCTACAACACCCCCGCCCGCATGAAATTCATGAAAAAGGACAGCGCCGAGGGCAGTGCCGTCACCGGCATTGTGACCCATCTGGCGCTGAGCCATCCCGATATTTCTTTTAAACTGATCCGCGACGGTGCGGAAGTTTTGCACACACCCGGTGACGGGCAGCTTCTGTCCGCCATCTATGCCGCCATGGGCCGTGATTTTGCCCGCAGTCTGCTGCCTATTCAGGGCTGCGGCGGCGAAATCAGCGTGGGCGGTTTTGTGACCAAGCCTTTGAGCGGCCACGGTACAAGAGGCAAGCAGGTATTCTTTGTCAACGGACGTTTCGTCAAGTCCCAATTGCTTGCCGCCGCGCTGGAGGAGGCCTACCGCAATCAGATGCTCAAGGGCAAGTTCCCCGGCTGCGTACTGCACATCGATCTGCCCACCACGCAGGTAGATGTGAATGTTCACCCTGCCAAGACGGTGGTGAAATTCCTCTCTGATCGCGCCGTCTTTGACGCGGTGTACCATACCGTGCTGGACGCTTTGGAGAAAGACAAGATGCCCCCGGCGAAAAAGGACGAGCCGACTTTCTATCAGAAAATGACGGTGACGGAGTTCAAGGAAAAGACCGCCGAAGCGGAGAAGAAACCGTTAGGCTCTTTCGTAAGCCGTCCCGCCATGCCCGCAAAACCTGCCGCCGCGCCCGCGAAACCTGTGGAGAGACCCACGGTCAAACCCGCAGTCAACTCTCTGTATCTCCACGATGTCGCCGAGGATAAACCCAAGACCTTTACCGCGCCCAGTGGCAGGGCGAATGTGACCTATGAAATCACGCCCCCCGCACCCAAGGCGCAGGTCAAGGAAGAGGTCAGAGAAGAAAAGATCGAGCAGGTCACCACACCCGCACCTGAGATGGAGCAGATCGCCCTGCCCACTTCCGAGGTGGAGCAGGTGGTGATCGAGCCGAAAAAAGAAACCCCGTGGCGGATCGCCGGAGAGGTACTGAAAACCTACATCATCTGCGAAGATGAAGGCGGTGCGGTGTATCTCATCGACAAGCATGCCGCCCACGAGCGTATTCGCTTCGATAAACTGAAAGAAAACACTGAGCCGCTGATGGCGCAGATGCTGCTGACTCCCATCACCGTCACGCTGACAGACGAGGAGTACAGCGCGGTGGTGGAAAATCTTGATACCTTGCGCGAGTTCGGCTTTGCCTGCGAGGATTTCGGCGGCAGCACGGTACTGCTGCGCGAGATTCCCGCCGATATACTTACCGGCGATGCCGCCGCCACTTTGGAGGAGCTTTCGCAGAAGCTGGTGCTGGGTCGTGCCGACCCCGCTGCGGCAAGAGATGAACTTCTCCACACCATGGCCTGCAAGAGCGCCATCAAGGCGGGCATGACCACCGACCGCTCGGAAATGGCGGCGCTGGTGGAAAAGGTGCAGAGCGGCGAAATTCAATACTGCCCCCACGGACGCCCCATCTGCGTCAGATTGACCCAATACGAAATCGAGAAGATGTTCAAGCGCGCGTAAGGAGGCGGCCTTATGAAAGGAAAACGCATCACCACCCTTTGTTATGTCACGGCTGCGGTGTGGGCCGCAGCGGCTGGCTTTTGGCTGCTGCAGTACTTCGGCGTGATTACCGGCTCTATGACGGGCGATAATCTCTCCGCCCTGCTGGGTCTTGTTTCTGCCGGTCTTGCCGTGGCATGGCTGGTGCGTGCTATCAAAAGAACGAAGAATCCCCCCGAAGAGGAGTAACTATGCCCAAGATCGTCTGCGTGGTAGGCCCCACGGCCTCCGGAAAAACTAAA
>JAZLIB010000073.1:0-12968 GCA_045617185.1 Vescimonas sp.
TTATTTTGTTCAATCTTTGGTGTGGGACGAAATGCTACTCCCTTTTTAAATGTGTTAAACGATACATGAGATATCCGAGGAAAATGCCGATCATATTCAAAATCAGATCATCGATATCGCAACTGCCACGCAGCGTTAAAAACTGTAACAGTTCAACACAGACGATTGTAACCATGCCGATCAGCAATACTTTCCATAATTTCCGAAAACACTTGAATAAATACGGCAGAAAAATGCCATACGGAATAAACAATGCGATATTGCCAAATAAATTATACGCAGCAACATTTCGTAAATAGGCTTCCTCTCTGTTCTCAAGCACATACAGATATGCGGAAATGGTTTTTAATGGCCGGAGATTGACCAGCGCATCGAATGCTTCCTCGAAATTCCCGTTAAATTGATATTGTTGTCTACCGAATAACAGCCACAGCACACCAATACAATAGATAATAAATATGATATAATAAGCATCTTTCGATGCATTTTTCTTCTTAACTGACATGACTACTTCCCTTTTTGCCGATAAATGCGTGTATTCTATTTTCTATTATACACTATATCCACCATAAAACAAGGGAATATTTTGTTCAACTGAAACGTGTAAAAAAGTAACAAAAACCCCTCATTAAGCAGATAAATGCCTAATGAGGGGGGGTATTTTGTGTGGATATCTTATGCTTTCAGGCAACGCAGAACAGCCAGCAGAATGGAATTGTACTTGCTGTCGGGTGTATCGGCGCGGCTGGTGATAATCACCGGGCAAGATGCACCGCAGATGCTGGAGGCCATAGTCTTGCCGGCGATATAAGTGATGGACTTATACAGCACATTACCTACTTCGATCACGGGAACCAGCAGGATATCAGCCTGACCGGCTACGGGATTCTTGATGGACTTATGCTTGACGGACTCCATGGAAATAGCACCGTCCAGAGCCAAAGGACCGGATACAATACAGCCGGGAATGCCGCGGTTGGCAATCTCAGTAGCAGAAACGGTAGAAGGCATCTTCTCATTGTAGGTTTCCACGGCAGACAGTACAGCAACCTTGGGACAATCAATACCCAAAGCATTTGCCACGGGAAGCGCGTTCTCCACAATACCAATCTGGGTTTCCACATCGGGAGCAATATTGATAGCAGCATCGGTGATCATCATGAAACGGCCTTCATACTCAAAGATACCCACCTGGCTGACCAGACGACGACCGCCCTCGGGAATCAGACCGGTTTCGCGGTTCAGAATTGCCTTGGCAAAACTGGAAGTCTGCAGAATGCCCTTCATGGGGATATCTGCCTTACCCTCGCGTACCAGCTTCACAGCGATCTTGGCAGCTTCCAGCTCTTCACCGTCAAAGTTGATGATCTCGTAATCCTTCTCGTCTTCGCCCATCTCATGCAGCATATCAATAATCATATCCTGCTTACCGATCAGCGTGCCTTCCACAACGCCTTTGCGCTTGGCATTCACAACTGCGGACAGAGCGGGTTCGTCGTGAGCATTGGCCAGAGCAATGCGCTTTTTTGTATTCTGAGCAAGCACATAGGCTTCCAGTTCGTTGAAATTAGTGAACATTGTAATTACCTCCGATTGCATTTTCCAATCTGTTTACGATTTCAAGCACGAAATCTTAATGATAATTATACACTTACTTAGTTGCAAAAACAACAAAAAAAGTGAAATAATTCCAGCATATCTTCCCTGCTTATAAAAATAACGCGCCAAAATCGGCGCGTTATTTTATCATATATCAGGTTTTTGCAAAGAATCAGCCGTTCTCTCTCATCTTAGCGAAGCACTCGCTGCAGAAAACGGAACGATCGGACTTGGGCCCAAAGGGAACCTTTGCCTCGCCGCCGCAACGTGCGCAAACAGCGGTGAAATACTCACGGGGACCACGGGCGGCGTTCTTGCGTGCATCACGGCAGGGTTTGCAGCGCTGGGGCTCGTTCTGGAAACCGCGCTCAGCATAGAATTCCTGCTCACCGGCAGTGAAAACGAACTCGTTACCGCATTCTTTGCAAACTAAAGTCTTATCTTCGTACATGATTTTACCCTCTCTTTGAGAAATAATATATTGCGTTCAGCCGTTGCTGATATCGCCCAGATTAAGTTGCCGTGCAATTTTCCGTCTGATACGCTGCACAGCGTTGTCCACCGACTTCGGGGACTTATCAACAGTTTCTGCGATCTCACGATAGGTAAGACCGTCCAAATAATACCCTAAAATCTTTACCTCAAATTCGGATAACTGTTTGCGGGCATTCTCCAACAGACTGACCGCCTTTTCCGCGTCAATCAATGCTACTTCCGGATCTACCTGAGCAAAAGATGAATTGTTATCAAAGAAAGAGGGATTCAAAGGAACCGATTGATTTAACGGTGAATGCTTACCCGATGATGCGGCTTTGATCACACTGTAAAGACGGTGTCGAATGCACGTTTCAGCAAAGGTGCGAAACACGGCATTGTGCGCCGTATCATACTCGCGCATGGCCTTGATCAAGCCAAACATTCCCTCTTGCAGAAGGTCTTCACTGTCGCCTCCTGCCAGAAAATAGGGACGGGCGCAGGAACGAACAAGGCGATGATATCTGGCCGCGAGCACTTCCTCAGCCAACCGATTTCCAGCTTGCAGCTGCGCGCACAGATTTTCATCACTGAGTTGTTCCAAATGGGCATAGCTTACCCAATTAGCATTTACCATTTCAGATTATACCTTTTTACTAAATAATTTGTCAAGCAATTCGCAAAACTTTGTCATCTTATACATTTTTTTACAAAGTTTTTATGAAATCAGCCAAGTCCGTTGCCACCTGCAGTGCAATTTCATCGGTTTTTGCCTCGACCATAACGCGAATCAGTGCCTCAGTACCGGAAGGACGGATCAAAACACGGCCTTCGCCATGCAGAGCCTCTTCCCTTTCCTTCACGCGTGCCCACAATGATTCGTCTGCCATGATACGTTCTTTTTCACCGGGTGTGTGCGGTACTTCTACATTGATCAGTTCCTGCGGATACTGTGCGCAGCAACTCACCAGTTCCGATGCTTTCATTCCGGATTCCTTCAATGCCTGCAGGAACTGCAGCGCCGTCAACTCGCCGTCACCGGTGGTGGCATAAGCGCGGAAGATCGTATGGCCGGACTGTTCACCGCCAATATCGTAACCGCACTCCAACATTTTCTCCAGCACGTGGCGGTCACCCACTGCCGTGCAGATCAGATCCATGCCGTTATTACGGCAGAACTCATGCAGACCAAGGTTGGACATCACTGTGGCAACGATGGCGTTACCGCTCAGTTTACCCTTGCGTTTCATGCTTGTGGCACACACGGCCAGCACTTTATCGCCATCGATGGTATTACCCTTTTCGTCCACCATCAGACAGCGGTCAGCGTCACCATCGAAGGCAATACCCAGATCATAGCCACCAATCACAACGCCTTTGGCAAGGGACTCCAGATGTGTAGAGCCGCAGCCGTTGTTGATGTTGATGCCATCGGGTGTCATGTGGATAAAGTCTGCCATCAAAGGCAGCATACCGAACAGCTGCGGAGCGGTAGCAGATGCAGCACCGTTAGCGCAGTCCACCAGTACACGCATACCGGCCAGATCGCAGTCAATGGAGGAATACAGATGATGGATATAATCCTTCTTCATCTGGCGCATACCGTGGTAACGCTTACCGATTTCGCCGTGGGTCTTGATATCCATGGGAGTCTTATCAAGAATCAGTTGTTCTACACGCTCTTCCATCTCGTCGGAGAGCTTGTAACCCTTTGCATTAAAAACCTTGATGCCGTTGTGCTCATAGGGGTTATGGGACGCCGAAATCACAATACCGGCATCTGCCTTCTCCTGCACGGTCAGAAACGCCACAGCCGGCGTAGGAATCGTACCAAAGGGCTTTACATCGCCACCAACAGAACATATACCTGCCATCAGGGCAGATTCCAGCATATCAGAAGAAATACGTGTATCCTTACCGATAGTAATAACGGGTTTGTGACCCAATTCTTCCGTCAAAACCGTTGCAACAGCCTGACCTACATGGTAGGCAAGTTCTACTGTCAGATTCTGACCAACGACACCTCGAATGCCGTCTGTACCAAACAATTTACCCATGAAGTTAACTCCCTCTTACATTTCTAATTGTTCCTGCCCCAGATAATCCATGTGCAGATGATCGTATGCCTTGCGTGTGACACAGCGCCCGCGGGGTGTACGTGTCAGGAAGCCGATCTGCATCAGATACGGCTCGTAAACATCTTCCAATGTCACCGATTCTTCGCCAATCGTTGCTGCCAGTGTATCCAAGCCGACCGGACCGCCACCGTAATTTTCGATAATGGCACGCAGCATACGGCGGTCTACCTGATCTAAGCCAAGGTAGTCGACCTCCAAGGCCAGCAGCGCCTTATCTGCCACATCCTTGGTAATCACACCGTCTGCCACAACCTGCGCAAAATCGCGTACGCGGCGCAGCATGCGGTTGGCAATACGGGGTGTACCGCGGCTGCGCCGTGCAATTTCCATAGCACCGGCAGCCTCAATAGGTACATCTAAAATACCGGCACTGCGTGTCACGATCTGCGCCAATTCTTCCGGCGTATAGAGTTCCAAACGTAAAGTCACACCGAATCGGTCACGCAACGGTGCAGACAAAGAACCCGCACGGGTAGTAGCGCCGATCAGGGTGAACTTCGGCAGATCCAAACGAATGGAGTTGGCGGATGGTCCCTTGCCGATAATAATATCGATAGCATAATCCTCCATGGCGGGATACAGAATTTCCTCCACAGAGCGATTCAACCGATGGATTTCATCCACGAACAGAATGTCGTTTTCATTAAGATTTGTCAGCAGAGCCGCCAAATCACCGGGCTTTTCAATGGCCGGTCCAGAGGTAATGCGGATATTGACACCCATCTCCGCGGCAATAATACCCGCCAGCGTGGTTTTACCAAGTCCCGGAGGGCCATGGAGCAGTACATGATCCAATGCCTCTGTGCGGCGGCGAGCCGCCTCAATGAAGATGGACAGATTCTGCTTCGCTTTCTCCTGCCCGATGTATTCCTTTAATGTATGGGGACGCAGCGAAACCTCTGCCGTGTCCTCACTCAAGAAAGTTTTAGCCACAATAGGCTCTTCATAAATATCTGTTCCGAAGTCAATGCTCAAAAAATCACTTCCTCAACGCGATATAGCAATCAGCGCACCATCTTTTTCAGCGCCTGACGAATAATTTCTTCCAGCGGTAGGCTGTCCATGTCAATACCCTTGAGAGCCACAGCAATATCCTGCGACGTATAGCCCAGTACTGCCAACGCAGCCGAAGCCTCACTGGCTTTGCTGCTTTTCGTCATCACGGGAACATTACCGCCACCCACTTCAAATGTACCACTCGCCTGCTCTTTGGCCAGTTTATCTTTCAGTTCCAGAATAATACGCTGTGCGATCTTCTTGCCGATACCGGGGGCTGCAGTCAAGGCCTTTTCATCACCCATCACAACCGCCATAGCCAGATTGCCGGGTGTGGTCGAGGAGAGAATTGACAAAGCCGCTTTAGGTCCGACGCCGGATACTCCCAGCAGCATTTTAAAACTGTTCAGTTCACTCTGACTGGCAAAACCAAACAGATCCACAGCGTCCTCGCGGACATTCAGGTAGGTATATAATTTTGCCTTATCTCCCTTTTTCAATTGCGAGAGCGTATAGTTTGTCGTTGCGCAGGCATAGCCGACACCGTTACAGTCGATTACGGCCAAGTTGGCATCAATCTCCGCCACAACGCCATTTACATAGTAAAACATATTAAACAGTCTCCTTTACATTCGGATCCTTGCGTCTGAGCAAACTGGTCGCGCTGCGTGCATGGCAGATGGCAATAGCCAGTGCATCGGCTGCATCGTCCGGCCGCGGAATCGCCTTCAGTTTCAATAGACGGCGCGTCATATCCATGACCTGCTTCTTCTCCGGCAGTCCGTAACCCACCACAGCCTGCTTGACCTGCATGGGCGTGTACTCATAAATTGGCACCTGCATCTTTTCTGCAGTATAAAGAATCACACCTCGTCCGTGTGCCACAGCGATACCGGTGGTAATATTCTTGCTGAAGAACAGTTCTTCAATGGCAATCTCGTCCGGCTTGAACTGATCGATCAACTGCTCAAGATCATTACCGATCTGCACAAGGCGTGTTGCCAATGGCAAACCGGCCTGTGTGGTGATGGCACCGTATTGAATCATACGCTGCTGACCGCGGTCGGACTCAATGACACCAAATCCCACAATCGCAACGCCGGGGTCAATTCCCAAAATACGCATGAGCCGCTCCTCCACCACATAATTACAAACATTATATCAAAAAATCACACGAAAGGCAATAGAAAAACGACTGTCCGGAGGAACAGTCGTTCTATTATGCTCGGGGATGTGCTTTCGTATAAACATCCTTTAATTGTTTGTTAATGACCTGCGTGTATATCTGTGTGGAGGAAATATCGGCATGTCCCAGCATTTCCTGAATGGAGCGCAGATCCGCGCCATTTTCCAGCAGATGTACGGCAAAGGAGTGTCGCAATGTGTGGGGCGTGATCTCCTTGTTAATTTCGGCCTTTTCCTGATAGTACTTGATGATCTTCCAAAAGCCTTGACGGCTCATTCGATCGCCGTTCATGTTAACAAAGAGCGCCTTCTCCTCCTCGCTGTTCACCAATCTGGGGCGAATATTGAAGAGATAATCCTGCAAGGCTTTCACAGCACCGTGATAGAGCGGAATATTACGCTCTTTTCCTTTGTTGCGGCAACGAACAAATCCAACTGTCAGATTCACGTCATCGATATCCAGGCCGATGAGTTCCGACACACGAATGCCGGTGGCATACAGCAGTTCCAGCATAGCGTGATCTCGAAAACCTTTTTCATCTACGCACTTCGGCTGATCCAAAAACAGTTCAACCTCTTTGCTGGTCAGAATCTGCGGGTACTTGCGTTCCACCTTCATCGCAGCGACAGATTTGGCCGGATTGGTTTTCATGTATCCTTGTTTCATCATGAAGTTATAAAACGATTTAATAGACGCCGTGCAGCGTGTCACAGTGGCTGGAGATTTACCCTGACGGGAAAGCGACATCAGATAATCGCTGATTGTGTCTTTTTTCACCTTGCGTAAATCAGAAAGTCCCGAGGAAAGCAGCCACATCTGAAACTGTGTCAAATCACGCAGATAAGAACTAAGCGTATTGGCAGCAGCGTGTTTTTCATGCTCCAGATATTCATGATACAAGGAAACGTAATCTGTCATAATTTCGATGTCACCTCTTTCCTATAAAATATTATCTACCACCCATTGAAAAACGCGCGGTATAAAAGTAATTTCCAGTAAGGCGCCAAACAGTAGCGCCACAGAGCATATCCCAGGCAGCATAAAGTACGATCCCGGTATCTTATCAGAGCGTGTACTTTTTTGCCGTACAGTTCTGCCCGCTTGTCTGGCACGGTTATAAGCCTGCAATGCCAAGAGCAGCAAACACGGCAACGTGATCAAAACGCGTAGTCCAAATGCGGTAAATGCCATGCAGATTCCTGCACGGCCCATAGCTGATGCAAAACAGCAAACAGAAAACGACAGAAAAAAGCCTTGGACAGCACACAAAAGCGGCAACGCATAAACGCCAAGCGCACAAAAACCCAGGCAGAAAGCCAGTAACGGATAACGAAAATAAACCGCAAGAACCTGAAAAAACGAGGCTGGTGTATTCGAACTATGTGCATAATTATCAGCATATTGCTGTAAATAGCCACTCAACTCGGCATTAATTTCCGGTCTGACCGCCTTTTGCGTGAAGTAACCGATCAAAGCGCCGCACACAAAACAAAGACAAAGAAGCAGCAGCTGCGGACAGAATGTCGTACGAAGCTGCTTGCTTTGAAAGATTTTCTGTAACCTCATAGACGTTTTCACCTCGCCAAACTATATGAAACAAGCCAGCAAGATAGAATCACGCCTTATTACGTCACTTGCTTTAATATAGGGCAAAATCCATGATTTCGCAAGTATTTTAAGCTAATAAAAATATTTTTGTAAATTATGTTAAAATATTATGTCTACTAATTTATGTTAACTATGTAAAATTGAATTTCAGTTGTTCTGCCAAAAGGCAAGATATGGTTTTTAACTAAAATTGCGTCACTATATATTGGTTTTTTGCACAGTTAAGGTTTCAATGCATTTCTTGTCAAGTTTTTTTATTGCAAAAATGTATTTTCGTATAAATTTACCATGATTTTTTCGTATAGTTAGCGTTTACTGCTTCTCTTTCTGTTCCTCCTCCCTGCTTTCCCTCGATGCTTATGATTCTTTTTACCGGGAAAGAAACTCCCCAATACGCAGCCAACCAGTAAGGATATACCTATTCCCGGTGCATATCCGCCAAAGCTTACCGTGCCAAATATCAAAAATCCCAGCAGCCACGTCAGACCAAACGTAATCACCGCCAGCAAAACGCTGCGCAGTAACACTTCGCTTTTTCCTTTAGAAGCCACGAATGAGCCGACCATGCCCCCTGTGCCCCATGCAATGTAAACACATTTATCCGCGGCTGATTCCGATAGGACACCCTTGACAAGTAAAATCGAACAAATGGCATTTACAATCAGGCTTATCAGAAATATTACCGTCAGTCCTATCCACGTTCGTTTTCCCAATAGATTTTGCATTTTAGACATAAAAAAACCTCCCCCGAATGCTCTACTCAAGCATATTCGGGGGAGAATTTCTTATTCAAGAATTATTCGTTTTCTTCAGAGGCTCCAGTCTTTTCCTCAACAACCTCTTCAACGGCCTCTTCCTTCTTACTAATCTTCTTGGCACCGCGTGTCTGAGCAGCAGCCTGCTCATCTAAAGTACCCACTGAGCCAATAGCAGACTTCACGAACTCAACGCGAACACGGTCTTCGCTGGTTTCGATTACTACAGTACGATCGGTAATTGCCACAACGCGGCCATACACACCACCGATAGTGGTCAGCCAATCGCCCTTTTTCAGAGCGCTGCGCATTTCTTCAGCCTGCTTTTTACGCTTGTTCTCGGGACGGATCAGCAGGAAGTAGAAAATTGCGATCATTACAACGATCATCAGGATCGTAGAACTGAGGCTACCGCGCTGACCATCGGCGGCAGCAGCTGCTGCATATGCAGTATCAATCAAATTGAACATTAGGTATACTCCTTTTTACAAATATGTTGTTATTATACAAAACTCTGCCAGCTTTGGCAAGAGTTTTCTGACTGTTTTCAGACGCGCTTGGATAATTTCTCGCTATATTCCTTGCGGAATTCTTCAAACGTACCGGCATCCAAGGCATCACGAATACGCTGCGCCAGCTTATTGTAAAAATACAAGTTGTGCATAACCGCCAGACGCATCGCCAGAATTTCTTCCGCCGCAAACAAATGGCGAATATAGGCGCGGGAGAAATTGCGGCAGACCGGGCAATCGCACTCCGGATCAATGGACTGCTCATCCAGTTTATACTTGGCATTCTTGATATTCATCGTTCCCTGCCATGTAAAAAGCTTTCCGTGTCGGGCGTTACGCGCCGGCATCACGCAGTCGAAAAAGTCTACACCGCGTGCTACACCCTCGATGATATTGGACGGCGTACCCACGCCCATCAGATAGCGAGGTTTGTCCTCGGGCATATACGGCTCTACCGCATCAATGACATCATACATCACTTCCGTGGGCTCACCTACTGCCAAGCCGCCGATGGCATAGCCGTCACAATCGATCTTGGCAATCTGCTGCATATGCCATATACGCAGATCTTTATAAGTTGCACCTTGGTTGATGCCAAAGAGCATCTGACCGGGATTGACCGTATCAGGCAGCGCATTCAAACGGTCGTGTTCTACCTTGCACCGCTCCAGCCAGCGCAGTGTGCGCTCGCAGGAGGCCTTGGCATAATCATAAGTCGCCGGATTTTCCACGCACTCGTCAAACGCCATGGCAATATCAGAGCCAAGATTGGACTGGATCTGCATACTCTCCTCGGGTCCCATGAAGATACGGTGACCGTCCAAATGACTGGCAAAGGTCACGCCCTCCTCCTTGATCTTACGAAGGCCCGCCAGAGAGAACACCTGAAAACCGCCGGAATCCGTCAGAATCGGACCGTCCCAGCGCATGAACTTGTGCAGGCCGCCCATCTGACGCACCACATCATCGCCCGGACGCAGGTGCAGATGGTAGGTGTTGCTCAGTTCAATCTGGCACCCTATATCTTTCAGATCAAAGGCACTCACACCGCCCTTGATAGCGCCTTGCGTGCCTACGTTCATAAATACGGGAGTCTGCACTTCCCCGCCGTGAGCGCAGGTGAATACGCCGCGACGTGCGCGTCCCTCTTTTTTGATTACCTTAAACATAGTACAACTCCTTTAGTGGATAAACATGGCATCGCCAAACGAGAAAAATCTGTACTTTTCGCGCACCGCTTCCTCATAGGCCGCCAACACATGCTCGCGACCCGCCAAAGCGGATACCAGCATAATGAGCGTAGACTCCGGCAGATGGAAATTGGTGATCAGTGCATCCAGCACCTTAAAGCGATAGCCGGGGTAGATGAAAATATTCGTCCAGCCGGCGCTGGCTTCCATGGTGCCGTCCTCCTTGGCCCACGATTCAATGGTACGGCAGGAGGTTGTGCCCACGCAGATTACGCGGCCACCGTTTTTCTTAGTTTCGTTGATCAGATCCGCTGTTTCCTGTGGGATCACACAGTACTCGCTGTGCATCTCATGATCGGTGATTTCATCCTCTTTCACAGGACGGAAAGTGCCCAAGCCGACATGGAGCGTCACATAGCCGATTCTCACACCCATGGATTGCACTTTTTCCAGCAGTTCCGGCGTGAAATGCAGGCCCGCTGTAGGTGCAGCGGCCGAGCCGTTCACCTTGGAATACACCGTCTGATAGCGTTCTCTGTCCTGCAGTTCCTCTTTGATATAGGGCGGCAACGGCATTTTTCCGAGGCGATCCAGCACTTCGAGGAAAATACCCTCATAATCGAATTTCACCAACCGATTACCGCCGGGCAGTTCTTCCATTACCTCCGCCGTCAGTTCACCATCGCCGAAAGACAGTTTCGCACCCGTGCGCATTTTCTTGCCGGGACGCACAAGACATTCCCATGTCTTCTCACCGCGGTCGATCAGCAGCAGCACTTCGCAAGCACCGCCACCAGGTAAACGCTGACCAAGCAGACGGGCAGGCAACACGCGGGAATTATTTAAAATCAGGCAATCGCCTTCATGCAGATATTCCGGCAGGTCAAAGAAGTGACGGTGCGTCCATTCACCGCTCTCCTTATCCAGCACCAGCAAACGCGAGGCATCGCGCTGTGCAATAGGGGTCTGGGCAATCAGTTCCTGCGGCAGGTCAAAATTAAAATCACTCGTTTTCATTCAATCAACTCATTTCACGGCTAAAAATCTCAAATCATCAGCCGTAAATTATAACATATACTCCCCTATTAGTCTACTTTGACCAAAGACAATCCGCGGCAATTGCCGCGTTTTTCCATTAGAACCTTGTTATCACACCAAAACAGCGCGGTGGAACACTTTTTTACCCTTGCGGATCACAAGACCATCGCCGGTAAACTGTTCGCAACTGAAGCTATCATCGATAGAAGTTACCTTCTGATCGTTGACGCTCACGCCGCCCTGCTGTACCAGACGGCGAGCCTCACCCTTACTGGCGCACAGACCGCACTTGACCAGCAGATTCATTACATTGATAGCACCGCCGCCGAAGTCATCGTTCACAAGCTCGGTAGTGGGCATATTCTCGGTGTTTCCGTTACCTGCAAACAGTGCGCGGGAGGCAGCCTTGGCCTTATCAGCCTCTTCCTCACCATGAACCAGCTTGGTCAGCTCGTAAGCCAGAATTTCCTTGGCCTCATTGAGCTGAGCGCCTTCCCAATCGTTCATTTTGTTGATCTCTTCCAAAGGCAGGAAAGTCAGCATACGGATGCACTTGAGCACGTCGGCGTCATCCACGTTACGCCAGTACTGATAGAACTCAAAGGGACTTGTCTTGTTGGGATCCAGCCACACAGCGCCAGAAGCGGTTTTACCCATCTTCTTACCCTCAGAGTTGAGCAGCAGCGTGATGGTCATGGCGTGGGCATCCTTACCCAGCTTGCGGCGAATCAGCTCTGTACCACCCAGCATGTTAGACCACTGGTCATTACCGCCGAACTGCATGTTGCAGCCATAGTGCTGGAACATGTAGTAGAAGTCATAGCTCTGCATAATCATGTAGTTGAACTCCAGGAAACTCAGACCCTTTTCCATGCGCTGCTTGTAGCACTCAGCACGCAGCATGTTGTTTACGCTGAAGCAGGCACCTACATCACGCAACACTTCAATATAATTTAAAGGCTTCAGCCATGTAGAGTTACGCAGCATTAATGCCTTATCATCGGAAAAATCAATAAACTTTTCCATCTGCTTCTTGAAGCACTCGGCATTGTGGGCGATGGTTTCTTCGGTCAACATCTGACGCATATCGGTACGACCGGAGGGGTCACCGATCATGGTGGTGCCGCCGCCGATGAGGACGATAGGCTGGTTGCCTGCCATTTGCAGCCGCTTCATCAGCGTCAGCGCCATGAAGTGACCGGCGGTGAGGCTGTCGGCGGTGCAGTCAAAGCCGATATAGAACTTGGCTTTTCCGGCATTGACCATCTCCCGAATCTCTTCCTCGTTGGTGACCTGGGCGATCAGCCCGCGAGCCTGCAGCTCTTCATAGATTTGCATGATTTGTCTCCTTTTATGTCTGTTGTTTTGAATTTCATACAAACACGCCCCCCGTCCCTTTTGGGGGACAGAGGGCGTGATAAAACGCGGTACCACCTCTGATTCGCCGCAGTGCGGCCTCAGAACGCGCGATA
>JAZLIB010000074.1:0-2829 GCA_045617185.1 Vescimonas sp.
ACAATACGTTCCATATTAAACCTCCAGATTATCGATAAATGCCATGACGACGCGGTTGAGATCCTTCATCGCTGTGGGAAAATTGAAATAGTAATCGTGCTTGACCACCAAGCAGTCGCTGACGGACTTGTTAGCCATGAACTTCACGCCGTTGCGCATACACACCTGTGCTGCGGCACAGCCTTCCATCTCGCAAAGCAGGGGGTGGAAGGTTTCCGCAATCCACCGTGTGCGCTCGCAGGGGACAGCGAACCAATCACCGGTGGCCACTAAGCCCGTGCGGTAGGGCAGACCCACTTTGTCCATGGCGACCTTGGCACGGTCCAAGTCCGAGGTGGGGAAGGTGATCTGATTGACGGTAGACACCAAGCCGATGGGATCGCCCACGGCGGTGGTATCCACATCGTGCTGCACGAAGCCCTCGGCCAGCACCAGTGTACCGATAGGCACCTCCTCAAAGCAGCCTGCCACACCCGCGTTGAGGATCAGGTCGGGGTGATAGAGGGTGATGAGCAGCTGGGTCGCCATAGCGGCATTGACCTTACTCACACCGCCGCAACAGGCGATGACATCCTCACGGATATGATAAAAAGAAACACCGGCCACTGTTTGCAGCAGATGGGTGCCCTCCTGCGCCAGCAGACTTTCGATCTCGCTGGGCATGGCGTATAGCAAACCGATTTTCATAGTGCTGTTCTCCTTTGCATTTCTCCGTCTATTGTACGGATTTTTAGCTGTAAAATCAAGCCCATTGCGAAAGTTTGCAATATGGGGAGAAATCTGATAAAATAAGGTATCAAACCATGGGAGGGACGAAAATGAAGATCGTTGGTATCGTATGTGAATATAACCCCTTCCATCTGGGTCATGAGTGGATGATTCGTACCCTGCGCGAGCAGGGGGCAGACACCATCGTCTGCGCCATGAGTGGCAACTTTGTACAGCGCGGTGACTTTGCCATTGTGAATAAGCAATCCCGTGCCGAAATGGCCTTGCAGGGCGGTGCGGATCTGGTACTGGAATTGCCGACCCCGTGGGCGAACGCTACGGCGGAGACCTTTGCTCGAGGCGGCGTGCAGATCCTTACCATGGCAGGTTGTACTCATCTGGCGTTCGGCTGCGAATGCGGCGATGTGAAGCCCTTGCAGGAAATTGCAGGACTGCTGGCAGAGGACGATTTTGCGGCAGAAATCAAAAAGCAGTTATCTGGCGGCGTGTCCTATGCCGTGGCAAGAAAGCGTGCTGTGGAAGAACGGCTGGGCGTGGTGGCAGATTTGCTGGATGAGCCGAATAACATTCTGGCGATTGAATATCTCAAGGCTATTCGGCGTGAGAACAGTCCTTTGCAGCCTATCGCTGTGCCGCGAATCGGTGCAGCTCATGACGGAGAAACCAAGGACGGCATTGCCTCGGCATCGCAGGTGCGGCGATGGTTGCACGAGGGCAAGCCCGAGCAGGCTATACAATATTTGCCCGACTATGCGGCGGATATTCTGTGGCGAGAAATGAGCGCCGGACGCATGACAGATATGGCGCTTTGTGAGCGTGCTATTTTGGCACAGCTGCGGCGTACGAGAGAGGAAGAATTCCTGCCTTATGACGGGGGTAACGAAGGCCTCTATCATCGATTCTATCAGGCGATACAATCAGCACCCACTTTGGAAGAAGTTTTGCAGACGGCAAAAACGAAACGCTATGCCTATGCCCGCCTGCGGCGCATGGCCTTGGCGGCGTATCTTACAATGCCTGGCCTGCCGGAAAAACCGCCTTATCTGCGATTGCTGGCGGCAAATGACATGGGACGCAAACTGCTGCGGCAGTTACAAACGGCGGAAGTGCCCATTCTGACCAAGCCGGCAGATGTGGATAAGTTAGGCGAAGCTGCGGCGGCATTGTTCCGAGAGGAATGCCGCATGACGGACTTGTATACCTTGGGATATACGGATTTGCAGCAAAGCACCTGCGGCAGCGACTGGCGGATCACACCGATGATGAAGTGAGAATTTTGTGAGCTGATGTGGATAAAACGGGATTTGTAGCGGAGAGATTTCGTTTTTGATTCCCCCCGGAGGCAATTAAAAACATGTACCGAAAGAAATGCACAAACCCTAATTTGACATAAAAAACCAGCCGAAGAGATAGATTTCTCTTCGGCTGGTTTCATTATATTCTTGTTTGATTCAAAGGCTTTCAGTTTTCCTCTGTGAAATGCACATGGGTGAAGATGTGGTCTTCACAGTAGCAGTGATAGCCGGCGCACTTGCTGCAATAACGGAATTGCAGATCGGGATAATCCGTATCCGTCTTGCCGCAGACAGCGCACTTATGATGATAGCCGCGCTGCTGTTGCTGCTGCTTGACGGCCTGCTTGAAATGCACCGTCTGGCGGGAATGCTGATACTTTTGCCGCTCGGCAAAATAGTGCACCTCGGGGTAGATGAACACGAAGAAGTTCAGCAGCGCCACGATCGGCAGTACCACACCTGCCCAATTGCCGGCAAAGAGAGAGGAGAAAATATCAACGGCAAAGAGTACACCGTCGACGATGGCCAGCCACTTCATCTTGATGGGAATGATGAAGAACAGCAGTACCTGCGTATCGGGAAACAGCATGGCAAAGGCGAGAAACATGGACAGATTCACATATTCTGTGCCGGCAACGGTGAAGTTGATGCCGGAGATCAGGCTGGCGAGAACCGTACCAATGACAGTCAGCAACACGCCGCTGAAATAGTAGAGATTGAACTTTGCCGTGCCCCATTCGCGTTCCAATGTGGAGCCGATCCAATAGTAAAAATACAGCGCGATCAGCAGCCAGAAAACACCGGT
>JAZLIB010000075.1:0-12243 GCA_045617185.1 Vescimonas sp.
CCTATCAGGTGGATCTGAAAACGAAACAGAGCCTGTATGACTATGCTGTCGACAACACCAACTTCTCCCTGGTGGTCGACCAGTCCAACTCCATGCTGTTCCCCGCCCAGTTGACAGACTCCGGTAAGCGCGTCACATTGCAGAACTCCGGAAACAATAACCGCTTGAATGCAGCAGGTTTGGATAAGAATCAGGTCTACTACATCGTCACCGATGACTATGGCGATGGCTCCAACAATACGGCCACAGTCTATGCGATATTCTGGGACGGCAGCGGCTGGGTATATCAGGATGCCTCCTACTATGCCAAAGCACAGAACAGTGCCGACGGAGATGCGCATAATACCAAAAACGACGGGAAAATAGTGAGATATGCCACTTCTGCGGCTGGCTATAACCAAGGTGACAATGCAGCCAGTGGCAACTATGATAAGTGTAACGGCGGCAGCATTGACAATCTTAGTGTTGATAGCAGCAGCAAGATTCATAACGACCTCAGCTATTACGGTGGCAGCCATCAGTATATTCTTTATACCGGCAGCCAGTATAACCGCCTGCACGATCTGCAGCAGGCAACGGCCATGCTGTGTAATACGCTGAGTTCCATGAATTCGAATGCCACCATTCGTCTGGAGACTTTTGATAAGTATGTGGAAAGCTGCAAGGAATTTAACTTGGGTACTGACGGTTCTGCTGTTACGAAAGTAATTACTGCGGTTAATAGTATTGAATGTAGTGGTGGTACCCGCCAGGATTACGCATTTAATCATTTAAGCGGAACATATTATGGTACCGATATTAATAAGACCGGTCATAACGGAAATCATCTGAATACCGGTAAGAATGAATATGTAATCCTGATTACCGATGGCGCACCGAATGGCGGCTCAATGAATGATGTCAGATCGGCTGCACAGAATTTGAAGAACAACAACCGCAATGCAACCATTGTCACTGCTGGTCTGTCCCTTGCAAATGTTAAGGGCGGCAGCCAGATGTTGAGAGATGCGGCTACCGATTCCAGCTGGAGCTATGCCGCAGAGAATGCCGGCGATCTGACCAAGTACATGACACAGATGCTGTTCCGTGTCGCAAAAAAGACAAATCATAACTACCAGGCCAATGTCGTCGATGAGATCAGCGACAGCTTCTATCCCATCAACCCGAAGAACAATCAGGCGTTGCAAAACGGTACCATCATTGACCTGAACGGTAATGTGCTTAATTACAGACCGTCTAACGGTCAGTACGGTACAGTCAGATACAATTCCCAAACCGACACATGGTATGTGGAGTGGAACAATCAGGCGCTGAATTCCGGCAACGAATGGACTGGTCGTATCTACCTGAAAGCCAAGGAAGACTTTATCGGCGGCAACAGCATTGACACCAACAAGTCCGCCAACATTTCGCTGATCAGGAACAATAAAACGGAGGTTTCCACTGATCTGGAAACACCCACCGTCAATGTCCATCTGCTGCCGATGAACGAGGTCAGCAGCGAGGAGACCGTGTTCCTGGGCGACAAGGTCAGTATACCGGAAAAGATTCAGGCGTTGTATGATCAGCTGGAATTCACCAAGCTGGTGGACAACGGCGACAACGTACATAACAAGAGCAACGCAAGCAGCACGCCGGGTCTTGAAAATGCCACTTTCACCCCCGCTTACGCATGGGGCGATGAGTTGACAGAAGCCGATTGGGAAAAGCTGTTTAACGGCGAAACGCTGACGCTCCCGTACACCTACGACGATGCCAGCAGCCACGGTCCGGTAGGCTACTTTACCGTTACGCTGACCAAGACCGGTGACGGCAGCAGCTTTGATGAGCATGCGACCACCCATACCGGCAACGCTGTGGAAACCTACACGCTGCAGGTTGTCTACACGCCGTACAAGATCGGCGAGGGCGATGGCGAGAGCGTACGCGAAAAGAACGTGCACAACGGTACACCCGGCCCCGGCAAGGAAGTGACAGAACCCGAAACTTCCACGAATATCCACAAGGTCAATGTGGTGGACGGTAAGATCACCATCATCAAGAATCTGACCGAGAAACTGAAGTCCAACGCGGCACAGACCTATACCTTCAAGCTGCAGCGGCAGGTGGACGGTGAGTTCGTCGATACCGGCGATCCCATTACCGTCACCGTGAATGCCAATAGCACCGAAGGCAGAGTTGTGATTCCCAATCTGCCCCGCGGCACATACCGTGTGGAAGAACAGGTCGGCGACAATGCCGAGTTCTACATGAAGGAAATGACCGTCGTAACGGGCACTGGTAACACCAACTGTTATCAGGAGGATAGCAGCGATACCGATTGCACCTTTACCATCGGTGAAGACACCGACGGCAAGGACCTGATCGAGTACGTTACTTCCGACGGTTATCAAAAGGTATATAGCTATCTGCGTGACGGCTATACCGGAATCAACGGTGTTTCCTACGAAACATTGAAGGTCGTTAACGACAAGGTCACCTATACGGCAGATATTCCCGTTGTCAAGAACTGGGATTCGGCTATTGGCAATGACTATCACGGTCTTGATGTTTATGTGGCGCTGTATCAGAACGGCCAGCCCGTTTTGGACGAGAGCGGTAATGTCTGGGCATTGCGTCTGAATGACAGCAATAACTGGAACGGCACATTTACTGTACCGCTTGAGAGCAAGAACGAGGATGTGTCCACGCTTGGATACACTGTAAGAGAACTTAGCGGAGTTACTTCTGCAGAATCTGCAAAACTGACCCCGGCCATCGTGATGAACGCTGCCACCGCGGAGCAGTCCATTGTGTATTATGCCGATGCCTGCAACGAGGGTGTGGTCAAAATCGGAGATCTCGTCTTCGGTGTATCCACCGAAGCAGGCATGGTGTCTGACGGACAGGGAAAGCCGATTTACACCTTGACGGCGTATAACTCCAAGGCATACGCACTGCCGGAAACCGGTGGCGTTGGACTGGTTCCTATTTATACATTGGGCGCAATACTGACGGCAAGCGCCTTTGTATGTGGATACTTCTTGAGGCGCAAAGCGGAAGGGAGGCACAGATAAAGCCTCTATCTGCGGCGAAAACTGACACGCGCCGGAAGAATCCAAAATAGATACGTAGATACAAACAATTTGAAAATAAGAAAGAAGGAGAAAAGAAAATGAAAAAATTGTTTGCAACATTTTTGGCATTGGTCATGACATTCTCACTTATGAGTGTCACAGCCTTTGCTGCAAAAACCGCACCTACCACTAATGATCACACCTATACCGCTTACCAGATCTTTAGCGGTACACAGGCTGAAGATGCTACTGAACTGGGTAATATCGTCTGGGGCGATGGCATTGATGCCGACGCTTTCCTGGCAGCTCTGAAGGCCAACGATGCTTTCAAGGTTGAGGGCGTCAATGTGTTCGCTGACTGCAAGACCGCAGCTGATGTGGCAAAGGCCATGAGTGGTGATGGCTGGGCTGATAAGTCCGATAACGCCAAGGCATTTGCTAAGCTGGCTGAGGATTTCGTCAAGGGTGACGGTGTGGCTGTTGTAAACGGCCAGAGCGAACTGGATGCCGGTTACTATCTGGTTGTGGATACCACCGAAACTGTTGGTTCCGAAGACGCTTACAATGTGGCTCTGCTGCAGCTGACTCAGAAGGGTACTTTCGAGATCGCTAAGAAGAACGAAGTTCCCGAAGTCGAGAAGAAGATCGTGGAAGACGATGGCTCCAAGGTTGATTCCAACAACGCTGCTATCGGCGATGTCGTGAATTATGAAATCTCCACCGCAGTTCCCACTGCCGCTCCTGACTATGAATATTACTTCTTCATCATCCGCGATACTATGTCCGATGGTCTGACCTTCAATAAGGACATCGTGGTCAAAATTGATGGCGTAGAGGCAACTAAAGGCACTGATTACTCCGTCAAGTACGATGCAGATGGCTACACCTTCCAGATCGCTCTGGTTGATGCTGCTGCTAACGCAGGCAAGAGCGTTGTTGTGAATTACTCCGGTACTGTTAACAGCGAAGCCGCTATCGGTGATGCTGGCAACCCCAACGGAGTTGATGTCAAGTACTCCAACAACCCCAACGAAGATTATAAGACCAAGCCCACTGATGATAATAATCCCGGCTTCCCCAAGGATAAGACCGTCGATCCCAAGGGCGTGACCCCCGAGGATTACACCATCACCTATACCACTCAGGTCAAGCTGTTCAAGGTTGACGAGAACAATAAGCCCCTGAACGGTGCTGAGTTCACTCTGTCCGGCGATACCGTGAAGAAGGTCCTTGTTTACAAGGAAGTCTTCACCGAAGATGCTAACGGCGAATACTACCTGCTGAAGAACGGTACTTATACTAAGGATCCTGCTACCGCTGATAAGATGGAGCCCGCAGAGGCCGGTGCAACCGCAGGCTATGTTGTTGACGCTGCTGCAACTGGCGACGGCGTTGTGACCGTTAATGACGTTACCTATCGTCCCTATGTTCCCGCAACCGATGCTGACAAGGATGTCTTTGTTCTGGTAAAGGGCAATGCTGATCAGTATGCAAGCACCACGCAGAAGTACAAGATGGAGTCCAAGTTCACCGAGGAAGGCACTGATGGCAAGACCGAGGTTGCTGCCATGGTCGATGCAAACGGTGAAGTGATGTTCACCGGTCTGAGCGCCGGCACGTACACCCTGTCCGAAACCAAGACCCCCGCTGGCTACAACACCATCGAGAAGCCCATCGTGTTCACCATCACCTGGACCGCTCCCGAATCCGTGACTACCGGTGAGGAAGAGTGCACCTGGTCTGTTGCTGCGGGCGATACCTCCGGCGTGGAGTATGTTTCCGCTGACCAGGCATTCGAGCTGACCATCGAGAACCAGAAGGGTGCTACCCTGCCTGAGACCGGTGGTATCGGTACCACCATCTTCTACGCTGTCGGCGGTATCCTGCTGGTCGGCGCAGCTGTGATGCTGGTTGCTAAGAAGCGCATGGAGAGCGAGAAGTAATCTCACCTTTCAACGTGTATCTATTTTGATATGTTTTCTGCCTGCCGGAGAGGGAGCACCTCTCCCTCTCCGGTGGTGCAGCACTAAGGAGAACACCGGCAATGAAAAAAAAGAAGAACGGAATGACGATATGCCTGATTCTTATTTTCTTGGCAGGGCTGTCCTTACTGCTGTACCCCAGTATTGCCAATTACTGGAATTCATTTCATGCCACTAAGACCATCGCCACCTACGTTGAACAGACGGCCAACATGAGCGAGGACGAATATGAACGTATGTGGGATCAGGCCGTGTCATATAATCAGCAATGGCGCGGTGGTCAGCATAAACTTTCCGATGAGCAGATGGCTCGATATAATCGTCAGTTAAACATCGGCAATAGCGGCGTAATGGGTTACATTGAAATTCCCAGTATCCATGTCAACCTGCCCATTTACCACGGCACGGACGAGGCCATTCTGCAGGTTGCCGCAGGTCATGTAGAGTGGAGTTCGCTGCCTGTGGGCGGTAGCAGCACGCATTGTGTGCTGTCCGGACATCGCGGCCTGCCCAGTGCTAAGTTGTTTACCAATCTCGACCAGCTCCACGAAGGCGATACCTTTACGCTGCATATCCTTAATGAGGTCCTTGCCTATGAGATAGATCAGATCCGCATCGTCCTGCCGGAGGAAACGGAAGATCTGGCCATTCAGGACGGACAGGATTTATGTACACTGGTGACTTGTACCCCCTATGGTATCAATACGCATCGACTGCTGGTGCGTGGACACCGTGTAGAAGCTGTGGATACATCAGGCGTTGTGTCTGAAGCAATTATTATAGAGCCACTTCTGGTGGCACCCATTTTGGCCGCGCCGCTGCTGCTGGCGTTGCTGCTAATTGTATTTTTACCCCGTAATAAGAAAAGATCAGAAAAGAAAGGAGTAGATGGTCATGCGAAAATGGAAAAGTCTGATACTGCTGTTAATGATGGTCCTGGCAATTCTGCCCGTACAGACGATGGCCATCGACCCTATTGATCTGACCCAAAATGTGTCAGTGACGATCAATTACAAAAATGGCGCTCGGTTTGACCTTTACTGCGTTGCAGACTCTGATGAGTATGCCGTATTCACTCTAAGCGATGTGTTTTCCGGCTTCAAGCGTGATATCAACAGTTGCCGGAACAGCGAAGACTGGGGCGCTATGACCAAGAACGTGGCTGCCTATGTCAAGGCGAATCATATCAGACCTATGTCTACCGCTTTGGTGCAAAATGAAAAATGTCTGTTCTCGGGTTTGAAAGCCGGTTTGTATTTGGCAGTGGGTCACGATGTTGATGATGGCGACTATACCTACAGCTGCGAGCCTTTCTTGATCTGTTTGCCTGATCATGACGGCGATGATACGTGGACATACGATGCCACGGCGATACCAAAGTATACGTTCGTCAAGCACACTCCTACGCCCCCTACACCTCCCACACCTCATACGCCGCCGGAATTGCCACAGACGGGTCAGTTGTGGTGGCCGGTGCCGGTGCTTGCCTGTGGCGGACTTCTGAGTTTGCTCATCGGCATTATTGTGCGGCGCAGAGGAACGGCACATGAATAAACGGGGAATTGCCTTTATCGTTATTGGCGCCGTTTTGCTTGCCCTTGCTTTAGGACTGGTAGTTTATAATTTATGGACAGATAATGCTGCGGGCAGGGAATCGTATGATGCGTTGATTCGCTTGTCTGACGATATGGCGACGAATCAGGATGAAAAGACTTTTTCAGGAGATCCCAATACGGCTATGCCTGTTCGACATATTGGAGACTGGGATTATATCGGTATGCTGGAATTACCGTCACTGAAACTGGTGTTGCCGGTAATCGATCAATGGAGCTATGCTGCGCTTCAGATTGCCCCGGCACGATTTTCCGGCTCGGCATATATGGATAATATGGTTATAGCTGCACATAATTACAGCAATCATTTTGGAAGGCTGCAAGATCTTTCGCTGGAAGATGAAATCCGATTCACAGATGTTGACGGGCATGTATTTGTCTATCGCGTACAGGAACTGGAGATTTTACAACCCACCGATGTGGAAGAAATGATCACAGAAGGCGATTGGGATCTGACATTGTTCACCTGCACCTGGGGCGGTCAAAGCCGTGTAACTGTGCGCTGTGCGCGAGTGCTGCAGCATAATCGATGAGAGAATACACACTGCAGTGCAGTTGTGGGAAATGGAAAAAGAAATGACAAAGCGAGATTTGGTATCAGAGCTGGCAAGGAAAACGGGTGCTTCGCAGCGAGAAGCAACAAAGCTGCTTGATGCATTTGTTGATATCCTGAGTGACGAACTGACTAACGGTGAAATGGTAAAACTGAATGGTTTCGGTTGTTTCCGCTTGTGCCGTCGTGCTGCCAGAAAGGGCAGAAATCCCGTAACGGGAGCAGTAATGCCTGTGCCTGCGACTACGGTGGTTGTATTCAAACCCAGCAGTAAGCTGGCTGATTCTGTTGCCGCAATTGAAGATATTGAAGATAAGGATTAAAAACGCTTGATTACACAATCTTTACTGATAAAGACATAAGAAAGCAGACGCCATGGCGTCTGCTTTTTTGCGCTCTGTGACAGGTTGGGAAATATTAATCAAATTTATGTGACTGCAAAATAAAAATCCCCGAAAACCGAAGTTTCCGAGGATTTGGTGGAGACTGCTGGACTCGAACCATATAGGATTCGTTTCACAAAAGCAGAAGAGAAAAGTTTTGATTATGCCTTGAGAAAAAGTGCACAATATGCTATGATAACAATGTTCCAATGTGCTCTTTTTTGTGTAGGTGGAAAGAAGCTCATCTGTAAGGGAAAACCTCAAAGGTGAGGCACGGTTGATTTTGAGAATCGAACACTGACAGTGAATAAAACACCGGAGTATAGTCACATCAAACAGCCCTGACGAGAGGAGCCACCTAAAACACCACAAAGTTACCGGATTATTTCACTAACAGGCAGAGTGTATAAAATCTTAAAGTGTCTTTGGAATCGGTGTGAAGAGCATAGAGGGCATAACTCCATGCGCAAATGGCGTAAAAATGGTGTAAAAAGAAAAACACCAAATGCTGAAACCGTTGATATAAAAGAAAAAATAAAGGAGAATAGAGATAAATGAAATTAGGTATCGTTGGTCTGCCCAATGTGGGTAAGTCCACTTTGTTCAATGCTATTACCAACGCAGGTGCTGAGAGCGCCAACTATCCGTTCTGCACCATCGAGCCCAATGTGGGCGTGGTGGCTGTGCCGGACGAGCGTCTGGACAAACTGGCCGAAATGTACGAGCCGGACAAAAAGACGCCGGCTGTTATCGAGTTCGTGGACATCGCGGGTCTGGTGAAAGGTGCATCGCAGGGCGCAGGTCTTGGCAACAAATTCCTGGAGAATATCCGCCGTACCGATGCCATCGTACACGTGGTGCGCTGTTTCGACGATGAGAACATTATGCACGTGGTAGCTGATGCCGGTACCAACGTACCCGTTGACCCTCTGGGTGATATCGAGTGCATCGATTTGGAACTGGTGATGGCCGATCTGGAAATGGTCAACCGCCGCATTGAAAAGGCTACTAAGGCCGCCAAAGGCGACAAGAAGTTCCTGCGTGAGGCTGAGGTATTTAAGGCTTTGGCCGAGCATCTCAATGCCGGTAAGTCTGCCCGTACCTTCGAGTGCAGTGATGATGACATGGCGCTGATTGCCTCGTCCGATCTTCTGAGCCTTAAGCCCATCATCTACGCTGCCAACATGGATGAGGACGGTTTTGCCGATCAGAACAGCAACCCCTACTTCAAACTGGTGGCAGATCTTGCTGCCAAGGAGGGTGCACAGGTGCTGCCCATCTGTGCCAAGTTGGAGCAGGACATTGCAGAGCTTGACGAAGAGGACCGCGCTATGTTCCTGGAAGAACTGGGCATCGAAAAGTCCGGTCTGGATCGCCTGATCCAGTGTTCCTACGATCTGTTGGGTCTGATCTCCTTCCTGACCTACGGTAAGGACGAATGCCGCGCGTGGACCATCCGCAAGGGTACCAAGGCACCGCAGGCGGCCGGTAAGATCCACAGCGACATCGAGCGCGGTTTCATTCGCGCCGAAACCATTAACTTCAACGAAATGATCGCCTGCGGCAGTGTTAACGCCGCCAAGGAAAAGGGCTTACTGCGCAGCGAAGGTAAGGAATATGTGGTCAAGGACGGCGACATGATCTACTTCCGTTTCAACGTGTAATAAAGTACAATATGGATTTTGAGGATTGAGAAAAGCATAAGGAGGAATTCCCATGTTTCAACTGAAACCCTATTTTGCACCGGATTTTACCGAGGAAAAGTTCGTTAACGCCCCTGATGCTGTGCTGATGCCGGCACCGAAAGACGGCGTGGCGCCGGAGCAGTATCACGCCATGAGCATTTTCCCCGAATACTTTAAGATAAACGGCCAGTGGCTGTTTGCCGAGGAGAGCCGCATGGACTGTGTGCCCGTCTTTGAAAACGGCAAGATCTATGTCCGTGAGTTCCGTCTTCTGAAAAAGGGCGATATGGTGGTGACGGGCCGCACCGAAAAGTGCGAGGACGGCATTTATGTTTACCCTAACGGCTTCCACGAAGAAGAGGAGGCGGGCGATGTGTTCGCTTTCCGTCAGAGCCGCAGCCGCGAAACCGCATTCTCCCGCGACTACGATGAGATGTATGAGTTGTTGCGCCACGAACGTGATCACGGCAAGATCGTGTGGGTCATGGGCCCTGCTTTTGCCTTCGACAGCGATGCGCGTAACGCTATGGTCAAGTTGATCGAAAACGGCTACGTAGACGCGATTCTTGCCGGTAATGCGCTGGGCACTCACGATCTGGAGGGCTCTTATCTCGGTACCGCATTGGGGCAGGATATCTACAGCCAGAGATCTCAGCCCAACGGACATTACAACCACTTGGATCTTCTCAACCGCGTTCGTTATCATGGCAGCGTGGAGGAGTTCCTGCGTCAGGAGAAAACTGATGACGGTATTATTGCCGCCTGCGAGCGTTGCGGTGTGCCTTATGTGCTGGCTGGTTCCATTCGTGATGACGGCCCGCTGCCCTGCATATACGGTAACGTGTACGAGGCGCAGGATGCCATGCGCAATCAGGTGCGCGATGCGACCACGGTGATCTCTATGGCCACTATGCTCCACACGATCGCTACGGGCAATATGACGCCATCTTATCGCGTGATGCCCGACGGTACGGTGCGTCAGGTCTATTTCTATTGCGTGGATATCTCCGAGTTTATGGTGAACAAACTGGCCGATCGCGGCAGTCTGGCAGCACGCGGTATTGTGACCAATGTGCAGGACTTTGTGGTGAATCTGCAGAAGGGCTTGGGTCTGTAAAATATCGATATATGACAAAGAGAGCCGCAAGGCTCTCTTTACTTTTGGATAGAAAAATTTGTAAGATTGTGGCGATTCGCACTTTACCTGCGGCGGAATCGGGCATATACTAATGAACGATAAAAGATGACAGAGGAGGTGTGGCGTGTGACGAAAAGGCGAGCGGAAATACTGCTGACGTGCGTGATCGCCGTGCGCGCCACATCGCTGATCTTTACCAAATACTGCCTGCGGGAGATGGGCACGTTCAACCTGCTGTTCATGCGATTTCTGACAGCGTTTGTGCTGCTTGCCATTGTGTTCTGCCGGAGGCTTATCCGTGTCAAGCGTTCTACATTGTGGCGGGGTATGGTATTGGGCGTATTGTTTTTCGCCATTATGAGCTGTGAGGTGACGGCGGCGCATACCACGGCGGCGGCTACCATCTCGGCTCTCGTCAACACGGCGATCATCATGGTGCCGCTGATGAATGCGGTATTGCTGCGCCATAGACCTGCGGCGGTGGCACTGGTCAGTGCGGCAGGTGCCGTATGCGGTGTGCTGCTGCTGAACTGGACGGGGCAGGGATTGCATTTCGGCAACGGCGAACTGCTGAGCATGCTGGAGGCGGTTTTGTACGCCTGCGGTATCATTTTGACAGATCGATTTTCTCATCATGAGAAGGATACGCTTGCCCTCGGTATCGTGCAGGTGGGTACGCTTGGCACGCTGGCGCTGATCGCCTCCTTTATCTGGGAGCAGCCACATCTGCCGCCCACGCCCCAAAGCTGGCTGATGATTCTGGCGCTGGCGGTGGCGTGCACCGGATTTGGCTTTACCCTGCAGCCGGTGGCACAGCGATACACCAACGCGGAAACGGCGGGGTTGCTGTGTGCGGTGAACCCGGCGGTGGCGGCTACCACGGGAGCGCTGATTTTGCATGAGGAAATGACGGCGGTAGATGTGATCGGCATATTGCTGATTCTGGCAAGCCTGATTTTGCCGCATTTGCTGGAGGGAAAACGGCATAAAAAGATAAGGAGTATACAAACGTGAAATATAAAGCAGTTTTATTTGATATGGACGGTACGATCCTCGACACTATTGCTGATCTGCGCGACGCGGTCAACCATACGTTGGCAATGTACGGCTATCCCGCCTGCGATACGCAGCGTGTCAAGGATGCCACCGGAAACGGCGCAAGAAATCTAATCGCCTACTGCCTGCCGCAGGGTGAGGCAACGCCGGATTTCGAGAAAATTTTTGCGGAGTATAAGTCTTACTACGCGGCGCACACCTGTATCAAGACCGCTCCCTATGCGGGGATCGCAGAATTGATGGGCGAATTGCGGGCAAGCGGATGCAAGGTGGCTATTGTGTCCAATAAGCCGGACGGTGCGGTGAAAACGCTGGCGGCAAAATTCTTCTCGGGAATTCCGGCCTTCGGCGAGGCGGGATTACCCCGCAAGCCGGCACCGGATATGGTGTATCATGCGCTGGAGGTGCTGGGTGCGGACAAGGGCGGTGCTGTCTATGTGGGCGATAGTGAGGTGGACGTTGCCACGGCCCGAAATGCCGGAATGGATTTGGTTGCCGTCAGTTGGGGGTTTCGCAGTCATGAACGCTTAGTGGAAAGCGGCGCGGTGAATATTGCGGATACTGTATCGCAGTTGCGCCAAAAAGTGCAGTAAAACCCATTGACAAGGGCAAAAAAGCAGGTTATACTAATTGGTAATTTGAAAATGCGTCGACGAGGAAGCCGTCTGCCGAACATCTCAGAGAGGCGCCCATTTTGCTGTGAGGGTGCTGATAGGAAAGCGGACAAGTGCCACCGCCTCCGAGCTGCCCACCGAACGATCATTCAAGTAGGCTGGG
>JAZLIB010000076.1:0-6834 GCA_045617185.1 Vescimonas sp.
GTGCTGTTGCACGGTGCCGGTTTGACAAATTACTCGTAATCGACCTTCACATTGGTGAATTCAACAGAGGCAATGCCGTCAGCTTCGATCGCGGTGTTGTCGATGGCAACAGTGCCGCCCAGGATCTCAGCGCACAGTGCCTCGTAATCAGCGACGGTATAGGTGCCAAAGGACCATGTATCGGTAGGCAGACCAACAGCTTTGTCGGCCAGACCCAGACTGGTTCCCTTGCCGCCGATCTCGGCGAAAGTGCCTTCATAAACCTTGCCGATAGCCCAGGAAGCGGCTTCAGCGAGGCCTTTCATAGCAGAAGTAATAACAGTCTCAGACTCGTAGCTCTGGTCAACGTCAACACCGACCACAGCACAGTCATTGGCGGAAGCAGCAGCAGCGACAGACTGGAACATGGAACCGCCGCAGGCAAAGACGATCTCGGTACCGGTTTCGTACCAGCCGGAGATCTGTGTCTGCAGTTCGGGAGAAGCGCTGAAGGAGGCGCCATTCTGCCAGCTGTACTTCATATCAACAGTGATGCCCTTCTTGGCAGCAGCGTCATTGGCACCCTGCACGAAGCCGTAGCCGTAACGACAGCAGGCAGGATTGGTGCCGCCGCCGCCACCGGTGAAGCCCAGACGGGTGTAGCCTTCAGAAACAACAGCATAGCCAGCCAGATAGCCGCACTGTTCTTCGCAGAAAGCAATACCGGCCACATTGTCCAGACCGATGGGATAACCATCGATAAAGACAAAAGCGACTTCGGGATTCTCAGCGGCGATCTTGGTCAGAGCGCCTTCCTGCATGAAACCGGCACAAACAACGACTTTGGCGCCGGCGTCAACAGCAGCCTTCATGGCATCGTAGCGGTCATCATCAGTAGCCTCAGCGCCGTTAGCGGGCTGATAGTACTTGTAGGACTTTTCGTTGGCGGAGGCAAACAGCTTCACGCCGTCATAAGTACCCTGGTTAAAGGACTTATCCTTTAACTGGCCGACATCGGTCACAAATGCAATTTCATACTTGCCGTCAGCGCTGGTCATTTCATCAGCGATGCTGTCGGGGTCCACGGTACCGTCACCTGTGCTACCGTCAGATGCGGCTTGGCCACCACATGCCACCAAGGACAGTGCCATAACCAAAGCCAGAATCAAAGCCAAAAACTTTTTCATGTTCGTCATACCTTCCTTTTAATTTTGAGGGTCTCCCCCCTTGCTTCACATTATAGCAAAGCCGTCCTCCGATAGCAAGCATTTTGTGAAATATGTCCAATTTTCGCCGTCAAAAAGAAAGCCCGTCCTTTTTATACGGACAGGCTTTTACTTTTTGTTTACTCTATATATGCACAATGACGATAAGTTTTCGTCATTTTCAACAACATTTATTGTATAGACAATTCACAGGCGGCAAGCGCAGCAATCTTCGCATTGTTAATGACGAGCTTGATATTGCTCTCCAGACTGTCACCGCCGGTAAGCTCTGCCACACGGGCGAGCAGGAACGGTGTCGTTTCCTTTCCGTGAATATCCTGCGCATTACATTCGGCGATTGCCTGCTCAATGGTCTTGTCAATCACAGCCTTGTCCATCGCATATTCCTCGGGAATCGGATTTGTCACCAACATACCGCCCTTGTACGCCAGTTCACGCTGGGCGCGGAACATGGCCGCCAACTCAGCAGGGCTGTCCACACGGTAATCAACGCCAAAGCCACTCTTTCTGGTATAAAATGCAGGCAGTTCATCGGTGCCATAGCCGATGACGGGCACGCCTTTGGTTTCCAGATACTCAAGCGTAAGGCCAAGGTCCAAAATGGATTTTGCGCCGGCGCAGACCACCATCACCGGCGTCTGTGCCAGTTCTTCAAGATCGGCAGAAATGTCCATGGTGGTTTCCGCACCGCGGTGTACACCACCGATGCCACCGGTGGCAAAGACCTTAATTCCTGCCATATGGGCGATGATCATAGTAGTAGTCACGGTAGTGGCACCGTCAGCTTTTCTCGCTACCAACGCAGGAAGATCACGGCGGCTGGCCTTTGCTACTGCCCGCCCCGCCTTGCCAAGATATTCAATCTCCTCGCGGGTCATTCCGGCCTTCAACCTGCCGCCGATCACGGCAATGGTGGCAGGAACAGCCCCATAATCGCGGATAGTCTGCTCAACGAGAAGCGCGGTTTCCACATTCTGCGGATAAGGCATACCGTGGGAGATGATGGTGCTCTCAAGTGCTACAACGGGTCTGCCTTCGGCCAAAGCTTTTTGAACTTCGGGAGAAATATCAAGATAAGTGTTCATGATGTATACTCCTTATTTTTCCGGCTTATTTATGCTTACGGATAAGATTATATAGCATTGCGGCAAAATGTCAAACCATATAGCCGTCGAATAACAGTAGATTTTTGAAGAAAGCATGATATAATAAATATGAAACAGGGTTAAACCGATCACAAGGGGGATAGAAAACATGAGCAATGTTATAGTTATCGGTATTGCCGGAGGAACCGGCAGCGGCAAAACCACCATAGCCCAGAAACTGATCGAGCGTTTTGGGGCCGATGTTTCGGTAATCAATCACGACAACTACTATAAGGCGCACCACAGCATGAGCTTCGAGGATCGCTGCAAACTCAACTATGATCATCCTGATGCATTTGACACCGACATGCTCATTGACGCCTTGCGGGAACTGAAAGCCGGGTATAGTGTCACCTGCCCGATATACGATTTTTCCATTCATGACAGGTTGGCCGAAACGAAAACCATCTATCCCTCCAAGGTCATCATCGTCGAAGGTATTCTCATTTTCCAGAACAAAGAACTTTGCCGCGAAATGGACATCAAGATTTTTGTGGATACTGATGCAGATGTACGTATCCTCCGTCGAATTATCCGCGATGTGCGGGACAGAGGCAGAAATCTCGAAAGCGTTATCAACCAATATCTCACCACCGTCAAACCCATGCACGAGATGTTCGTTGAACCAAGCAAGCGGAATGCTGACATTATCATTCCGGAGGGCGGAAATAACTTAGTGGCTCTTGATATTATTATGGAGCGTGTAAAGGCTCACATAGACAATAATTGAGGTGAAATCATGGCTAAATTATACTTCAAATACGGAGCCATGGGCTCCTCCAAGTCCGCGCAGGCGCTTATTACGCAGTTTAACTACGAAGAGTTAGGCATGACTGTATGGCTGATCAAGCCCAGTATCGACACGCGCGATGGTGCAGATATCATACGCAGCCGCATTGGTCTTGAGCGTTCTGCGCAGGTCATTACACCAGAACAAAATATTATCACCGAATACAGAAAGGCCGGAAAATTTGACGTGGTCATCTCCGACGAGGCGCAGTTCTTCACGCCGGAACAAATCGACCAGCTACGCGCCATTGTTGACGAGGACGATGTCCCCGTGCTTTGTTTTGGATTGAGAACAGATTTCCTCACCCATTTCTTCCCCGGTGCACAGCGGCTTATGGAATTGGCCGACTCTATCACCGAGATCAAGACTGTCTGTGCTTGCGGCAGAAAAGCCACCGTCAATGCCCGTATCGCTGAAGACGGGAAAGTCATAACAGAAGGCAGTCAGATATTTCTGGGTGGAAACGACAGTTATATCGCTATGTGCCATCGGTGCTGGAAAAAGAAAATCAAGGCGCAGATGATGTAGTTCGGCTGTGCCATATAAAAAAACATAAAAAACGATGCTCTCCCGTTTCTGCAGGAGAGCATCATTATCCACGGAACTTGGTAGTCCGAAGTGTTATTTGCAATCTTTTGGAACCATAAAAATATGCGGCAATGATACTCTGTCAAAATGACGCTTTTTTGATGCTATGCAGAAATTTTCTCACATTGCATATACTCGGTGATTATTTGATGCTGTCAAACATTCTCCCCTCCCGGAGCAGTGACGCTATGATGCTGTGATGCTTTGAAAGGGGAGAATTGCGCTTCATTCAGTTGTATTGCAGTATGCCATACGTATTGGTTATTGCAAGTCTTTTTCTGCTGTATATCCTTGTCAATTTTTGAGCCGCATTAAATAGGGAATAAACCTAAGTTTCTGGTCTGTATTTTGTACCGCTAAACGAGGATAGGATAAGATTCCGTTTTTCTTGCCGACGCCTTTGGCGCGAGATACACCCCTTGCTACCATGACAAACGCGCCATCTTGGTTATACCAAGATTGCGTTTTGCATATAGAATATTTTTTACTTCTTGCGATAGGGTGTATCCTCCAGAGGCAGTACCTGACGGAACTTGCCATCATAGCGATAGTAAGCATGGGCGCAGGCAGGTGCTGTGGGAATCATGCACAGCTCGCCGCAGCCCTTGGCGCCCAGAGAGAAGGGCAGCTTGTCCTCTTCTTTAGGCTCACAGAGTATGACCTCCAACTCAGGCGCATTGTCGGCACGCATAAAGCCGATGGTGCCGAACTTGCTCTTGGGATAGCCGTCCACGCACTCGAATTTCTCGGTAACACCATAGCCGATACCCATGACCATACCGCCCTCGATCTGACCTTCTACGGACTGGATGTTGACAGGCGTACCCACATCAAAAGCGGAAACCGCCTTGGTGATCTTGCCGTTCTCATCCAGCACAATCAGCTGTACGCCATAGGAGTAGGACACATGGCTGATGGGGTTTTCCTTGATGGCACCCAGAGGATCCGTCTTGGCGGAATACTCGCCGAAGAACTCCTGGCCTTCCAGATCGGCAATAGTCTTGCCGCTGTCCAGCGCCAGCTTCAGCTTCTCGCCCACACGGCGGGCAGCCTCGCCGGTGACCACGGTCTGGCGGGAGGCAGTGGAAGTGCCGGAGTCGGGGGTGCGGACAGTATCGGCGTGTTCAAAGACGAACAGTGCCGGATCCAGCTCTGTCACATGGCAGATCTCGGTCAGTACCATCTGACCGATACCCTGACCCATGCAGGAGGCAGAGGTGCGGATATGGATCTTGCCCTGCTCCACGCTCAGAAGCACGCGGCCGATATCCTTCTTGCCCATACCGGTGCCGGAGTTCTTGAAGCCGCAGGCGATACCGGCATAGGGATGCTTGTAATATTCGTCCTTCAGTGCGTCCAGGCAGGCCGCCATGTTGGTGTTGGGATCGGCAGTCTGACCGTTGGGCAGTACATCGCCGGGCTTGATTGCATTGCGGCGGCGGAACTCCCAAGGATCGATGCCCACCATCTCTGCCAGAAGATTGATGTTCATCTCCGTAGCAAAGCAGCTCTGGCTGACACCGAAGCCGCGATAGGCACCGGACACCACATTGTTGGTATACACGGACATACCGAAGATATCAATATTCTGATAGTTATAGGGGCCGGCAGCATGGGTGCAGGCGCGGTGCAGTACCGGGCCGCCCAAAGAGGCGTATGCGCCGGTATCGGCGATGATGACGCCTTTCATGCCGGTCAGAATACCGTTTTCGTCGCAGGCGGTGGTGAATTCCATCTCCATGGGATGGCGCTTAACATGGTAGTTCAGGGATTCCTGACGGGTGTACTTGATCTTGACAGGTTTCTTCAACACCCAAGCCATCAAAGCCGCGTACTGCTGCACAGACATATCTTCCTTGCCGCCAAAGCCGCCGCCTACCAACGGCGCATGGCAATGCACCTTTTCAAGAGGCAGCTGCAGCATGGTAGCGCACTCGCGCTGGACATCGTAGACAGACTGGCTTGTGGTGTAGATCAGCAAACCGTCCTCGCCCTCTGGCATAGCCACGCAGCATTCCGGCTCCATAAAGCCGTGCTCCTGCCATGTGGTCTTGTACTTGCGGGTGACCACATACTTGGAGTTCTTAATCGCCTCATCGGCGTTGCCGCGCACCAGATTGGCACGGCTCATGATGTTGCCGTCCTCGTGGATCAGCGGTGCATCGCCTCGCAGGGCATCGGCGGGACTGGTAATAGGTGTCAGCTCGGTATAGTCTACCTCCACCAAACCGGCGATCTCATCCATCATTTCCGGTTTGTTGGTGGCGATAACGGCGACTACATTGCCCACATAACGAGTAATGTCGCCCACACCCATCATCACATCCCAGTCCTGCTTGATATGACCGATCTTGTTGCAGGGCACATCTTCCTTGGTCAGCACCTCTACGCAGTCGGGGTGTGCCATTGCCTTGCTGACATCGATACGATCAATGCGGGCGCGGGGATACTTGGAGTAGACAGGCTTGATGTAGAGCATGCCGTCGATATAGATATCGTCGGCGAAAATGCCGGTGCCGTTTACCTTTTCCGCTGCATCAATGCGCTTAAAGCGTTCGTTCATGTGCAGCACGGTAGGCTGAGGGGGAATTTCTTTCTTCTCGCGGAAAAACTCGGCTGCCATGAGAATAGCGTCCTCAATCTTCTTATAGCCGGTGCAGCGGCACAGATTGCCGCGGATGGCCTTCTTCACATCCTCGCGGGTAGGATTGAGGTTCACATCCAGCAGGCTCTTGGCGGAGATGATCATGCCGGGGATACAGAAGCCGCACTGCACGGCACCTGCCTCGGCAAAGCAATGCTCGTAGATCTTCATTTCTTCGGGTGCGATACCCTCCACAGTGACGACCTTCTTACCCGTCAACTTGCTCAACGACATAACACAAGCCTTGGTTTTCACGCCGTCCACCAACACTGTACAAGTGCCGCAGGCACCTTCACTGCAGCCGTCCTTGGCAGCGGTCAGATGTAGATCATCACGCAAAAAGCGCAGCAGCTTTTTGTCGTGGGCGGATTCATAATCTTTGCCGTTGATATTTACAACAAACATAGTTTTTATTTCCTTTTATTACGTTATTATTTATTCAACCAATAGGCGCGCATAGAA
>JAZLIB010000077.1:0-7848 GCA_045617185.1 Vescimonas sp.
AGGAAGAATCACACTCGAGAAAATGGTAGAGGTACTTTGCCATAATCCTGCACATTATTTTGGATGTGACAAACATAAAGGCTATATCCTAGAGCAGTATGATGCGGATATAACGATAGTTGATCCTAAAGCAAGTTACAATTTAACATTAGACAATCTACACTATCCCAAGTATCAAGAGGATGGTGTTGGAGAAAACGGATTGGAGTATTCGATATATCAAGACCTCCCATCTGGAGGCCGTGTTATCCACACAATTCGAAGAGGCGAATTCCTTGTTAAATATGGAAAATACCAAGGTGAAGACGGCGTGGAATCCGCAAGCTTCGGCAAGAGAATTGCACGCGTGCTGCCTGCTAAGGTTGTCAAATAGTTTTTGGTAAAGATATTAAATACAGCAGGAGTTTAATCTCCTGCTGTATTCTTTGACTATAACCTTTTAGATAGTACTATAATGATATGTGTAAAAAATGACTTATGTATTTTGTTGGTGTCAATATTGGTAAGAGAAAACATGTTGCAGCTATCATTGATAATTCCGGTTGCATTATAAAAGAAGCATTTACTTTTAATGATGGTCTTTCAGGCTACAAAAAAATGAGTAAAGAACTATGCAACATTAGTGTAAATCCATTAGATTTCATTATAGGACTAAAGTGCACACCCTATGATGGGAGTGCATTATATTCAAAACTACGCGATGATGGGTACACTGTGTATCTTATAGCCGCTAAGGACCGAATGACATAACGGTTAGATGAGCAGATTCTGAGAATCCAGTAATATTTTACAAGAGCGTGAAGGTGGCAAAGTAAAAACTTTAAATCAAAAGCAGCAGGAGGGGATACTCCTGCTGCTTTCCTTATCCTGTTATGTAGTGAATACAGGCACCTTATTTACAGCATCTAATTGGTTTTGCGTATAAAAGAACACAATAAGTTACGCAAATTAGAAAATAGAGAACAATAGTTTGGAAGAGTTAGTAGTATGAAATCACAATATTAATATTCTAGAGTTGCACCATGTAAATTTAAATGCAAAACCCCCGAAACCATGTCGATTTCGGGGGTTTACTCTGACAACAGTTTGAGTCAGATATAGTGGTGCGGGCGGCGGGACTTGAACCCGCACACCACTAGGGTAACGGAACCTAAATCCGTCGAGTCTGCCAATTCCACCACGCCCGCATATAAACGGCCGAGGATATCCTCGGCAATTATTTATTGTATAGGATTATTCGTAAGAAATCAAGCGAAATTGAAAAACCTTCACCAAGGTAACATCACCTAAATCCAGCGCGTCTGCCAATTCCGCCATACCCGCATACACCTATTCATTTTATCACATTGCTGCGCAATTCACAAGAGATAAATGGCAGCACACTTCGTACTTTTTTGATGGCAATTCTGCTTGTCGAACAGGTGTACTTGTGGTATACTACATTATTAAGATAAATTTCTATCCGAATGGGAGGATGGAGCACATGGAAAATATTCACGAAGGACACAGACAGCGCCAAAAAGAGAAATTCCGTCAGCATGGATTGCAGAGTTTCGCCGACCATGAGGTGCTGGAACTGATGCTCTTTTATGTGATCCCCCGTGTGGATACCAATGAAACGGCACACCGTTTGATTAAACAGTTCGGCACGTTGGAGCAAGTGGTTCATGCACCGGTCGAGGAACTGATGAAGGTCAAGGGTATAGGTGAAAACGCAGCACTGTTTCTGAAACTGATTCCCGCGGCGTATCAACGCATTGTGCAAAGTGAAAAGGCAGATAAAATCCTCAATTCCGTGGAAAAATCGGGACAGTATTTCGTGCGATTGCTGCAGAATGAACACCGTGAGGTTATCTATATGACCTGCCTCGATCAGAAGTGTAAGGTCATCTCCTGCCATCGTCTGGCTGAGGGAGATGTGAATGTGGCACCGCTGTCTATCCGTCAGGCGGCGGAGCGGGCTCTGGCCTCCAATGCATCTATGGTACAACTGGCACACAATCATCCCAGCGGGATTGCGCTGCCATCAGAGGAAGATATTTATGTGACGCGCATGATTAAGGACATCCTTTATCCGCTGAACATTAAACTGATCGACCATATCATAGTGGCCGATGGAGATTTTGTGTCCATGCGCGAAAGCGGTATGCTGGAATAACCCGTAATTGATCAGGAAAGGAGCGCACCATGGGCGCATTTAAAGTAGTTTCTGAATATGAGCCCGGCGGTGATCAACCGCAGGCAATCGATATGCTGGCCGAGGGCATCGAAAACGGTTTGCGCTCACAGGTGCTTTTGGGTGTGACCGGATCGGGCAAGACCTACACTATGGCTAAAGTCATCGAAAAGATCCAGCGCCCTACGCTGGTGCTGGCGCATAACAAGACACTGGCGGCTCAGCTCTGTGAGGAGTTCCGCGAGTTCTTTCCTGATAATGCGGTGGAATACTTCGTTTCTTATTATGATTACTATCAGCCGGAGGCGTATATTCCCCATACAGATACCTACATCGAGAAAGATGCCTCGACTAATGAGGAGATCGACCGACTGCGTTTGTCGGCCACCTGCTCGCTGCTGGAGCGGCGTGATGTGATCGTGGTGGCATCGGTGAGTTGTATTTATGGCTTAGGCGAGCCGGATGACTTTGCCAGCATGATGATTTCCTTGCGTACGGGCATGACTATGGACCGTGACGAACTGCTGCGCCGATTGGTGGAGGATCGCTACGAGCGCAACGACATCGCCTTTGGACGCAATATGTTCCGCGTGCGGGGCGATACGGTGGAGATATACCCCGCCTACTATAAGGATCGCGCTATCCGCGTAGAGTTCTTCGGCGATGAGATCGACCGCATTACTGAATTTCACCCCGTGACGGCGCAGGCCCTGCACACTCTGCAGCATGTGGCCATCTACCCTGCCAGCCACTATGTTACCTCCAAAGAGAAGATGGAACGTGCCATCGGTGATATTCGGGAGGAACTGGAGCAGCAGGTGCAGTATTTCAAGGAAAACGACAAGTTGATTGAAGCTCAGCGTATCCGTCAGCGTACGGAGTACGACATGGAAATGATGATGGAACTGGGTTTCTGCTCCGGTATTGAGAACTATTCCCGCGTTATCGGCAACCGCCCCGTGGGCTCGCCGCCTATGACGCTATTGGACTTCTTCCCAGACGATTTTGTGTTGTTTGTAGACGAGAGTCATGTGACGCTGCCGCAGGTGCGCGCCATGTATAACGGCGACCATGCCCGTAAGCAGAGTCTGGTGGAGTACGGTTTCCGTTTGCCCTGCGCTTTTGACAATAGACCACTCAAGTTTGAGGAATTTGAGGAGCATATCCATCAGGCCATCTTTGTGTCGGCCACGCCCGGTGAGTATGAAAAAGAGAATGCCGATCAGATCGCCGAGCAGGTGATCCGCCCCACAGGTCTGCTTGATCCCAAGGTGGAGGTGCGTCCCGTGGTGGGACAGATCGACGATCTGGTGGAGGAGATCCACAAGCGTTGTGAAAAGAACGAGCGCGTGCTGGTGACTACGCTGACCAAGCGCATGGCGGAGGATCTGACCAATCATTTCAAGAGTATCGGTATTCGCGTGCGGTATATGCACTCAGATGTGGCGGCGCTGGAGCGAATGGAGATCATTCGCGATCTGCGCTTGGGCGAGTTCGATGTGTTGGTGGGTATTAACCTTTTGCGTGAGGGTTTGGACTTGCCCGAGGTAAGCCTTGTGGCGATTTTGGACGCAGATAAGGAAGGCTTTTTACGCAGCGAAACCAGCCTGATTCAGACCATTGGTCGCGCGGCGCGTAATGCGGAGGGTTTGGTGATCCTGTATGCCGACACCATTACGCCAAGCATGAAAGCCGCCATGGCGGAAACGGAGCGACGCCGCGAAAAGCAGGATGCCTATAATAAGGCTCACGGTATCGTACCTAAGACCATCCGCAAGAGTGTACGTGAAATGGTGGAGATCAGCCATAGCGCGGAAGAAGCATCTGTGATCAGCAAGAAGAAACTGTCACGCGCCGAGCGGGAGGCTACCATTGCCCGTTTGGAGAAAGAGATGAAGCAGGCCAGCAAGATGCTGGAATTCGAGGTAGCCGCCATGCTGCGTGATCAGATCATTGAACTGAGAAAAGAGAACTGAAAGAAAGACAATGAAGAAATATATATCCTATTTCTATGTCGTATTGGGTGCGGCTTGTTGGGGGTTTATCGGCGTATTCAACCGTATGATGGCGCAGGCGGGCGTGACTATGGGAAACCGCGTGTTTATCCGCAATATGGGATCGCTGGTGCTGATGAGCGTGGTGTTTGCGCTGTTTCGCCCGCAGGTGTTTCGTATCAAGTGGAAACATCTGCCGATTTTTCTCGTCAGCGGTACGCTGAGTGTGATCGGTCTGGCATGGACCTATTTTTCCTGCCAGATGCTATGCTCATTGGCGGTAGCGGGAATTTTGCTGTATCTGGCACCGTCCTTTGTGGTGATTGCCAGCGCCATACTGTGGAAAGCGCCGCTGACAAAACGAAAGATACTGTCCTTGATACTGGCGTTGATCGGCTGCGCGCTGGTCAGCGGTATTGTGGGCGGTGACTTGACGATTTCACTCAAGGGTTTCCTGCTGGGCATCGGCGCAGGTCTGTGCTATGCCAGCTATACCGTCATGGCGCACTACGGCCTTGCCCATTATGAGAGTTTTACCATGATTTACTGGACATTTTTCGTGGCGGGTTTTGTGTCGCTGATCTGGCTGGATGTTCCTGCCTTGGTGCAGACCCTGCGTCAGCCTATGGGCGCGTGGGGCGCTATCGGTTTAGTGGTGGTGGCGACCGTGCTGCCGTACATTTTCTACACCAAGGGCTTGGAGGGCGTGGAAAGCGGTCTTGCCGCGGTGATCGCCAATGTAGAGCCGGTGGTAGCCGCGCTGACGGGCATTATCTTCTATCACGAAACACCCACCGTATGGACGGTGATCGGTATTATCTTCGTACTGGCAGCGGCCGTTATTTTAGCAAGAGGTGAGAATCATGGCAAAAAATAAAGAGGAAAAGACCAATGTGATGCGCACTTTGGAGCAGAAGAAAATCCCATATACCGCCCATACTTACCCCACAGACGGTGCCATTGACGGCGTGTCGGTGGCCACCTATCTGGGTCAAGATGTGCGTGCCGTGTTTAAAACTCTGGTGACAAAGGGTGCGTCCGGCGGCTACTATGTATTCGATATTCCCGTGGCGGAAAATCTGGACTTGAAGAAAGCCGCCAAGGCGGTGGGAGAGAAGTCTGTTGCCATGCTGCCGCAGAAGGAATTGTTGCCTTTAACCGGCTATGTCCACGGCGGCTGCAGTCCCGTGGGTATGAAGAAACTGTTTCCCACCGTATTCCACGAAACAGCCTTGAAACTGGATACCATTATGGTATCGGCGGGCAAGATCGGTTATCAGGTGCAATGTAAGCCTGACGATCTGCTGACGCTGCTGCGCGGTAAAACGGCGGATATCGTTGTTTGATAAGAGAAAGAGAGAAACACTTATGACAGAAACGGGAAAGGCTATATTGGAGCGCTTTCAAGTCAGGAAAAGTGCTAAGCAGAAGAAGGAATTTCGGGATTGGCTGTGTGGAATCTTGCGCGAGGAAGGCTATCGAGCACAGGTCGAATTCGCAAAAAATGTGGTGAACAATTACAATATTGTTGTGGGGGATCCCGAAACGGCAGAGGTGATCTTTACAGCCCATTATGACACCTGCGCCGTGCTGCCTATACCCAATTTTATTACGCCGCGGAACATGTTTTGGTACTTGGTGTATCAGCTATTGCTGGTGTTGCCCATGTTTGCGGTTGCTTTCGGGGCGATGTTCGCGGCGGAGCTGTTGAATTCACCTATGTGGGTGCCGCCGCTATGTATGGATGCAGTCTTGCTTTTCTGCATCTGGTGGCTGATGGACGGCAAGGCCAATAAGCATACGGCGAACGACAACACCAGCGGTATCGTCACATTGACGGAGATTTTACTGACCATGCCGAAGGAACTGCGTGACAAGGTCTGCGTGATATATTTCGACAACGAAGAAAAGGGGCTATTCGGATCAGGCGGTTTTGCCGATCGGCACAAGATAGCCAGAAAAGAGAAACTACTCATCAATTTCGATTGCGTCAGCGATGGAGACAGTATACAATTGTTCCCTCGCAAGGCATTAAAAAAGGACAATACCGCGCTTTCTATTTTAGATGATGCTTTTTTGCCGATGGAGGGGAAAACGGTGGAAGTGGTGCGCTCATTTGGTTTTTACCCCTCAGACCAGCGCAATTTTGCACGTGGCGTAGGCGTATGTGCGCTGAAAAAAAGCCGCGTGTTTGGCTACTATATGGATAAGATCCACACGGGCAAAGACCGTGTGTTTGACGAGAAAAATATTGAACTTCTGCGCCGCGGCGCCATTCGACTGACAGAGAAATTAGTTGCCTGCAAACCGGAAACAGAAGTTGTAGATTGACATAAAAAAATTGTTGTACCATACTGACCGTAGGGCGGCCGCCTGAGGAAAAGTATGAACAGGAGCAAGAACCATGCAGAAAGAAATTTTCATCAAAGGCGCGAGGGAGAATAACCTCAAGAATATTGATGTGACCATTCCTCGCGATAAACTGGTGGTGCTGACCGGACTTTCCGGCAGCGGCAAGTCCTCGCTGGCGTTTGATACCATCTATGCCGAGGGACAGCGCCGCTATGTGGAGAGCCTTAGTTCCTATGCCCGTATGTTTTTGGGACAGATGGACAAGCCGGATGTGGACTATATTGACGGTCTTTCACCCGCCATCTCCATTGATCAGAAAACCACCAGTAAAAATCCCCGCTCTACTGTGGGTACGGTGACAGAGATCTACGATTACCTGCGCCTTTTGTGGGCGCGGATCGGTACGCCCCATTGCCCTAAGTGTGGGAAAGAAATCAAGCAGCAGACCATCGATCAGATCATCGATCAGATCATGGCGTTGCCGGAGGGTACACGCATTCAGATCATGGCGCCCGTAGTGCGGGGCCGCAAGGGCGAGCATACCAAGATTTTTGACGATGCCCGCCGCAGCGGTTATGTCCGTGTGCGGGTGGACGGCAATCTTTATGAACTGAGTGAGGAGATTGCCCTTGAAAAGAACAAAAAGCATCAGATCGACATCGTGGTAGACCGTCTGATCGTCCGCGGTGATATTGCCCAGCGCCTGACCGACAGCGTGGAAACCGCGTCTTCCCTTACCGGCGGCATTGTGACAGTCAATCTGCTGCGTGAGGAAAAAGACATCAGTTTTTCTCAGAACTATGCCTGCGACGACTGCGGTATTTCTATCGAGGAACTGACACCCCGTATGTTTTCGTTCAATAATCCCTACGGCGCGTGTCCGACTTGTACGGGCCTCGGCGTGCAACTCAAAGCCGACCCTACGTTGATTATTCCCGACGAGAGTTTGTCCATCTTAGACGGTGCCATCACGGCGCCCGGCTGGAATTCCATCCGCTCGGACGGTATTTCCCGTATGTATTTTGAGGCGCTGAGCAAGAAATATCAGTTTTCTCTGCGCACACCTTATGCAGAACTGTCCGATAAGGTGAAACATATTATCCTCTACGGGACGGACGGCGAAAAACTGGAACTGGAATATGACCAGCCCCGCGGTAAGGGGGTACTGTATCAGCCCTTTGAGGGCGTTGTGAACAACTTGGAGCGCCGTTTTGAGGAAACCCAGAGCGAGGCATCTAAAAAGGAAATAGAAGAGTATATGGGCGAGTGTCCCTGCCCCGATTGCCAAGGCCGCCGTCTGCGCGGTGAGGCGCTGGCGGTGACGGT
>JAZLIB010000078.1:0-5878 GCA_045617185.1 Vescimonas sp.
CAGGCGGTGGCCTTGGCGGAACAATATGAATATGTATATGCCGCGGTGGGTATCCATCCGGAGAACTGCGGCGACTTTACCGACGGCGACATTGCCACGCTCCGTCAACTGGCACAGCACGATAAGGTAGTGGCCATCGGAGAGATCGGTTTGGATTACTATTGGGAGGAAAATCCGTCCCGCGAATGGCAGCAGCAGGTACTGCGCGCGCAGATGGCACTGGCGGCAGAACTGGATCTGCCGGTGATTATCCATGATCGTGAGGCGCATGCCGACACACTGTCCATCGTGAAGGAATTTCCGCAGATGAGAGGTGTGTTCCATTGCTATTCCGGCAGCGTGGAGGACGCGCGGACATTGTTGAAAATGGGGTGGATGCTGTCATTCAACGGCGCGATCACATTCAAAAACGCACGCAAAGCACCGGAAGTTATCGCCGAGGTGCCCATGGATCGCATTATGATCGAAACGGACAGCCCCTACCTGACACCGGTGCCGTACCGCGGTAAGCGCAATGATTCCGGCTATGTTCATCTGGTAGCGGAAAAAATTGCCGAAATCAAGGGTTTGACCGCGCAGGAGGTGGAGGAAATCACTTTCGAGAACGGCAAACGTTTCTTCGGAATTCGCTGATTTACAACAGAATCTGAGGGAAACGGACGCATACTGCGTCCGTTTCTTTGTGCATTGTGGCCAAATATAAGCCGTCATTTTTACCAATTTGCAAAAATTGTAATCAAATTGTAATTTTTCTGTAGCTTTTTTGAAAGAGTTGTGGTATGATACTGCTTGGATAAGAAGAATAAAGGAAGACAGAAAGGTTGTAAAGTATGATTACAAGAAAAATCGCAAGTTTCGGTCTGGCACTTTCCGTGTTGGTTTCCAGCGCCGCCATTGCCTATGCCGACGAGAATAAACAAGAAGAAAATAACGATTATCAGGTGGCTGCACAGACTATGGAAGATGCCGGTATCATCGGCAGTTCCGCTGCCGCCGTGAATCATGACCCTGCTCTGAATGTGGCTTTGTTGGCTGAATCAGATAGTCTGAGCCTGACGCAGTTGACGGCTCAGGCAATCGTCAAGGAGCAGGAACAGCGCGTGGCTGACGAAGACGCTGCCCGTGAGCAGGCGAATACCTCTGCGGCTGCTGCTGTGCGTGCCGCTTTGCTGGAAGAGTATGACGGTGTGATGGCATCGGGGGATCTGAATGTACGCTCTGAACCTGACGGCGATGTAGTGCGCGTTATCGACAGCGGTAAGGTCGTCTATCTGGAGGACATTAGTGACGGTTGGTACGAAGTTTCTTTCGATAATACCACCGGCTATGTCAGTGCTGATTATGCCGAGCCCGTTCACTACGCTGACTATGAAGGCACCGATGCCACCTGCTGGGAAGAGCCTGTCGAGGAAGAGTCTGTCAGCTCCGCCGGCAGCAACTATACTGCACATACCGGTGATATCTCCGCGAGCAGCGATCTGCGTCAGGCAATCGTGGCACAGGCTTACACTTATCTGGGTACGCCCTATGTCTACGGTGGTTCCAGTTATTCCGGCACCGACTGCTCCGGCTTTACCATGGCGGTGTTTGCCCAGTTCGGTTACGGCCTTGCTCACGGCGCCAGCGATCAGTATGCCGTCAGCACACCCGTATCTCTGTCTGAGGCTGAAGCAGGCGATCTGATCTTCTTTAACACAGAGGGCGGCATTTCCCACGTGGGTATCTATCTTGGCGGCGGCACTTTTATTCATGCCAGCTGCAGCTACGGTGTGACCACGGATTCGATCAGCGGCTACTATGCCGATTGCTTTGTGGGAATCGGTCGGATCCTGCCTTGATACAGTACAATTTAAAATGATAAATGACCGGAGATTTTCTCCGGTCATTTTTTGCGCTTGTGATAAAAGGAGAGATACCGCTGCGGTATCTCTCCTTTATGGTTTATCTTACTTTTTCTTGCCGCCGTGGGTGGCCTTCATGCGCTTTTCCTTGTCCAAGATGGTCTTGCGGATACGCAGATTCTCCGGCGTAACTTCCAACAACTCATCGTCTGCCAGGAACTCAAGGCACTGCTCCAGACTCATCTTGCGAGGCGGTACCAGACGCAGAGCATCGTCAGAGCCGGACGCGCGGGTGTTGGTCTGCTGCTTTTTCTTGCAGGCGTTCACGGTGATGTCCTCCTGCTTGGGGCTGACACCGATGACCATGCCCTCATAGACCTTCACGCCGGCACCGATGAACAGTACGCCGCGCTCCTGGGCATTGAACAGACCGTAGGTAATGGATTCGCCGGTTTCGCTGGCAATCAGAGAGCCGGTGTTGCGGCGGTTCATCTCGCCCTTGAAGGGTGCATAGGAGTCAAACACGCTGGCCATGATGCCTTCGCCGCGTGTATCGGTCAGGAACTCGTTGCGGTAACCAAACAGACCGCGGGAGGGAACAAGGAACTCCAGCTTCATGCGGCTACCCACGGGATTCATCTCCAGCAGGTCGCCCTTGCGAGATCCGATCTTCTCAATGACAGAGCCGACGCACTCGCTGGGGACGTCTACCACCAGACGCTCCATAGGCTCGCACTTCTTGCCGTCAATGGTCTTATACAGTACGCGGGGAGGAGACACCTGGAACTCATAACCCTCACGGCGCATGGTTTCAATCAGAATGGACAAAGACATCTCGCCGCGACCTGCCACATTGAAAGCGTCCATAGCACCCTCAATCTCGGTGACGCGCAAAGACACGTCCTTCAGCGTTTCACGGAACAGACGGTCGCGCAGCTGACGGGAGGTAACGTACTTACCCTCACGGCCGGCGTAGGGAGAGTCGTTGATGGAGAAGGTCATCTCCATGGTGGGAGCGCTGATTTTCACGAAGGGCAGAGGCTCTACGCACTCGGGAGCGCAGATGGTATCACCGATGGTGATGTCACCGATACCGCTCAGAGCAATGATGTTACCGGCGGTAGATTCGGCCACGGCCTTCTTGCCCAGACCGTCAAACTCGTACAAGGACACGGCCTTGGCCTTCTTGGCGGGAGCATCGGGATCATGGTAGTTGCAAACGGCGATCTCCTGATTCTGCTTCAAGGTACCACGCTCGATACGGCCGATAGCAATACGGCCCACGAACTCGTTATAGTCGATGGAGGAAACCAGCATCTGGAAAGGTGCGTCCACATTGGCCTCGGGAGCGGGGATATAGACCAGAATGGTGTCAAACAAAGGCTTCAGGTCAGTACCCACCACATCGGGGGAGTAACTGGCGATGCCCTGACGGCCGGAGCAGAACAGCATGGGGGAATCCAGCTGATCGTCGGTAGCGTCCAGATCCAAAAGCAGTTCCAGTACCTCGTCAATGACCTCGTGAATACGCTGATCGGGACGGTCAATCTTGTTGACCACCACGATGACGCGGTGACCCAGTTCCAAAGCGCGGCTGAGCACGAAACGGGTCTGAGGCATAGCGCCCTCAGCGGCGTCTACCAGCAGGATAACGCCGTTGACCATCTTCAGAATACGCTCTACCTCGCCGCCGAAGTCGGCATGGCCCGGAGTGTCAACGATGTTGATCTTGGTGTCGCCGTACTGAATGGCGGTATTCTTGGCGAGGATCGTGATGCCGCGCTCACGCTCCAGATCGTTGGAGTCCATGACGCGATCCACCGTTTCCTGATTTTCACGGTATACGCCGCCCTGCTTGAGCATTTCATCGACCAGGGTCGTTTTGCCGTGGTCAACGTGGGCAATAATGGCAACATTTCTCAGTTTTTCGTTCTGCAAAGGAAAAACCCCTTTCTTTGGGTAAATTAAACTCACTAACCTTGATATTATAGGCGCATATAGCGCCAAATGCAATAGCCTGCCGTATATTTTTCGCACATTTCTGCCGTTTTCTGCGTTGACAAAGGGCGCGGGGGATAGTAAAATACGAAAAGTGATATGCCTCAGTAGCTCAGCTGTATAGAGCGGCCGCCTCCTAAGGTTCTCATGCAACAAATAACTCTCGATTTGACGGGTAATCGTCAGAAGTTCATATATGCCCTGTTAGCTCAGCTGGATAGAGCGTTCGCCTCCTAAGCGAAAGGCCGCGCGTTCGAATCGCGCACAGGGTGCCAGTGCCTCAAAATCCGTATAATAATGCGGGTTTTGGGGCTTTTTTTATTTCTGAAAACAAGAGATTAGTATCGTCATAATTTTGCACATTTTAGGTGAAAACTCTGTTAGTCAAACCTGAATATTTCTAAACAGCCTAGTTTTTTTAGCTAATAATTAGCAAAAACTGGGCTGTTTTTGCTAATGAAAATTGCCATTCTGCTAATTGCGCAAAAAATAAATTCAAATTCTTGCTAATTTCTTAGGTGGTTGTTACATGTATTATTCCTTGTTACAACACCATAAACGATGTTATTGCTACTAATATGTGAGCATGAATGCGTATCGCGTTATTTCAATCGCATATGTCAAAGCCATCCGGCCCATCTGTAAGAGGGGCGGATGGCTTTTTTTAAAAAATTTGAAAAACTTTTTGATTTTGACCCCCCAAAAGTCCGTTTAGTTTCCGTAGTAAGTGAGGGGATTTTTTGAACCCGTGTACATTGACAAATTAATACACATTCATCAGATACGTTACCTGAGCAGGAGTGAAAACTCTAAGCCGCACGAAGGTACGCCACGATCCACCTGCCGCAAATGGTATCAGCGGAACATAAGGTGGGGAGCGAATCCGAAACTGTTTCCGAAATATCCGGTAGCTACGGATACGGCCACAATAGGCTCGGGCGATAATGATACTTCTCTACGGAGCTGGCGGAGAACCCGGCGGGGGTGAGATTCCCATGGACCCGATTCGCTATCGGGCGTCTGATGTATTCCTCTTGCATGTGGGGGGTTGAGGACAAATGACATGCAACGACCAAAGCTCAAAAGAACAGCTTTTGGGTTTTGGTGGGTCGTAAAGATTCAAATACAAAAGAAAGGGGGTGAAAGTATGCCTAATCACGTTACCAATATTATAGAGCTTGAATGTAGCAGAGAACGTTCCAAAGAAATCATGGAATTTTTGAGAGCAGACGGACAGGATTACGGAAGTGTGGACTTCAACAAATTAATCCCTATGCCAGAAAGTCTTAATATCACAAGCGGTTCTGAAACAGACAGAGGAATTGAAATCTATCTGACGGCTGTCAATCCGAATACAAAAGACTACGGGCTTGAGAAAATGAGTTCCAACGAATTTGAACTTCTTGTGGCTATGCTGAATAACGAAAGAATGTTTGGCAAATACGATTCAAACTTATCTGACGAACGGATAGCATCGTTCACGAAGTATGAACCATTTGAAATGTATTTGCAAACCGGTAAGACTGCCGTGGATAACTTCAGACAATACGGTGCAACAACTTGGTACGAATGGTGCATAGCGAACTGGGGTACTAAGTGGAATGCCTACGACTGTTATACAGAAGATCCGTGTGGTGGAAAACTGAAATTCAATACGGCATGGGACGGTGTTCCACTCATTATCCAGAAAATATCCGAGCATTTTCCTGATGTGTTAATTCATTATGGATGGGCTGACGAGGATATCGGAAACAACACCGGCCGTATTGATTTTAAGAACGGTGAAGACGTCTGGTTTGATATTCCTGAAGGTGGTAGCAAACACGCTTTTGAGATCGCCTGCGACATTCAAGGCTATGATATTAAAGAATTCAAGCAGTACTTTCAAAAACCGTGCGACCGTGACGCAAGATGAAAATGAAAGGAGGAAAAACCATGGATAAGTGTAAGATAATTGCTATTACAAACCAAAAAGGCGGTGTTGGAAAGACAACGACTACAGTCAATTTGGGCGTTGCTCTGGCAAACCAGGGCTATCG
>JAZLIB010000079.1:0-5807 GCA_045617185.1 Vescimonas sp.
GGGTGCTGACCGGTAGTACGGCGCACACCCACGCAGCCTTGGGTCAGACGGTTCATCTCCGCGTTGCCGGCGGTTTCACCGCGCTCCCCCAAGTACTTACGCACATAGCCGAAGGCCGTCTTTTCCGCCAGCGTACCGATGGTACCGGCGCGGAACACCTGGGTTTCGCCGAACATCTCAATGGCGTGACGGTGGGCGCGAGCCTGATATTCGCCGGAGAAGTTCAGGTCGATATCGGGCACCTTACCACCACCGTAGCCGAGGAAGGTTTCAAAAGGAATATCAAAGCCGTCCTTGACGTAGGGTTCGCCGCACACGGGACAGACCTTGTCGGGCATATCCGCACCGCAACCGTAACTGCCGTCGGTGATGAATTCAGAGTTCTTACATTTCGGGCAGCGATAGTGCGGCGGCAGAGAGTTGACCTCGGTGATACCGGACATATAGGCAACCAAAGACGAGCCCACCGAGCCTCGGGAACCCACCAGATAGCCGTTCTCAAGGCTGCGCTGCACCAGTTTCTGAGCGGACATATACACCACGTCGTACTTGCCCAGAATACTGCCCAACTCCACGTTCAGTCGATCAATGATCAGCTGCGGCGGATTGTCGCCGTAGAGGGCGTGGCACTTGTCCCAAACGCGCTGATTCAACTCCTGCTCGGAGTTTTCAAGACGCGGCGGGAACAGACGACCTGCCGGCAGGAGTTCAATCTCCTCCACCAGATCCGCAATATGGCGCGGATCATCGATAACCACCTGATGTGCCTTTTCCTCACCCAGATAGCTGAACTCTTCCAGCATTTCATCGGTGGTCTTGAAATAAATCGGCAGCGAGGAATCCGCATCGGCAAACTTCTTGCTGGCCAGCAGGATATGACGGTACACCTCATCTTCCGGATTCAGGAAATGCACGTCGCCGGTGGCGCAGACGGGCTTGCCCAGTTCCTCGCCCAATTTGACAATGGTGCGGTTGAACTCCCGCAAATCCTCCTCGGACTGCACCTCGCCATTGCGGAGCATGAACATATTGTTGCAGATGGGTTGAATCTCCAAATAGTCGTAGAACGAGGCAATGCGTTTGAGTTCCGCCCAGTCCTTATGATCCACCACCGCCTTAAAGAGTTCGCCAGCCTCGCAGGCCGAGCCGATGATCAGACCCTCGCGGTGGGCGATCAGTTCCGTCTTGGGAATGATGGGTACGCGCTTAAAATATTTCAGATTGGACGCAGACACCAGTTGATAGAGGTGCTTGAGGCCCATCTTGTTCTTCGCCAGAATGATAATATGCTTGGGGAAACGGTTGGACTTGCTGCCCTTGGGGCGCAGTTTAAGCATCTCGCCGTTGATCTGCTGCAAACGGTCAATACCCAGTTCCTTCTGCATCTTCTCGAAAAACGGAATCAGCATATAGGCCACCATGGCCGCATCGTCCGAGGCGCGATGGTGGTTAAATGCGGGCAGATCCAGATACTCCGCCACGATATCCAACTTGTACTTTTGCAGTTCCGGCAGCAAATTCTGCGCCAGAATCAGTGAGTCCACATAGGTGGGATCAAAATCCAAGCCTACCTTGCGGCAGCCGGCACGGATAAAACTAATATCGAACTCCGCATTGTGAGCCGCCAAGGGTCGGCCGTCCACAAAGCGCAGGAAGTCCGCCAGCGCATCTTTCAGCTGCGGCGCATCCTTGAGCATAGCATCGGTGATGCCGGTCAGGCCGATAATCTCCGGTGTCAGACGGCGATTGGGGTTGACAAAGGTCTGGAAACGCTCCGTCACCTCACCGTTTTTGAGCACCACCGCACCGATTTCGGTAATAGCCTCTGTGGCCACCTTCAAACCGGTGGTTTCAATGTCGAAGCAGACGATTTCGTCGGCAAAGGACTGATCCTGCTCGCCGTGCACGGCAATACGGTCGTCCAGATTGTTGACAAAATAGCCCTCAACACCGTAAAGTATTTTTATTTTACCCTTGGCTGTATGCCACGCATCGGGGAACGACTGGCACACGCCGTGGTCGGTAATGGCGATGGCGGGATGACCCCATGCGATAGCCTGCTTGATGGCGCTGGCAGTATTGGTCAGCGCGTCCATATTGGACATCTGCGTATGCATATGGAGTTCCACACGCTTCTCCGGTGAGGTATCCTTACGGCCCTCATGGCCGATCTTCATAATGTTAATGGGGCGGATTTGAATGTCCTTGCCGTCACGGGTCAGTTCCACAAAACCCTGCACGCGCAGCCACATACCGCTGCTGATGGCATTTTGCAGCGTAGCAGCCTCTTTATCGTCCATGTACTTGCGGACGGTAACAGAGTTTTCATAGTCCGTCATGTCAAAGGTCAGGCACCACAGACCCGGCTTGCGGGTTTCGTAGCACTCAGCGGCAAAGACCTTGCCCTCCAGCACCACGCCGCCCATCTTGGGGTTGAGTCCCTCCATGGAAACCACCTTGCCCTTGATTTCCTTGCCCAGCAGCACATCACCGCCGCCACTTTTCGCCGGCTTGGTAAAGTCGTGAAAACTAAGGCGCAGTTGCTTGAGGTCAAAGTGCGCCATCAATAATTGACGCAGCAAAGCCTGCGCTGCCTCGGGAATGACCTCGCCGGACTCCAGTTCCAGCTCCATGCTGCGGTTTTCACGATCCAGCACACCGCCGGTGATACGGGTATCGTGCAGCAGCAGACGCAATTCACGCGGCGGCACAAAACTCTCAAAAAATTCAAAAAAAGGTATCTTCTCAGCCATTTTATATCTTCTCGATTTCTTCCATCAAAGCGTCCACAAGTCTTTCCTGTGGCACTTTGTAAAGTATTTCTCCCTTACGGAATACCAGTCCCTCACCCTGACCGCCGGCAATGCCTACATCGGCGGCACGGGCCTCACCGGGTCCATTGACCACACAGCCCATCACCGCTACGGTGATTTGCTTAGTGCAGTTTTGCAAGCGGCGCTCCACCTCGTTGGCAATGGGAATCATATCGTACTTGGTGCGGCCGCAGGTGGGGCAGGAAATCAGATTCGGCCCCATCTGACGGATACCGCTTGCCGCCAGAATACGCTTGGCAGCATAGATTTCCTCCACGGGATCCGCTGTCAGACTGACACGGATGGTATCGCCCACGCCCTGACACAAAAGACCGCCAATACCGATAGCGGACTTAATAACACCCATGTTAGGCGTACCCGCCTCGGTGACACCAAGGTGCAAAGGATAGTCTGTCATCTCATGGAGCATCTGATAGGCCTTCATGTTCACCGGCACACGGGAGCATTTGACGCTGATGCAGATGTCGTCAAAGTTGCAGTCGTTCAAAAGATGCACGTGCCCCATGGCGCTCTCGACTAAAGCCTCGGCGGTCACGCCGCCGTATTTGGCAAGCAGTTCCTTTTCCAAAGAGCCGCCATTCACGCCTATGCGAATGGGAATGCCGCGCTCACGGCAGGCATCTGCCACGGCGCGCACACGGTCATGTGAGCCGATATTTCCCGGGTTAATACGGATCTTATCGATTCCCTGCTCCACGCAGCGCAGGGCCAGTTTATAGTCAAAATGAATATCCGCCACCAAGGGGATATGGATTTCCTTTTTAATCGCGCCAATGGCGTCGGCAGCCGTCATATCCGGCACTGCCACACGAATAATCTCGCAGCCAGCCTGCTCCAGCGCATGGATCTGCGCTACTGTGGCCTTGACATCTTCCGTTTTCGTGTTGCACATGGACTGTATCGCAATGGGAGTGCCGCCACCAACGGTAACCGCGCCCACCTTGATCTGCTTGCTCATTGTTCTCACCCTCAAGTAAAGATTTTCCACACATCATGGAATGTGATGACCACCATCAATCCCAATAGCAGGATCAGACCTGCATAGTGGACATAGTTTTCAAATTTCGGCGGAATCTGCTTGCCGAACAGTTTCTTACTGATGGCATTGACCACCAGAAAAAAGATTTTACCGCCGTCCAATGCCGGCAGGGGCAACAGATTCATCACGCCCAAGTTCACGGCGATCAGCGCCGCAAGATAGGCAATGTTATCAATCGCATCTCGCGCATTTTCCGACTGCTCACCCACGTTGGTGATCGTAGTCACGATACCCACCGGGCCGCTCATATCCTTCATACCGGCCTGACCGTTCACCAGCATTTGCAGACTCAGGCGCACAGTACGCACAAAGTCGATGGTGTTGAGGAATGTATACTTCATCCTCACCCCGAAGTTGGCCTCCTCCATGCCTCCGTAGGTAAAGCCGTAGGCGCGGTAACTCTCGCCGTTTTCATCGGTGTAATCCTGCAGCGTCAGCGTACGCTGCAGTTTCTCCCCGTCACGCAGCAGTGTCATTTCGAGAGTACCGTTCTCGTCACGGGGAATCGCCTGCAAAATAAGGCTCACGTCGCTGTGGAGGTATACACGTTCGCCGTCGATAGCATAAATGCGGTCGCCTACCATGACGCCGCTTTCCCCCTGCTGCGGGAACGCCGGATTCAACTCCATGATATCCGCGGTATAGAACCCCTTAGCACCGATATAGAGGAAGAAAATGATCAAAAACCCAGCAAGGAAATTCATCAGCGCACCGGCGGCAAAAATCAGCAGTTTCGCCCAGAAACCCTGATTGCTCAGTGCACGGGGATCATTAGGATTTTCCGCCTCCTCATCTTCACCCTCCATGGCACAGTAGCCTATCACCGGAAAGGCGCGCAAGGCATAGAGTGTTTCCCCTCTCTGCTTCTTCCAAAGCGCCGGTCCTGCCCCCACAGAGAACTCATTGACCTTCACATGGCAGGCTTTTGCCGCCAGAAAATGGCCCAATTCATGGACGATGATGAGTACACCAAAAATTAATATGGCTACCAAAATGTAGACGATGCTCATAGAAAAATTACTCCTAAGGAATCAATTGGCCGCGGCCAAACGGGCCAGACGGTCTGCTTCCAGTATATCCGCAAGGCTCGGCTCATATTTCACTTCCACGCGAGAAAGTGCCGTTTCCACACGGCGCGCAATATCATTAAAGTCGATCTCACCTCGCAAAAATGCCATCACTGCCACCTCATTGGCGGCATTCATGATTGCGCAGGACGTACCGCCCACTTTAGCGCACTCCCGTGCAATCTTCAGACAGCGGAATACCTCCATATCCGGCGCGTGGAAGGTCAGATCGCCGCAGGTCAACAGATCCAGTCTGCGATCCGGCGTTGCGGCGCGATTGGGATAGGTAAAGGCATAGCGAATGGGCAGTTTCATGTCGGGCGTACCCAATTGCGCAATCATCGCACCGTCGCGGTACTCCACCAGCGAGTGCACAATACTCTGACGGTGGATCACCGCATCTACCTGCTCCACGGGCAGTTCATAAAGGCGCATGGCCTCGATGATCTCCAGTCCCTTGTTCATCAAAGTCGCGGAGTCGATGGTAATTTTCGCACCCATGGACCAGTTGGGGTGCTTGAGGGCGTGAGCAGGTGTCATGTGCTCCAGTTCCTCATAACTCATGCCGAAAAAGGGGCCGCCGGAGCAGGTCAGAATCAGCCTTGCCACCTCACTGCGGTCGCGGCAACCCTGCATACTTTGGAAAATAGCAGAATGCTCGCTGTCTACCGGCACGATCTCCGCACCGCACTGTTTTGCTTTCGCCATCACCAGTTCGCCGGCACACACCAGCGTTTCCTTGTTGGCCAAGGCGATGCGCTTTTTCTTCTCGATAGCCGCCAGCGTGGGGCGCAGACCTACGCTGCCCACCACTGCCGTGACCACCGTGTCAGCGCTCTCCAACGTGGCGGCCTCCATCAGGCCTTC
>JAZLIB010000080.1:0-5300 GCA_045617185.1 Vescimonas sp.
CCCAAACTCATCATCATGGACGAACCCTTTGTGGGTCTTGACCCCAAGGCCGCTCACCTCTTGAAGGGTATGATGCGCGAGGTCTGCGATAAGGGCGGCGCAATCTTCTTCTCCACCCACGTGCTGGAAGTGGCCGAGAAACTGTGTGACAAGGTGGCCATCATCAAGGGCGGTCAGCTGATTCGCTCCGGCACCATGGACGAGGTCAAGGGCGATACCAGTCTGGAATCCGTCTTCCTGGAACTGGAGGGTTAAGCAATGCTCAAAGCTCTCATTAAAAAACAATTTCAAGAGTGTTTCCGCTCTTACTTTGTCAATGTAAAAACCGGCAAGGCCCGCTCCAAGGCCGGTATGATCGGCATGTTTATACTGTTTGCCGTTCTCATGCTGTTCTTATGCGGCGCCTTCTTCGGCATGGCGCTTCTGTTGGGTGACTTGATCACCGCCGGCCTGCCTTGGCTCTATTATGCGTTGATGGGCATGATCTCCATCGCACTGGGCACCTTTGGCAGCGTGTTCAACACCTTCTCCACTCTGTATCTGGCGAAGGACAATGAACTGTTGCTGTCCATGCCCGTTCCTCCTTCTAAGATCCTCACCACCCGCATGACGCTGGTCTACGGGCTGAGCCTTTTATACAGCGGCACGGTGTGGCTGCCCGCCATTGTGTATAGTTGGATCTTTGCCTCTCCCTCCGTATTGTCTGTCATCTTCGGCATTCTGTTACTGTTCATCATCGCGCTTTTCGTCACGGTGCTGACCTGTGTACTGGGCTGGGTGGTGGCACTGGTTGCCGTGCGCGTCAAGAAAAAGAGTTTTGTCACGGTGATTCTTTCTCTGGTTTTCTTCGCTCTTTACTATTTCGTCTGCTTCCGTATGTCCGACTTCATGACCGCTCTGGTCAACAACAGTGAAGCGGTCGGTCAAAGCGTCAAAACATGGGGCAACTTCCTCTATCAGTTGGGCCATGCCGCCAACGGCAATATCGTGGCCATGGTGATTTTCACCGGCATCTCTCTGGCGCTGTTTGCTCTGTGCTTCTATGTACTGTCCCGCAGTTTTACCCGCATTGTCACCAAAACACCTGCCACAAGCAAGGTGACTGCCAAGGCTACGGTGGCCAAAGCGCAGGATGTCAAGTCTGCTCTGTTCAAACGCGAACTCAAGCGCTTTACCTCCAGCGCCACTTATATGCTCAACTGCGGTCTGGGTATCGTGATTCTGCCCATTCTCGCCGTTGTTGCCCTGATCAAACGCGCCGAATTGCAGAGTGTACTTGCCATACTCCCCGAAATAATGCCCGAAGTCACACCTCTCGTCCCCTTCATCATGTTGGCCGCGGTCTGTATGATCATCTCCATCAATGTGATTTCTACCCCGTCTATTTCACTGGAAGGTAAGCATCTCTGGATTCTGCGTACTATGCCGATTACCGGCCGCGATGTATTGAATGCCAAGCTTAATCTGCACGTGGTACTCAATTCCATTCCTGCTGTCATCGCCGCTGCGATTCTCGGTTGGTGCATTGATGCCGACATCGCCACCATCGCTCTGATGGCAGTCTTTTCCTGGGTATTTGTATGGTTTACCGGCGCATTCGGTCTGATTCTCGGTCTCAAGCGCCCCAACTTCAACTGGACTGTAGAATCCATGCCTATCAAACAAAGTCTGAATGTACTGCTCTCCTGGCTGGCAGGTTGGGTTCTTCTGATCATCGTCTGTGCCGGTGCATACCTGCTGCGTAATACATTTTCCGCGCAGACCTATCTGGCGCTGGCTGTGGCCGTCGTCGCCTTTGGGGCAAGATTGCTGATGAACTGGCTCAGCACTAAGGGCTCCCAAGTGTTTGACGCACTGTAAGAAACGAAAGGATTCACTATGACCTACCGCATTCTGATCGTAGAAGATGACAACGGCATTGCCGAGGCTTTGGAAAAGTGTTTAACTTCATGGGGCATGGAGGCCAAAACGGTGCAGGACTTCCGCCGCGTGATGGAGGAATTTTCCGCTTTTGCGCCTCATCTGGTACTGATGGACGTTACCCTGCCCTTTATGGGCGGCTATCATTGGTGTCGCCAGATTCGTCAATCAAGTTCTGTGCCGATCGTCTTCATCTCCTCCGCTGCTGACAACATGAATATTGTCATGGCCATGGATATGGGCGCAGATGATTTTATCGCCAAGCCCTTTGACCAGAGTGTTCTGGTGGCCAAGGTGCAGGCGCTCCTGCGCCGCACATACAGTTTCGGCACAGCGGTACCCGTGCTGGAACACCGCGGTGCTCTGCTCAACACCGGAGATAATTCCATGACCTGTCAGGGTGAGAAAATCGATCTTTCCAAGAATGAATACCGCATACTACTCACGCTCATGCAGAATAAGGGCAAGGTTGTCAGCCGCGAAAAACTGATGGAAGTCCTATGGGAAACGGACAGTTTCGTGGATGAAAACACCCTGACAGTCAACGTAGGTCGTCTGCGTAAGAAGCTGGACGGTGCCGGATTGGCGGGCTTTATCACCACCAAGTTTGGTGTGGGGTATCTGTTGGGTGATTGATATGAAATTATTTGTAACCTATCTGCGCTATAAAAAGAAGACACTGTCCGCGTGTCTTCTTTTTGCTGTTATATTTGCCGGTTCGTTTTTGCTCTACCACCTGCCGCTTGAGGCAGTGCTTTACCCTGCGGCACTTTGTTTTGCCCTCGGTATCGTCTTTTTCCTGATAGACTTCCGCCAGATGTGCCATCGTCACCATATGCTGACCTACCTGCAGACATTGCTCACCGATCTGACAGACAGCCTGCCCCCCTGCGAGAGCGTGATTGATGAGGATTATCAAACCCTCATCGACCTGCTCTGCTGCAAGGAAAAAGCATCTGCCGAAGAGGCCGCCTGCCGCTACCGCGACATGGTGGATTATTACACGGTCTGGGCGCACCAGATCAAAACACCTATTGCCGCCATGCGCCTCAATCTGCAAAATGAGGACACGCCCCAATCCCGCCGCCTGCTGCAGGATCTCAAGCGTATTGAACAGTATGTAGAAATGGTCCTCACCTTCCTGCGCCTCGGCTCAGACAGCACAGATTATTTCTTCAAGTCCTATAACCTTGACAGTATTGTCCGTCCGGCGATAAAGAAATTTGCCGGTGAATTTATCGGCAAAAAACTCACACTCCGCTATGAGCCGCTTTCCACCACAGTCATCACCGATGAAAAATGGCTGTCCTTTGTGATCGAGCAGATCATTTCCAACGCCGTGAAATATACCGACTCCGGCGAGATATCCGTCTATATGGAATCGCCGAAAACACTCTGCATTGCCGATACCGGTATAGGTATTGCACCGGAAGACCTGCCCCGCATTTTTGAAAACGGCTATACCGGTTTTAACGGCCGCATGGATAAGCGTGCCAGCGGCATCGGCCTTTACCTCTGCAAGCAAATCTGTAATCGGCTGGGGCACGGTCTGTCTGCCACGTCCGAATTGGGTCGCGGTACGGTCATGCGGATCGATCTGCGCCAGAATGACATCGTAATAGAGTAATTGTGACAACTCTGTTAGATTTGCCATATAAACTGTAAGCCGATTCGATGGAATGGATCGGCTTACAGTTCTATAATAACCCATGTAAGAACGCGAAAGGAGTTTATATATGAGTTTATTGGAAGTCAGAGATCTGAAGAAGATTTATAAAACGCGTCTGGGCGGCAACGCTGTAGAAGCGCTTAAAAAAGTAAATTTCAGCGTGGAAGATGGCGAATTTGTTGCTATCATGGGTGAATCCGGCAGCGGTAAGACCACGCTTTTGAATATTCTCGCCGCCTTAGATCAGCCCACCGCCGGCTCTGTGCTGTTGGACGGAAAGGACTTTTCCTCTATCCGCGAATCCGATGTGGCCACTTTCCGCCGCGATCATCTGGGCTTTGTGTTTCAGGAGTTCAATCTGCTGGACACCTTCACCTTGGAGGATAACATCTACCTGCCCTTGGTGCTGGCAGGTAAAGGCTACGAAGAAATGCACCGCCGTTTAATGCCCATTGCCGAAAAACTGGGCATTACAGCCTTGTTGAAAAAATACCCTTATGAGGTTTCCGGTGGTCAGAAACAGCGTGCCGCCGTGGCCCGCGCCATGATCACCAACCCGCGCATCATACTGGCCGATGAGCCTACCGGTGCGTTGGACTCCAAGGCCTCCGATGAACTGCTGAGCCTCTTTGGCGAGGTCAACCGTCAGGGTCAGACTGTCCTCATGGTCACTCACTCCGTCAAAGCCGCCTCGGTGGCAAGCCGCATACTGTTCATCAAGGACGGCGAGGTGTTCCACCAGATCTACCGCGGCAACGACACCAACGAGCAGTTGTATCAGAAGATTTCCGATACGCTGACCATGCTCCATGCAGGCGGTGACAAGCAATGAAAACAGCATTCTATCCCCGCTTGGCTTGGAGCGGTATGGTCAAAAACCGCAAGTTATATATCCCCTACATTTTAAGTTGCATCGGCATGGTCATGATGTCTTACATCATGCAGGCACTGTCCCTCACGCCGCTGCTGAGTGAGATGCAAAAGGGTGGCAGCAGCATCGGCATTATTCTGTCCTTGGGTAAGTTTGTCATTGCCGCCTTTGCATTACTGTTTCTGTTCTATACCAATTCGTTTCTGATCCGTCGCCGCTTTAAGGAATTCGGTCTTTTCAATGTGCTCGGCATGGACAAGCGCAGCATCAGCAACATTATTCTGTGGGAATCCCTGATTGTGGCTGCTATCGGTCTTGTCGGCGGCATCGGACTGGGTATCGTCTTTTCCAAATTGGCCGAACTGGGCCTGCTGAACGCCATTGGTGCGAAAATTGATTATCGCCTCACCGTGCCCATGCAGGCTATTGCCTATACGCTTGAAATTTTCGGCACCATTTTTTTGTTGCTGACCTTAAAATCTCTGTGGCAGGTCAGAAAGTGTAAGCCTCTGGAACTTCTGCGCAGCGAGAACAGCGGCGAAAAGCCGCCCCGCGCCAACTGGGTCTTTGCCGTACTGGGTGTACTGATTCTCGGGGCCGCCTACTATCTTGCCGTTTCCATCAAAACGCCGCTGACGGCCATCACTCTGTTCTTTGTGGCGGTCATTATGGTCATCATCGCCACCTATCTTCTCTTCATGTCCGGTTCGGTGGCTCTTTGCAAGGTACTGCAGAAAAACAAGCGTTATTACTATAAAAAGCAACACTTTGTGTCCGTTTCCTCCATGATGTATCGCATGAAGCGTAACGGTGCCGGCCTTGCCTCCATCTGCATTCTCT
>JAZLIB010000081.1:0-14226 GCA_045617185.1 Vescimonas sp.
TTTGTAGTGGAGAGGATTTTCTTTTGATTCCCTCCGGGGGCCTACTTTTTCCATCAGCGGAAAAAGTAGGCAAAAACGCCGTCAAAAACCAATGGTTTTTGAATTTCCTTTTCGCGGCTATACCGCGAAGGAACGGAATTGATTTTGCCGCGCGAACGAATGCGGTGTTTTTCGTTGTTGCAAATATGACCGCTTTTGCGACTTATTGCTGCCGCAGACGGTGGAACGGTAGGAGATCATGCTCCTACATTTCGAAGCGGTAAGTGGCTGAACGGGTTAGACGTTGAAGCAATTCCTGATTTAGGTTAGATTTTATTCATACTATCGCAACGCGAGGTAGGAACTTTCGCATATCTCCACACTTGTACGCGCCGAGGGAGTTTTCAGAACCGTAGGTTCTGAATGGCGCTTTTGGGTACTTTTGTCGCTAATGACAAAAGTACCTCGCGGTCGAAACCGCGAAACAATCCCCTGAACTACACCTCAACAAACTCCAATTTGTCGATGTGAAAAACAAGCCCGCCAAAGAGGGTTAATCCTCTTGGCGGACTTTAATTTGGTCAATACAGTCTTGTAAATCAGCAGACAATATGTCTGCTGATTTTTCTGTTTTTTAAAGCAGTGCCTCCATCTCATCAATGAGTTCGCCGAACAGTTGCAGGGCATCGTTGACGGGTGCGCTGGTACTCATGTCCACACCGGCGATTTTTAAAAGGCTGATGGGGTCGGTACTGCCGCCACCGGAGAGGAACCGTTTATAGTCCTGAACAGCACTCTCACCTTCCCGCAAAATGCGGTTGGCGATGGCCACCGCCGCGGAGAATCCGGTGGCGTACTGGAACACATAATAGTTATAGAAGAAATGCGGAATTCGCGCCCACTCCAAGGCAATTTCGTCATCAGACACCATATCCGGACCGAAATACAGTTTATTCAGTTCCAGATACTTCTTGCTCAGCGCATCGGCGGTCAATGCCTCGCCGCGCTCTGCCATGCGGCCCATCTCCAGTTCAAACTCGGCAAACATGGTCTGGCGATACAGTGTGCCCTTGAACTGATCAAGGAAATGGTTGATAAGATAGGCACGTTCGGTCTTGTCGGTGGTCTTGCTGAGAAGATACCGCATCAACAGCACCTCGTTGCAGGTGGAGGCCACCTCTGCCACGAAAATCACATAGTCGCTGGTATTGGTGGGCTGATTTTTGGTGCTGTAATAACTGTGGAGTGCGTGCCCCATCTCGTGGGCAATGGTAAACTGGCTGTCCAGATCGTCCTTGTGATTCAAAAGCACATAGGGGTGGGGACGGCTGTTGCCGGAGGAGTACGCACCACCGCGCTTACCCACATTTTCGTACACATCGATCCAGCGGTTGGCAAACCCTTCTTTGAGCAGGTCGGTATACTCCTCGCCAAGTACACTCAGCGCTTCCAAAACCGTTTCCTTTGCCTGCTCATAGGGGATTTCCACGGCCACATCCGGCACCACCGGCGTATAGACATCGTACATATGCACCTGCTCCACACCCAACAGCTTTTTACGCAAGGCAACGTAGCGATACATCTTGTCCAAATTCTCATGGACAGCCTCGATGAGTTGCAGATAGACGCTTACCGGCACCTCCGTGGCATCCAGCGACGCCTCAAGCGTGCTATGATAATGGCGGCTATCGGCAAAAAAGCGCAACTGCTTGAACTGTCCGTCCAATGTGGCGGCGATGGTGTTTTTGAACTCACCGATGCGGCCGTAAAACGCCTCAAAAGCATTTTTGCGCAGGGTGCGGTCAGCCGACATCATCAGCGGCACAAAGGTGCCGTCCGTCAGCGCATGGGTGTTGCCCTCACTGTCCAAAACGTCGGGATAGGTCATATCCGCATCGCGTAGTGTACTGCCGATGCGGTCGGGACTGTCTGCCATCTCCCCTGCCGCGGCCAGCAGTTTTTCCTCGGCGGGCGTAAGAATATGCGCCTTACGGCGGCGAATCTGATAGAGATTGCGCTGATAGGCCAGAAGTTCCGGCTGCGCAGCATAGAAAAGCTGCAGCGTATCTTCATCGATTGCCATAATCTCCGGTGTAGCAAAAGCCGCCGCTCCGGCGATAGACACGTACACGCTCATGGCCTTGCTGCGCATGTCCTGGTAAAAACTGTCGGCAGTGTCCTCATCACCCTTGCAGTTAGCATAGCCAATCAATTTGCCAAGGCGCACGTCCAGTTCGTCCTGCAGGCGGAAGAATGATAGCAAATCCTCGGCGCTGCGGGACAAAGCACCTTGAAATGCTGCGATTTTTTCGGCGTACTGACCCAGCGCCTCGTATTCAGTAAGCCATGCCTCATCGGAGAGGAATATATCCTGTAAATTCCAGGTAAATTCTACCGCTACTTCATTGCGGCGGGGAATGGATTGCATTGCCATAGTCTGTTCCTTTCTTTCCCATAATGGATTCCATGATAGTATATCACAAATCTGTGCCACCGTAAAATGATTCTGCCATATATGGCAAAAACCGCTGAAAACGTAAAAAATCTATGGCATTGCGGCAAAAAATGTGCTATACTGAATAGGTTAGTATGCTGTATAGCATACGCAATTCTTCTGTTATCGAGGAGTATCCTATGAATCGTCAATATCCGCAGTTGGAAATCAATCTGCCTAAGCTGCGCCATAACACCCGCGAGGTGGTACAACGCTGTAAGAAGTACGGTATCGACGTGTGCGGTGTCATCAAGGGGGCCGACGGCCATCCCGATGTGGCACGGGCGTTTTTGGACGGCGGCGCTACGGAGCTGGCCACCAGCCGCATTGAACAAATCATTCGCTGCCGCGAGGCAGGTGTGCCCGGCCCCTATTTGCTGGTGCGTGTACCCATGCTGTCCGAAGTGGAAGATGTGGTGCGTTGGTGTGACACATCGCTGGAGAGTGAAATTGCCGTGCTGGACGCTTTGGAGGAGGCCTGCATCAAGCAGGGTAAGACCCATCGTGTCATCATAATGGCCGACCTGGGCGACCTGCGTGAGGGCTTTTGGGACAAGGACGAAATGGTGGAGGCCTGCCTCCACGTGGAATGTGACCTGCCCCACGTGCATCTTGCCGGTGTTGGTGTGAACCTTGGCTGCTACGGCTCTATTCAGCCTACGCCCGACAAGATGGAAGACCTTGTGGCCATTGCGCGCCGTGTAGAAGAAAAAATCGACCGCAAACTGGAGGTAATCTCCGGCGGTGCTACCAGCTCCTATACGCTGGTACATTGGGACATGATGCCGGAGGGCATCAACCATCTGCGTATCGGCGAGGGTATCCTCAACGCTAAGGATCTGCAGATTGACTGGGGTATCCGCAATATGGATTACCTCTTCATGGATGCTTTTACCATCCGTGCACAGGTGCTGGAGGTCAAGACCAAGCCCTCCCATCCGGTCGGCACCATTGTCATAGACGCTTTCTGTCGCCGGCCCACCTATGAGGATCGCGGTATGCGTAAACGCTGCCTGCTTGGTATCGGCCATGCTGACGTGGGTGATGCCTCCCGTCTGATTCCTCGTCTTGAGGGCGCTGAAGTACTGGGCGGCTCCTCCGATCACTGTATCCTCGACATCGAGAACTGCAAGCAGGAAGTCCGCGTGGGCGATGTGCTGGAATTCTCCGTGATTTACTCTGCCATGATGTACGCCATCGCACGTAATGATATGAACATCATTGTGGTAGACGATAAATAATTTGATTTCCCCATATTCAATATAGGAGGTATTCTCTCGTGGAATTTATGCAACTCGTTCTTGTGGTGGCGATCACCATGCTATCCTTCTTTGTGGCCGCCCCGTGTTTGTTGAGCACCGTTTCTCTCTTCGGCGTGCAAAAACGTTTTGCCAAGGCGATGATCGACGAAGGCGTGATTGAGGCCGCAGAAGTGCAGCGGATCCTGCCGAAAAAACAACTGGCCGGTGTCATCATCACGGTGGTTTTCATCGGTGCGCTGGTGGTGATGAGCTGGAAAACGGAATTCGGTTTTATTTGCTTCGGTGGCGGCTTCGTCTTCGGTCTGCTGAAATATCGCAAGGTTACACAGTTTAATACGCTGACAGTCAAGCGTTTCCAAAGCACCTATCCCGACAGCTTCGATGCCAAGAAGCTTAATAAGTATATTGAGCGCACATTCTGATGATATAAAACAGGAAAAGACTCCCGACATATCGGGAGTCTTTTTTTGTTTCCCTGCCGTCGCAGGCAAAAAGACCTCCCCGTTTTCGGAGAGGTCTTTTTATGTAAGGTTATCTGTTTAACAGCGTATCTTACTTGTTGGCAGCCATAGCGGTCTTGATTTCAGACAGCATACCGGCGTGCTTCTTAGCAGCAATAGCCTTGATGACCAGCAGGGTAGCGACCATCAGAGCAATGGCGATAACCAGGCAGACGATAGCGTTCTGCATGAAACCGGCAATGATGAAGCTGACGAAGCTGACAGCCACGACGGTGACTGCATAGGGGATCTGGGTGGACACGTGGTTCAGGTGGAAGCAGTGTGCACCGGCAGAAGCCATGATGGTGGTATCGGAGATGGGGGAGCAGTGGTCACCGCAGACGCCGCCAGCGCAGGCAGCAGCCAGACCGACCTGCAGCAGGCCCCACTCAGCAGCGGGATCGAATGCACTGCAGACGATGGGAACCATGATGCCGATGGTACCCCAGGAAGTACCGGTAGCAAATGCGATCACAGCAGCAACAACGAAGATGATAGCGGGCAGGAAGTTCTTCAGAGTACCGGCATTGGCCAACACGGAGTTGACGAAGTCGGTGGAACCCAGACTATCGGTCATGGACTTCAGGGTCCATGCGAAGGTCAGGATCAGGATGGGCTCAACCATCTGCTTGAAACCTTCGGGGATAGAGGAGAAGGACTCAGTGAACTTGATAGCCTTGCGGCACCAGAACCAAACGAAGGTGAATGCCAGAGCGATGATACCGCCGATGGTCAGGCCATAAGCAGCGTCGCAATCTGCGAAAGCGGTCAGGAAGTCAACCTTATCCTCGCCGGTAGCGAAGAAACCGCCGGTCCAGATCATACCGCAAACGCAGCAGATGATCAGAACAACGATGGGAACCAGCAGGTCGGCGACGGAGGAGTGGCCAGCGCCTTCCTCGTAATCGTCAGCGCCGGCGAAGGGACGCTCGGGAGTGGTGAACAGGTCGTCCTTGACCTGAGCATTGTACTCATGGGTCAGCATGGGACCGTAGTCAATGTTCAGCAGAGAAATGGTGATGATCATGACCAGGGTCAGCAGGCAGTAGTAGTTGTAAGGAATCTGGCTGATGAACAGCTCGATACCGGTGTGGCCAGCCTCGATAACATTATCGGTGACATAGCCGGAGACTGCAGCACCCCAAGAAGAAACGGGGATCAGCATGCAGACGGGAGCGGCGGTAGCATCGATGATGTAAGCCAGCTTTGCACGAGAGATCTTGTGGCTCTCGGTGACGGGACGCATAACGGAACCGACGGTCAGGCAGTTGAAATAGTCATCGATGAAGATCAACACGCCCAGAGCCATGGTGATCAGCTGAGCTGCGCAGCGGGACTTAACAGTCTTCTTTGCCCAGCGGCCGAAAGCAGCGGAACCGCCGCCTCTGTTCATCAGGTTAACCAGAACGCCCAGGATAACCAGGAACACGACAATACCCATGTTCCAGCTATCGGTCAGAACGCTGGTGATACCCATGTCAGGGCCGATCAGGTTGCAGACGGTAGCCCAAGGTGCGAAGTTGCTAAACAGCAGAGCGCCGACCAGAATACCGGAGAACAGAGAAGAATAGGTCTCCTTGCTGATCAGAGCCAAGCCGATAGCCACGAACGGGGGCATCAGGGACCACAAGGTACCATAGACACCGTCAGGCTTAGTTACCGCAGCGATAACCAGCAGTACAACAATGACTGCCCAGGCTACCAAATAGGTAACTTTTGTGCTCTTTTTTTCCATAAAGTGATTTACCTCCTCATAATTGGTTTAATCATTGTACTCTTGCTTGCTTTTATTGTCAAGGTCATAACACTTTTTTCGGTCTTTTGGCAAAAAACAAAGCCTCTATTTCGTTCTTTTCACGAAAAAATACATTCTTTATGATATTTCGACTCTGAAACGTGCAAAAACATCGGAGTCGAAACTCCGATGTTTTTGCGCGTTCTACGGGTTTTTCTATATACTGTCAGCCGAAGAAACTCTGCAGCTGACCCCACAGAACCAGAATCATACAAAGCGGTGTGATGAATTTCACACAAGTTTGGAAGAATCCGAAGCTATTGAAGGACTGCTCTTCGACCAGCGCTTCGCTTTTCACCACGTCCGGCCCGATTTCCCAGCCGATGATCAGACTCATCAGCATAGCACCCACCGGCATCATGATTCCCTCCGAGATGCAGTCAAAGAAGTCCAGCCAGCAATCGTTCCAGCCTTTTGCTGTTCCTCCAAACAGATCCACTGGCGCGATCCCCTGCGAGCCCAGACCGTCCAGACAGACAAGAATGGACAGAATTGCCACCGCAACGGCGGCAATTGCTGAGTAGCGCTTACGCTTATCGCCCTTTCCGGCATCGCGTGCCTTATCGACAAAGTGTGCCACAATGACTTCCAGCAAAGAGATGGAGGAAGAAATTGCCGCAAACACCACCAGCAGATAAAAGAGAATGCCGAAGATGGGGCCGACGGCACCCATGCGGTCGAACACATTCTGCATGGTCACAAACAGCAATGACGGGCCGCCCAAAGCGCCGTCGGGATCGAGAGCGAAACGTCCGGGGATCACGCACAGCCCCGCCATCAGTGCCACCATGGTATCCATGATGACAATAAGCAGTGCGTTCTTTTCCAGGTTTTCTTTCTTATTTAAATAGGAGCCGTAGGTGATCATAGCGCCCATACCCAAGGACAGAGAGAAGAACATCTGCCCGCCGGCGGTAGAAATCACATTGAACAGATTGGGAGCTTTCTCGATAACGCCGTTGGCCACAGCCCAACCGGGGACGAACATATACTTCAGACCGTCCACAGCACCGGGCAGCGTGCAGGCACGGATAATGCAGATAATCAGCATGACGAACAGTGCCGGCATACCGACAGAGCAGACCTTCTCGATACCGCCGCCGACACCGCCCATGACGATCAGCATGGTAATGGCCACGAAAATCAGGCCATAGATTACAGACTGCATCTGGTTGCCGATGAACGCAGAGAACACGTCCGCGCCGGACATACCGCCCGTACCGAAGCCTGCCTGCAGCAGGTTACCCAGATTCAGCACCACATACTTGATGCAGTAACCGCCCAAAGCACAGTAAAACGACAAGATGAAGAACGCAGACAATACGCCCAGCCAACCCAGCCATTTGAATTTCTTTGACAGCACCTTGTAGGCGCCTACTGCGCCTTTTCCGGTCTTGCGGCCCAAGGCCAACTCGCCAATCATGACGATGAAACCACACAGTGCCGCCAGAATGAGATAGATAATGAGGAATGTAAAACCGCCGCTGGCACCCATTTTATTTGGGAAACCCCAGATGTTACCAAGGCCTACCGCTGAGCCGACAGCGGCCATCAGGAATCCGAAATTGGACCCGAAGCCTTTTCTTTCTTCCATAATTTTCTCTCCTTTAATTTGGTTTGCCATGCCTCTCGGAACGGCTTTTCTCATTTTATGCGCACAAGTCAAAAAGATATGCCATCTGTTACTCCCAACTCTCGCTCAATTTGTCTACTGTCTTCAAACGTCGGTATCGACAAAGACGTATTCGCATATCTTTCCCTCGGCAAATTGGGGTTTGTTGAGGTGTAGTTCAGGGGATTGTTTCGCGGTTTCGACCGCGAGGTACTTTTGTCATTAGCGACAAAAGATTGCCCACCGTCAAACCAACCGTTTCCCGTCTGCTATCGCAGCCGCCAAACGGGGTTTATCCTCGAAACCGCCTCGCTTCATCTGCCACAGGCAGCGCTTCGGCGATTTCCGCTCAGCCGCTCACTCTTGCAAAATGTAGAAGTATGCACTCCTACCGTTCCACCGTCTGCGGCAGCAATAAGTTGCAAAAGCGGTCATATTTGCAACAATGAAAAACACCGTATTTGTTCGCGCGGCAGAATCTAATTCATTTCCTCCGCAGCATAGCCGCGAAAAGGAAATTCAAAAACCATTGGTTTTTGACGCCGTTTTTGCCTAATTTTTCCGCTGATGGAAAAAGTAGGCCCTCGGAGAGAATCAAAAGAAAACCTCTCCAATGGCAAAAAGTCACCCGCCGGAGGCATAAAAAGCGTCTGCACCGAAAGTAACGCACAAACTCCAATTTGCAGATTCCGCACAAAAGGTCACAGGATTTATCCCTTTTTGCGCGCCTCTATTTGTATACTTTCTCCTTGCGTTTTTTCTGCTCAGTCGATATAATATACTTTATATAAATATACTGGATAAATAGGTACTTTTTATGAGCGAGTTTTATGCTGGACAATTTGATATTGCCGTGATCGGTGCCGGACATGCCGGTATCGAGGCGGCTCTGGCTGCGGCGCGATTGGGTCTGAACACGATATGCTTTACCATTAATCTGGACGCCGTGGGTAATATGCCCTGCAACCCTGCCATCGGCGGCACGGGCAAGGGTCATCTGGTACGGGAACTGGACGCATTGGGCGGTGAAATGGCCCGCGCGGCTGACCGTGCCTGCATTCAGTATCGTCTTTTGAACCGCGGCAAAGGCCCTGCGGTGTGGTCACTGCGCGCGCAGGCGGATCGCCGCCGCTATCAGCAGGTGATGAAGCATACCTTGGAACTGACCGAGCACCTGAAAGTCCGTCAGGCTGAGGTAGTGGAAGTGCGCGCCGAAAACGGTCATGTGTCGCAAGTGGTGCTGCGTACCGGCGCGGTATACGATGTAAAGGCCGCCATCATTTGTACAGGCACCTATTTGCAAGGCCGCACCATCGTGGGCGAGTGCATTGAGGATTCCGGCCCGGACGGTATGCACGGTGCCAACGCGTTGACGGAGAGTCTGCTGCAGTTGGGCCTGCCGCTGCGCCGCTTTAAGACCGGCACGCCGCCCCGCGTCAATGCCCGAAGTATCGACTTTTCCAAGATGGAAGTGCAGCCCGGTGATGACGAGCCCCTGCCCTTCAGTTTTGAAACCGAAATGCCGCCGGAAAACCGTGCAGTATGCTATCTGACCTATACCACCCCCGAAACCCATCAGATCATCATGGATAATCTGGATCGCAGTCCCATCTACTCCGGTGTGATCGAGGGGGTCGGCCCGCGGTACTGCCCCTCTATCGAAACAAAAATCGTCCGTTTCCCCGATAAACAGCGCCATCAGCTGTTTATCGAGCCTATGGGTTTGGATACCGAGGAAATGTATATTCAGGGCTTCTCCTCCTCCATGCCGGAGGAAGTGCAGTTGCGTATGCTCCACAGCGTACCGGGTCTGGAGAATGCCGAAATGATGCGCCCCGCCTATGCTATTGAGTACGATTGCATCGACCCTCTGGCGCTCAAACCCACCTTGGAAACCAAGGCTGTCGAGGGTCTGTACGGCGCCGGACAGTTTAACGGCTCTTCCGGCTATGAAGAGGCCGCTGTGCAAGGCTTTGTGGCAGGTGTGAACGCCGCGCTGAAACTCAAGGGCGAGGAGCCCATGATCCTCAAGCGCAGCGAAAGTTACATCGGCACATTGGTAGACGATCTGGTGACCAAGGGCACCAACGAGCCTTACCGCATCATGACCTCCCGCTCTGAATACCGTTTGGTACTGCGGCAGGACAATGCCGATCTGCGCCTATGCCCCATCGGGCATCGGATCGGTCTGGTGTCGGACGAGCGGCTTGCAAAAGTGCAGGCGAAATACGATGCCGTGGCTGCGGAGATCCGCCGCCTCGAGCACACCGGCATCGCCCCCAGTGAGGAATTGAACGCACTTCTGACCGAGCGCGGCACGGCCATTGTCACGGACGGTTGCCGTCTGATCGACCTTTTACGTCGGCCGCAGATCGCCTATGACGATCTGCTGAAATTCGATCCTGCCGCGCCCGAACTTGACAAAGCCGTGCGGGAGCAGGTGGAAATCAGTGTGAAATATGAGGGTTATATCCGCCGGCAGCAAAAGCAGGTTTCGGAATTTGAAAAACTGGAAAAGCATGCGATCCCTGCGGACATCGACTACGAAAACATTCAAGGGCTTCGCTTGGAGGCACGGGAGAAACTGGGAGTTATCCACCCCTTGAATCTGGGACAGGCCAGCCGTATCTCCGGTGTATCTCCGGCAGATATCGCCGCACTGATGATTTATCTGGAGAGGGCAAAATGAGAGTACTCGATCTGACACATACTATTAAAAATGATATGCCCGTCTATCCCGGCACGGAGCAGCCTCGGCTGACCACTGCCTGCACCATCGACGAGGTGGGCTACAAGGAAACCATTCTGCACATGTACTCCCACACCGGCACCCACATGGACGCTCCGGCTCACATGCTGCGTGAGGGTATGACCTTGGACAACTTCCCTGCTGAACGCTTGGTGGGAAAAGGTATCGTCATCGACTGCCGCGGCGAAAAGGAGATTGCCTTGGAATTGCTGCAGCGATACGATTTGCAGGGTATCGAATTCGTTCTCTTCTGCACCGGATGGGACAAGCGCTGGGGTCAGGACAACTATTACGAGGACTTCCCCGTTCTCACCGCCGAGGCAGCCGAGTATCTGGCAACTATGCCCCTCAAGGGCGTAGGCGAGGACAGCATTTCCCTTGATCCCTGCGACAGCGTGGATTTCCCCAATCATCTGACGCTGATGAAAAAAGGGTTTCTCAACACGGAAAACCTGAAAAACTTAGACCAACTGATCGGCAAGCGCTTCACCTTTGCAACGCTGCCGCTGAAATTTGAAGCATCCGACGGCTGCAGCTGCCGCGCTGTAGCCATCATCGAGGAGGATTGATCCTATGGGTAAATTACGGTTTCTGTTTGCATTGTGGATGGCTAAACTGTCTGTCCCCGCACTGAAAATTACACATCATAACGGCACGGACTTTCCGGGCAGTCTGGCTCTGAAACTGTGTCCCGATTTCCTGCACTATGTATCGCAGCCCAAGACGGTGATCGCGGTGACCGGCACCAACGGCAAAACCACCGTGAGCAATATGCTCACCGATATTTTAGAGGCCTCCGGCAAACGGGTCATGAGTAACCGCGCCGGCTCCAACATCGCCTCCGGCATCTCCACCGCCTTTATCCGCAACAGCAATCTCTTCGGTAAGGTGGTGAACCGGGATATCGCCGTGCTGGAAGTGGACGAGCGCTCCTCTCCCCGCATTTATCCCCATGTGAAGCCGGACTATGTGATCATCACCAATCTGTTCCGCGACTCCATCATGCGCAATGCCCACCCCGCCTACATTGCCGACATTCTGACCTCTTGTATCCCCCACGGAGCCAAGATGATCCTCAATGCCGACGATCTTATCTCCGCCGGTGTATCCCCCGAAAATGCCCGCGTGTACTTCGGCATCGACCGCATGGAAAGCGATGTGGTGGACTGCATCAACCTCATTGATGATGTGCGTATCTGCCCCCATTGCCACACCAAGCTGAACTACGAGTACCGCCGCTATCACCATATCGGTAAGGCGTACTGCCCCGGCTGCGGCTTCCGTTCTCCCGAGGCAAAGTACCTTGCCCAGAATGTGGATATCGCACAAGGCACCATGACGCTGCGCGAGGACGGCAAAAACTACGACTACAAGCTGATCACCGACAGCGCATTCAACGTATACAACATGGCCACCGTGATCGCCATGCTCCGTGAGATGGGTCACACCCATGAGCAGATCCGCAGTTTTATGGACAACACCGCCATTGCCGCCAGCCGTCACAGTAAGGAAAAGGTGGGCGACGTGCAGCTGATCCGTCAGATGTCCAAAGAGAAGAATGCACTGGCCGGTTCCCGTGCCTTTGACTACATCGCAGGCCGCGAGGGCCGCAAGGAAATGCTCCTTATGATGAACTGCCTCGGTGACACCCAGCACTGGTCGGAAAACACCTGCTGGATTTACGATGCCGACTTCGAGTTCCTCAATAATGACAGCATCGTGCAGCTGGTCTGCGCCGGTGCGCGGTGCATGGACTACAAACTGCGCCTTTTGATGGCCGGTGTGCCGGAAGATCGCATTATCTGCGAATACGATGAGTTTAAGGCCGCCGAACTGCTGCACTTCACCCCCGGTGATGATGTCTACATTCTCTATGGCACGGACTCTCTTGCCCGCGCCTACAAGGTATATGACTACATGAAGGAAATCGCTGTAAAACGCAGCGAGAAGAAGGAGGTGCAGGCATGAAAGTAGAAGTACTGTTCCCCGAGGTCGCCAACCTCAGCGGCGATCTGATGAATATCCGTTATCTCAAGCAATGCTGCGACGAACTGGAAATCGTAGAAACCGATTTGAAGTCACGTCCCGCTTTTTTGAGTGAAGAAGTGGCTCTGGTCTATATGGGCACTGCCACCGAAACCGGTCTGGCATTGGCTGTCGAGGCCCTGCGCCCCTATCTTGACGAGATTCGCGCTAAGATAGAAGACGGTCAACTGATGCTTCTGACCGGCAACGCTCAGGAAGTGTTCGGCAACTACATCGACAGCGATCAGGCGGAGCGCATGAACGGTCTGGGTATTCTCCCCATCCACTCGGAGTACCACATGATGAAACGCCACAACAGTTTTTTCATCGGTAAGTACGATGACATGGATATTGTGGGCTTCAAGAGTCTGTTCGGCCACACCTATCCCGACGGCGAGTCTGAGGCGCTGTTCCACACCCTGCGCGGCGTGGGTCGCAGCGGTGGCCGTGAAGATGAGGGCTATCGCATGAACAATCTGATGGCCACTTCTCTGACCGGTCCTCTGCTGGTGCTCAATCCCCCCTTTACCAAGGCTTTGCTGCGTAAGATGGGTGCAAAGAGTGATGCTCTTGCCTTTGAAGATGCCGCCATGGAAGCCTACCGCGTACGTGTGGCAGAATTCAGCGACACGCACCGCGATCCCATTTATTAAGAAAGGAAGTTGACAGATGCCTTCGATCAAATACATTGCCCGGGTACTGACCGGCGTACGCTTTAAAAAACTGGATCACATCATGGATATCGTCAAGGAAAAAAGCGGTCAGAGCAAGGCCAAGACCTTTTGCGATATTCTCTGGTGCGCTGCGCGCTACGGTGCGGGCTACTACGACTATGTGATGTACGGCTTTTACGACATGAACGGCCGTGAGCGTGACACCTACCTCACCCGCGTGCGCAACAAAAAGGTGCAGGACATCATGAACGATATCTCCTACAGCGATGAGTTTGACGACAAGATCCGTTTCAACGAGAATTTTGCCGAGTTCCTGGGCCGCAAGACCCTTAACGGCGAAACCGCTACGGTGGAGGATCTGACCGCCTTTCTCGATGGACAGGACGCCATCTTTGCCAAAATCAATCACGGCGACTGCGGTCGCGGCGTGGAAAAACTGTATGTGAAAGATTTTGAAGATCCCGCCGCCATGTTGGATTACATTAAGGAAAACAAACTCTATGTGCTGGAGCAGGTATTGCCACAGCATGAGGACATGGCACGGCTTCACCCCTCTTCCGTCAACACCATGCGTATTCTTACCGACTTGGTGGACGACACCGTGCATATCGCTTACATCATTGTGAAGATGGGTCGAGGCGGCGGCGTGTGCGACAACTCCGGCCAGGGTGGTATCCTCTGCCGCGTGGATGTGGAGACCGGCAAGATCTGCTCCCCTGCCACGGACGACTATTTTAATGTCTACGAAAGTCATCCTGACACGGGTATTGTGTTCCAGGGTTATCAGCTGCCCATGGTGAAAGAGGCCATTGAACTTGCCAAGAAGGCCGCGCGCAAGGTGCCTCAAGTGGGTCATGTGGGCTGGGATATGGCCATCACCCCCGACGGCCCTGCCATTATTGAGGGTAACGACTTCCCCGGCACAGACTTGTGCCAGCTCTATCCCCACTATCCCGAAAAGCACGGTTTGTGGCCCTACTACAAAGACTTGCTGCATATCAAATAAGCAAAAAAATCCTCCGACTTTTGTCGTTTGATTTTTTATTACTTACTTTTCTTCCCAAGGCTCTTGCTGCTTGGCCAGCTTTTTCTTCTTGGCAAGGCGGACACCGTTGCTGTCAGCCACGGTGACACCC
>JAZLIB010000082.1:0-2774 GCA_045617185.1 Vescimonas sp.
AGATAGATGCCGTTGTACTGCTCGTCATCGTCAGATATTTCCGGCGGATATAAGGGGTCATAGGTGGGATTAGATACCATACAAAGTATGTCGCCGGTTTTGTAATTGTATATAGCCACGACGCCCTTACGCCCGTCTAAAGCATTATAGGCTGTTGCGTTCAAAGCTGCGTCTATGGTCAGATATAATTTGTGTCCGTCACCGGTGGTGCCGGTTACAGGATTGAAACCCACCAGATGATCGCGGAAGAAGGATATCGCTGAGGTGGAAATATTACCCCACTTATCACCCACCGCGTGCAAAGTCGATTCACGAACAATGGCGTCATTATTGTAGGACTGCGTGGTAGCATCATAAAGGATCAAACCATTGCGATCGAGAATTTGTCCAGAAGAGAGCAGTCCATCGGTGAAAGCGTGGTCATTGGCGGAGAAGGCTGCCCATTGTACGCCTTGCGTTACATACTTTACGCAAAACCAAATGGTGCCGCCTGCCAGAAACAGAATGAGGAGAAGGATAAGAAGCGTACGTCTTTTGACTTGATTCATGATTTATCCTCCTTTCCGAAGATTTCGTCTACGGGAACTTCTGGTATATCGGAAAAGAATCCGTTTTGCTTTTTGGCCTGTGGCTCAGACTGTATCTCCGGCGTGACGGAGGCAGGAATTGCTTTGGGTAAGCGGAGGATAAAACTGGCATTTTGCCGTGTGTCGGCAGATTTTAAAAATGACAGAAGACCCCAGCAGGCCATCATGCTGGATCCGCCCATGGATACAAACGGGAAGGTCACACCGGTCAAAGGCAGCAGATCCACCGCGCCGAAGACATTGAGACTTACCTGAAAAACGAACATGGCCGCCGTGGCGCAGGAAACAATGGTATAGAAAGTCGAGCGCGCCGTTGCCGCCGATTCAAGAGCGAAGACGGCAAGAATGATAATCACACTGATGGCACATAGTGCCAGAAGAAATCCAAATTCTTCAGAGACCACACCGAATACAAGGTCAGTGTTTGCTGCGCCCACATATTTCAGCCAGCCCTTGCTCGGCCCTGCTCCGAACAGACCGCCCGAAGCAATGGCAGACATGGTGCGGCTTTGCTGATAACCCAGAGATTGCGTGTATTCCCACGCATGACGCCATACGGCAAAACGGTCGGCAATATACGGCTTGAAGTGCAGTACAATACCGCCTGCAACACCGGCAGCGGCTGTGATCATGACGATGGACGGCAAATCGCCGGAGCGCAGGAAAGCGATGCAGAGAAAGGCCACAAAGAAAATCAAGGCCGTACCGAAATCGCTCATCAGTGCAAGACACCCCACACAATAGGCGGAGAAAAGTACGGTAAAAATGAGATTTCGTTTGGCAAACAGACGGTCCAATGTGGCGGCACCAACAAGAATGAATGCGATTTTTACGAACTCAGAAGGCTGGAAGGTAATCGGGCCGATTGCGACCCAGTTCTTGGCACCAAAAATCCGTTCGCCTAAAACCAGATTGAAGGCCAGCAGGCCTGCGGCGGCTATGGCTACCGGCCAGCGCAATTTTACCGAAAGACGCAGATTGCGCAGAACCATATTCATAATAAGGTAAATACCGACACCCAATGCAGCTGTGATCATCTGCTTGAGCAATACCTCCGGCGCATAGGCGGAAGTTACACCGAAACCAATTGTAGACAAGAAGAATGCCAGTGTTTCCATTTCGTAGGCAGTACGCTTCAAGGCACGGCACAGTATGTAGAAACACCACATTAGCGCTGCTAAAAAAGCAAATGCGATGGCGATAGAGCCGAAGTATTCTTCGTGCAGGCAAGGAAGGAACTGCAAAAAGGTCAGAGCCTGAAAAAGCGTAAGCATGATCAGCGTAACAGTGGGTGAAACCACTTTTCCGGCCTTAGTGCGTTTTTGCGCTTGCTTGGCTTCGTCTTCTTTGCTGGCAGGGAAGAAGTACAGTTCCACACCGCCCACAGCAATCGAGTCGCCTGCGTGCAGAGGCATAGCCGCGTGTATGCGATTTCCATTCAGCATAACGCCACTGTTGGCATTTAGCGGATACACCGCCCACTCGCCGGCATCGTTCCTGCATAACGCAGCATGACTTCGCGAAACGGAGGGGAAGTTTACTCGAACGTCTGCACTTCTCGCTCTCCCGATGACATTTTCCCAATGGTACAGTTCATAGCGTGCACCATTGGCCATACTAAGAAATCCCCAGATCTCGTGTTCGATTTTTCCACCGAACAGAGAGCGGCAGCAGCGAATGATGATCAGCATCGCTAAAAGAATCATAGCGACACGCCCGATTAGCAAGGCAGTTGATGGAAGCATGGTTATGAAATTGGCAATTAGTTCTTTCATAGAAACCTCTGTATACAATATATAATAATATACATAGACATCATACCATAATTGTCAAGGAAAGGATAGAGAGAAATAGGAAAATATAGGTAGAAATATCCTAAAGTAGAAGATAACATAAGTAGATCTTTTGACAGAGATTACAAATGCTGAAAATTATCCTAAAAAGGCGTTGACAAGGGGAGGGAAAGGTGGTATTCTAACTGAGCTGTCGCCGAGAGGCGGAGCGCACAAAAGGAAAAAGGTCGAAAAAAGTTCTTGACAAAGGAAACCTGATGTGCTAAAGTAAACAAGCTGTCGCCGTAAGGCACACAACGAATCGAAAAAAGTCAAAACATTGGAAAATAGTTGTTGACAAGAGTAGAAAGTTGTGTTAAGATAGCAATTGTTCCGCAGCTGCGGGATGTGTACC
>JAZLIB010000083.1:0-4625 GCA_045617185.1 Vescimonas sp.
AAGACCGCTTGGCCTCCGACTTACTGGTGATGATCTCCTCCTCTGCCAGTCTCTATTTCGGCGCCAATGACGCCATTCGCGCCCGTTTTCCCCGCAACATTGACATCACCGTGGACATGGAGGGTCTTGACAATTTCGCAGATGCCGGCATTAACAATGTCCGCAGTGCCTATGAAAAGGTATTTGCCGATCACCGGTTCACCCCAGAAAATGTGCAGGAGTACCGCTATGCCTCTATCACCGGCCTCATGACCGGTGACGATGTAAATGCCGATGCAGAATCCGTTCTTGACAGCATCAGTCTGAACATGGATAACATCCGTCAACTTTATTTTGTCAGCGCAGACGACTATAACCGCATTGCCGGCACGCACTATACGCTCCACGATGGAGAAGCATTGCTTCATACCCTGCGCTGCACCTATGACCGTGACAGCATTTCCATGAATGGCTGTGAGCTGCACATTGCCGGTACGCTCGATGACTTCATCGACATCGGCGAGGCCAACACCATGGTCATTCCTTCTCTGATGTTGGTCGTTCCCGATTATGAAATTCTGCGCCCCTTGGAAAGTCTCACCGATTCCGATGGCAATCAGATGCTCTCCACCAATTATTACTACGGCTACGATTATGCCGAAAGCGTCAGCGACAAAGATGCCATTACCCTCTACGATGCCCAGTTGGACGCTTTGAGCGATACGCTTCTGTCCGGTCAGAGCGGTTATAGTTTCTCCTGCTCCTGCGCTGCTTTGGAAAAGGATGATTTCTTTACCACCTTCGGCGGTCTGTTCTTCCTTGGTATTCTGCTCTCCATCGTCTTTATCTTTGCCGCTGCCATGATCATTTACTATAAACAGGTGTCCGAGGGCTATGAAGACCAGTCCCGCTTTGCCATCATGCAAAAGGTGGGCATGACCAAGACTGATATCAAAAAGAGCATCAACTCCCAGATTCTGACGGTGTTCTTTGCACCTCTGCTCTTTGCCGGTCTGCACCTCGCCTTTGCCTTCCCACTGATCTGGAAACTGCTGCAACTGTTCAATCTCCACAATCTGTCCTTTGTCATTTGGATCACCGTGGGTGCCTTCGTGGTATTCGGCATCTTCTATGCGCTGATCTACAAAGCAACGGCCAAAGCCTATTATGCCATTGTGGCAGGCGGTGGTAATGACTAAGCGCAAAACATGGGCTGCATACGGTGTCATGGGCATAGGCGGCAGTCTGATCTGTCTGCTGCTGATCCCTACGCTCCCATTGATCGCCCTCATCTACTTCCTATGGAAACTGACAGATAAAGTAGTAAAAAAACTGGAATCCCACTAACGAAAAAAAGGCTCACCCACAAGGATGAGCCTTTTTCTACATTCTTATCCTCAGAAATGAATTTCCGCCTCGGAGAACAGTACCGCCTTACCGGCCATCACAATACGATCGCCCTCTCTGCGGCAGTAAAGCGTACCGCCACGCCGACTGGCCTGATAGGCTTCCACCTTCTCCACGCCCAATTTGTCCAGCCAATAGGGCACGATGTGACAGTGTCCGCTGCCGCACACGGGATCCTCGGGCACATTCAGTTTGGGCGCAAAACTACGGGATACACAGTCAGCATCTGCACCGCGAGCCGTCACATGAACCAGCAGGCCGTCCAATTGCAGCATCTTCGTCAGATCCGGCTGCAGTGTGCGCACCTGCTCCTCACTCTCCAGCACGCAGAGCATATCGCGTGCCATAAAGGCCTCCACCGGCCGCACGCCCAAAACTGTTTCCATCTCGTCAATGACGGGGATTTTCTTCAGATCATAGGCAGGAAAATCCAGTTCAAACAGATCTCCCACTTTCTTCACTCGCAAAATACCGCTCATGGTGGTAAATACCACCTCCTGCAGCTGAGGCTCCACAAAGGTGGTGATCACATAGGCGGTACCCAGTGTAGCATGGCCGCACAGATCGATCTCACCGCCGGGCGTAAACCAGCGCAGATGATACTTATCGCCTTCTTTGACGGTAAAGGCCGTTTCAGACAGGTTGTTCTCCACGGTGATCCTCATCATCAGATCCTCTGAAAGCCACTCGTCTAACACGCAAACCGCCGCCGGATTGCCGGCAAATACCTTGTCGGTAAATGCGTCCACTACATACTGTTTCATAGGGTGTACCTCCGTATCACTTTTCTTTAACCGGAGTATACTATAATTGGCCTTTCGTTGCAAGATATCGGATTCTTATTTTATCCGTGGATTCTATTGTTGCCCGCGCCCTATGTCTGTGATATACTGTATTTATACTAAGGAAGCAGCAGGTGAGAAACGATGAAAACACTGATTGAGTTATATGACGAGCGTCCCATCGAGAATGTGCTGGCCTCGGAGGTATTCCGTCCCGAGCGCACGGTCTTTCTCTGCCCTGCCGATATTGCTCACGACCAGGTCATACAAGAGAAACTACGTCAGTATTTTTCTCACCGCAACCTTACCTCGGAATTGATTTTTCTCGAATCCAGCCTTTATAACAGCGGTAAAATCGAGAAACAACTCCGCAGCGTGATGGACACCTATCCCGATTGCGTGCTGGACATCACCGGCGGTACAGATGCCGCTTTGTATGCCGGCGGCCAGTTTGGCAGCAAGACCGATATCCCCGTGTTTACCTATAGCCGCCGCCGCAACCGTTTCTTCGATATTCACAACGCCCCCTTTGCTGATGAGTTGGAATGCGCTGTGCAGCATAAGGTAGAGGATTGCTTTATGATGGCAGGCGGCGCATTGCGAGGCGGCCGCGTGGATAATGATATTCTATCCGGATATATGGATGTCATCGACCCGTTCTTCCGTTTGTATATGCGTCACCGCAGAGATTGGACGCACATCGTCGGCTATATTCAGCGTGCCTCTCAGACAGACCGCGAACTGCCGCCCACGCTCCATGTGGACGCGCCTTATACCGTCAAGGGCGAGCATGGCAGCCGTCTTGATGCGCCGGAAAAGGCCTTGTTAGATCTGGAAAAGTTGGGATTTATCAAGCATGTATCCATCTCCGCTGACGGTGTCACTTTCGATTTTAAGGATTTCCAGATTCGCACATGGCTGCGTGATATCGGCAGCGTACTGGAACTGTACGTTTATAAATGCTGTCTGGACGCAGACATCTTCAACGATGTGCGAACCAGCGCCGTAGTGGACTGGGAGGGCGACCACCGCAGCGATAATGTCACCAACGAAATCGATGTCATGGCTATGCGCGGTATTATCCCCGCTTTTATCAGTTGCAAGACCTGCGATATCAGCACGGAGGCGCTGAACGAACTGGCCATTCTGCGTGATCGCTTCGGCGGCGAGGCAGCCAAGGCCGCTATTGTTTCCGCCCAGCCCTGCCGTAGTATCACCCGCCACCGTGCGGCGGAACTGCACATTGATGTCATTGAATTGGACGATCTGCGCGAGAATATGACTATGGAACTGATTAAATCCATGATGCTTCGTGGAGATTGATGCCCCATTAAACTATAAAAAGGAGATTACGATTATGGCAAAAACATTAGTTGCTTATTTTTCCGCCAGCGGTGTCACCGCCAAGGTGGCCGCAAAGGTAGCGCAGGCCGCAAAAGCCGACCTCTATGAAATCAAGCCCGCCGTGCCCTATACCAAGGCCGATCTGAACTGGATGGATAAGAAATCCCGCAGTTCTTTAGAGATGAACGACAAAGCCTTCCGCCCTGCTATTGCAGACAAGAGCGCTGATATCGCCGCCTACGACACCATTTTACTGGGTTTCCCCATCTGGTGGTATGTTGCCCCCACCATCATCAATACCTTCCTGGAAGCCTACGACTTTTCCGGTAAGAAGGTCATCCTCTTCGCCACCTCCGGTGGTAGCGGCTTCGGCAATACCGTGGCAGAATTGAAGCCGTCCGTATCCACTAACACAGAGATTGTCGAGGGTAAGGTCATCAACGGCATTCGCAGTGATAAGCGTATCGCTGAATGGGTAGAAACCGTCCTCTAAATAACACTGCAAAAAAGTATTTTAACACAAGAAAAACCCGTCGAAATGAGAGCAAATCTCTTTTCGGCGGGTAATTTTTGTACTTTGACAAATTAGGATTTATTGAAGTGTAGTTGAGGAGATTGTTTCGCGGTTTCGACCGCGAGGTACTTTTGTCATTAGCGACAAAAGTGCCCAAAAGCGCCATTCAGAACCTACGGTTCTGAAAACTCCCTCTCGCGGCTATACCGCGAACGAAATGAATTAGATTCTGCCGCGCGAACGAATGTGGATTTTATTCGTTGTGGCAAATATGACCCCGTTTGCGACTTATTGCTGCCGCAGACGGTGGAACGGTAGGAGTGCAATCTTCTACATTTTGCAAGAGTGAGCGGCTGAGCGGGTTAGTAGCAGAGGCGATTCCTGATTTGGACGAAGTATGCAAAATCCCTCGCAACGCGAGGAAATAACTATCAACTTCTATCGCACCGATACGTGCAAAGGAAGTTTTGAAACCATGGGTTTCAAATGGCATTTTTGTATACTTTTTTTGCTACTGAAAAAAGTATACCGCCGGAGGCAACTAAAAAATTGTCTGCACTAAAAGAAACACACAAATCCTAATTTGCCGCAGCGACAAG
>JAZLIB010000084.1:0-28164 GCA_045617185.1 Vescimonas sp.
GGTCAGGACGTTAAGGGTATCTCCATCGATACCGACGGTACCGTGAAGAACTTCGCCATGAACGATAAGTGCGCTGCCGGTACCGGCCGTTTCTACGAGGCTATGGCACGTTCCTTCGAGATGTGCCTGCCTGAGTTCTCCAACCTGTCCCTGACTGCAAAGAATGTGATCCCCATCACCGCTCAGTGCACCGTGTTCGCTGAGTCCGAAGTCATCACTCTGGTTGGTGAAGGCAAGCCCATGGACGAGATCGCTGCCGGTATCCAGATGGCAGTTGCCAAGCGCTGCTTCGTGATGAGCAAGAAGGCCGGCGCTACCGATTCCATCACCCTGACCGGCGGCTGCGCCAAGAACGCAGGTCTGAAGCAGGCCATCGAGCACGTGCTGAAGCTGAAGGTCATCAACCTCAAGACCGATCCCCAGCTGATGGGCGCTCTGGGTGCTGCTGAATATGCCCGCCAGAAGGGCATGGCCAAGGCGTAAACACTGTCTGACAATAAAGGAGTATTCTCATGGCTGAACATACGCATGACCATTCTCATCCGCATCACCACATACATTCCCATACGCAGACAAAAGCGGTTTTGAATCGGTTGTCCCGCGCCCAAGGCCATTTGGAATCCGTTCGCAAGATGGTAGAACGCGGGGAGGACTGCACAGAGGTGTTGTTGCAGCTTAGTGCGGTGATTTCGGCGCTGAACAGTACCGGACGTGTAATTTTAAAGGACCATATCGAGCATTGTATCGTCGATGCGGTGGAGGAGCATGATACTGAGGCAATCGAACAGTTGAATGCTGCCATTGACCGTTTTATGAGATAATTGACAATTTGTTCATTTTCTGCGCGGCAAGATATGGTATAATATGGTAAAAACCATAAGGGAAAGGAAGAATGGACATGATTTCGGCTATCGTCTATACATCAAATAGCGGCTATACGGCACAGTATGCCAAGTTGCTTGGTCAGGCTACCGGGCTGCCCGTGAACGATCTGAGCCAGATGCACAATCCCCAGCCGGATAAGGAAGTAATTTATCTGGGGTGGTTGATGGCCGGTCAGGTTATGGGCCTTAAAAAGGCTCTGAAGATGTTCAAGGTTCGTGCCGTCTGCCAAGTGGGCATGGGTCCTGCCAGCAAGGCGGCTTCCGCTGCGCTGAAGGCAAAACTGGATGTGCCTGATGTGGAGGTATTTACTCTGCAGGGCGGCTTTGATATCAAGAAGCTGCACGGACCTTATAAGTGGATCATGCTGCTCAAGTGCCGCCAGATCAAGAAAATGCTGGAGGAAAAAGAGAACTTGAACGAGGCTCAGCAGATGACCTATGACATGGCTACCAAGGGTGCATCTAATGTAAAGGTGGAGAATCTGCAGGGTATCATTGACTGGTATCAGGAGAATAAATAAGGAGGACGACAATGGAAAATGTAATGTCTTTTCTTAAGGATATGGCCAAGAAAGCGGCTGATTTACTGCTGTGCGTGGTAAAAAAGACGGCTACGACCACTACAAAGCTGCTGGCCAAGGGCAGCGGTAAGGCTGCTGAGTTCATGGGTGGCAAGGTGAGCGAGGTCGCTAAGAATTACAAACAGCCGTTGCTGCTGGTGGCAATGGTCGTTTCTGCGGCAGCCATGCTGACATCCGGCGTGTTCTATCTGTTGGGAAGAAAGAAATAATACAGAGATAAACGAGGGCCGCATTTGCGGACCCTCGTTTCTACCATAGCATTTGCAAATGAGGAGGTCTTTTTTTGGAAAGAAAGGAATTTAAGGCGGAATCCAAGCGTCTGCTTGACTTGATGATCAACTCCATCTACACGCACAAGGAAATCTTCCTGCGTGAAATCATCTCCAATGCATCCGATGCCATCGACAAGCTGTGCTATCTCAGCCTGACCGATGACAAAGTGGGCATGAAGCGCGATGATTTCGAGATCCGTCTGACGCTGGATAAGGAAAATCGTACGCTGACCGTCAGCGATAACGGTATCGGCATGAGCGCAGAGGAGCTGGAGAATAACCTGGGTGTCATCGCTTCCAGCGGCAGTTTCAAGTTCCGTCAGGAGATGGATGAGAGCGCTAAGGAGGAGACCGACATTATCGGTCAGTTCGGCGTGGGATTCTATTCGGCGTTCATGGTGGCTGACCATATCACTGTGGTGACAAAGAAGTACGGCGAGGAGCAGGCCTACCGCTGGGAATCCACCGGCGTGGAGGGTTACACTATCGAGCCTTGTGAGAAGGAAACGGTGGGTACGGACATCATCATGCACATCAAGGAAGACGGCGAGGAGAAGGACGAGTACAGTCAGTATATGCGTGAATATCCTCTGTACAAGCTGGTGAAGAAGTACTCTGACTACATCCGTTTCCCCATCAAGATGTTGATGCCCCATCCCCAGCTGAAGGAGGGCAGCACCGAGGAGAATCCCGAGTATGAGGAAGTGTTCGAGTACGATGTACTCAACAGCATGGTGCCCCTGTGGCAGCGCAAGAAGAGCGAGGTCACGAAGGAAGAGTACGATAAGTTCTATCAGGAGCGTTTTGGCGACCGCGCAGCACCCCAGTCTGTGATCACAGTATCTGTGGAGGGTGCGGTGACCTACAAGGCGCTGCTGTTTATCCCATCCCAGACCAATAACAAATACTATACCGATGATTTTGAGCCGGGTCTGCAACTATACAGCGCGGGCGTGATGATCATGGACAAGTGCGCAGACTTGCTGCCGGATTGTTTCAATTTCGTGCGCGGTGTGGTGGATTCTCCCGATTTGAGTCTGAATATCTCCCGCGAGCTTCTGCAGCACGACCGCCAGTTGAAGATCATCGCCTCCAATTTGGAGAAGAAGATCAAGGCGGAACTGGAGCGTATGCTCCGCGATGAGCGCGAGGAATACGAGAAGTTCTACCAGAATTTCGGCCGCCAGTTGAAGATGTGCGCGTTGGACGACTACGGCGCCAAGAAGGAGCAGCTGCAGGATCTACTGCTGTTCTACTCCTCTACGGAGAAGAAACTGGTGACGCTGGGCGAATATGTGGATCGCATGAGCGACAAGCAGAAATTCATCTATTTTGCCGCAGGTGACAATGTGGAAGCCATCGACCATATGCCGCAGACGGAGATTCTGAAGGATCATAACATGGAGATCCTCTATTTCACCGACAAGGCGGACGAGTTTGTGTCCGATCTGTTCCGTACTTACAAGGACAAGCCGTTCCGCAGTGCTATTGACGGTGATCTGGAACTGGACGATGAGAAAAAGGCAGACGAAACCGAATCCTACAAGGATGCGTTTGACTTTATCAAGGAAACCTTGGGCGACCGTGTGGACGAGGTGAAGGCCTCGACCAAACTGAGAACCCATCCCGTGTGCCTGAGTAGCGGCGAGGGCGTGACTTTTGAGATGGAGAAGTATTTTAAGGCCATGCAGCCCGATATGAACATCAAGGCAAAGCGCATTCTGGAACTGAATGTGGATCATCCGGCTTTTGTGGCATTGGAAACCGCCCGCATTATTGATCCGGAAAAGGCGAAGAAGTACGCTGAGATCCTCTTCATTCAGGCACAGCTGGTCGCTGGCTTGCCCATCGACAATCCCCCGGCCTACACAGACCTGATCTGCAGTCTGTGGAAGTAAAATAATGCATAATTAAAACCGACAACAGCGAAATTTTCGTTGTTGTCGGTTTATTCTTTGTCGGGGTGGCAGGCTCCGCAGGGTTTATAGCCGCTGTTAATGGCATCTTCGAGTGTGTCGAAGACAATCAGGTTGTTGTCTTGAACCTTAGCACCATATTCGCAATCAAATCGATGATATTTTTCGCTGTTTTTATTGCCGATATAACTGCCCTCCGGCACATCCGTTGCATGTAATATGTTATTGTCGGGTACGGTATTATCGGTACTGGGCACGTCATTGGTACCGGATATATCACTATTGATGGTTGTATCGCTGTCGGTGGAGGTGTTGTCAGTGACCGGTGTACTATCAGCAGGCGAGGGGAGTTCGCTTTGCTGATCCACCGTCACCTGATAGATGTCGGTTTTTCGGCCGTTGTGGAAATCAGAGATCACAAAAGTGGCGTAGATTGCCAAGGTGATGACGGTGATCAGTATGATTGGGCGGAGCCAGCGCTTATCGCTGTTTGATTGCAATTTCGATCATCTGCCTTACAGAGGTAACCCTCTGCTTTTGGGGCAGAGGGTTACAGATTTATTCAGTGGTGTGTTTTTCCTTGCCAAAGTGCAGCTCACGCATACCTTCCACCTCATCGCAAATAGACTTGAGGTTGCAGGAGCCGCAATCAGTGGGCATGCCCTCAAGAATCTTGGAGAGGGACATGGTAATGTCGCTGACGTTTTTCGCACTCTTGGCAAGCGCGGCATAATCCGCATCGGGTGCGGTGATAAACAGCAGTTTGACATTGAGAATGTTGGGATTCTCTTTGTACTGACGGATAAAGTCGTTGCCAATCTTTTCAAAGGTGACACCGTCATGGATGGCTTCCTTGCTGATACGCACCTGCTCGCGGTTGCTCTCGGAGGAAGTGCGGATCATGTAGCCCTTGGGGAACACATGGTACTTGACAAAGTCCATGTCCTGAATGGCACGGAAGGCCTGCTCCGTATCATCCTCGTCGTCGCTCTCGATATCGCCGACGCGCAGAAGGGTGATGCGGGCATAGGCAGAATCTGCCTTCAATTCGCCAAGGTCGGGGCCGTAAACCAAAATTTCATCCTTGTTCACCAACTGGGGGCTGGTGGTGACGCAGGTGAAATTGACAGCCGGCTTGTTATCGCCGCCTAATTCAAAGGCGGCATCGCGCAGCATGACGAGCTCAAAACAGCCGGTGTCTTTCCATGCCTTGACAGGATCATAGGAATATACGCGAGGGGTGGAGGAGCCCAATTGCTCCTCCACCTTGCGGATAATCGGATTATACAGGTCCATCAGAACTTGATATCGGTCTTCTTACGATCGAAGATACGATTCACCTGAACGTAAGCCCAGCCCAGCAGCTTCTGATCCAGGTTCCAGAAATACACTGCGAACAGGCCGAACACAACGGCAAACAGAATCGCAATGATTTTGAAAATGATTTTAAAAGCTTTGCACATAACGAACTCCTTTCGCTACTCTTACGCCTTGGCCATGCCCTTCTGGCGGGCATATTCAGCAGCACCCAGAGCGCCCATCAGCTGGGGATCGGTCTTGAGGTTGATGACCTTCAGCTTTAGCACGTGCTCGATGGCCTGCTTCAGACCTGCGTTCTTGGCGCAGCCGCCGGTCAGAGTGATGGAATCGGTAGCGCCGGCCTTCTTGCTCATGACGAAGCAGCGCTTGGCAACTGCCATCTGGATACCGGCAGCGATCTCGTCCATGGGCTTGCCTTCACCCACCAGCGTGATGACTTCAGACTCAGCGAAAACGGTGCACTGAGCGGTGATGGGAATCACGTTCTTTGCCGTCAGACTCAGGTTGGAGAACTCGGGCAGGCTCATTTCGAAGGAACGTGCCATAGCCTCGTAGAAACGGCCGGTACCGGCAGCGCACTTATCGTTCATGGCGAAGTTCTTCACGGTACCGTCGGTATCGATGGAGATACCCTTAACGTCCTGACCGCCGATGTCGATGATGGCCTTGACAGAAGGATCGGTGACATGCACGCCCATAGCGTGGCAGGAGATCTCGGAGATGTTCTCATCAGCGAAAGGCACCTTATTACGGCCGTAGCCGGTACCGATCAGATAACCCAGTTCTTCGGAGGACTTCAGCCCCACCTTGTTCAGCACTTCTTCCATAGCCAATTTGGCAGAAATCTCAGAATTGATCTTGCTGCGGATAGTTGTATCGGCACAGATCTTGCCGTTCTCGTCCAAAATGACTGCCTTTGTGTAGGTGGAACCTACGTCGCAACCGCCAAAATACTTCATAGTCGTTATATCCTCCTCTTACTTGGTACCGTATTCGATGTTAGGCTTGTTCATTTCATAGGGAGCCTTCAAAGGATCTTTGCGCTCCATCTTGTCATAGTGTTTGACGAGGAACGGCTCTACACCATAGAACAGCGCCTTACCGTCCAGATCAAAGAAGAATACAGCAAACAGAGCGGCATAGATACCACCGCCAATAAGCAGAATTTTGCCCAGAATTTTCAAAACTTTCTTCATAGTCCTCTCCTCCTCTTACCAGCTCTGGGAATCATCGAACTCCAGCAGAGACGGGTCGATAGGTTCTTCATGCATGACGGTGGTCATGTAATCATTGATGATGGTACGGATCTCGCTGCGAGACACGGTACGCTTATCAGGCAAAGCGTGAGGCATCCAGATGGCGTGGATATTACGGGCGCGGAACTCGTCCTCAAACATACCGTGAACGCCCTGCATACCCTTGCACTGCAGCTGGTCATACATCATGACCATGTCGCAATGGAACTTCTCCATGTACTCCCACAGTTCGAAGATGTGGTGCATACCGCCGACGGCCATGCGGCGCATGGGAGCCCACTCATGATAGCGAGCCATATCCATCAGCATATCGTCCTCGTTATCGGTGCGGATGGTCATATTGAACATCAAAGAGTCCATGTTGATGATGGTGTTCAGACCCCAGCAGTTATACGCCCAAGTGCACCAGTTGGAGAAATACAGCGGTGCGCAGGACCATGCGATCACGCGGTGACGGGTCAGCGGGAAGTTGTTGATGCGCTGCTCCACGCACTTCTCCATGATCTTGCGGACCTTCTTGTCGGTCTCATGCCACATATAGTTGTCACCGTACTGGGACTGATAGATACGGTACAGCGCCTGAGCCACACCGTTAATGGGATAGTAATCAGTGTTGGCGGCTACATCCCACTTCTCCCACTCGAAGCGCATCAGTTTGTTCTGACGCTCCAGATTCTCCTTAAGGAGATCCATATCGGGAGCGATACCGGTCTGCTCTTCAATGTACTTCCACAGATCGCGGATTTCGTTAGCGCAATGCTCCTGCACCAGAGGATCGTCAAACTGCATGGGCTGGGGCATAGCGTACAGAGGCTTATCCCACAGCCACTCCTGCAGTACGGTACTGGCAACAGAACCGTCGCAGGCCTCATTGGAACTGACAAAAAACGGTGCATAATCGGGCATATCGTCCAACACGAACAAGCCGGCTTCTGCCTGACACATGGGGCAAGGGTCACCGGGCAGACCGATGGACTGCACCGCGTCAATGTAGTTCAAAACCGTGTGGTTATTCACATGGCAGGTAACGAAGTAAGGAATCATTTCCATGGGCACATTCTGTAGTTTGCCGGCCCAAGGATAGAACACGCCGCCCCAGACGGTTTCCTTATGGGCGATGTTGTGCGCCCATTTCTCGTTGTGCTTACCGCCGTTGAGGTTGGCATCGGATACGAACATACGCATGAACTGCTGAATGGTCAGGCTGACCATGGCGCGATAGTGCCATGCGCTGGCACGCAGCGCTTCGCCGCGCAGACCTTCCAGGCCACGGTCGAACCAGTGCAGAACGGGCAGATAGGTCTGACCCAGCCAACGATAGCGCCACAGGCCCTTGGCAAAGGGAATCAGACCTCCGTTTTTCATGATGTCGCCCACCATCTGACCGTAGTTATAGAGCCAGATCATGTTGAAGTAGTACATGGTGTCCTTCACACCGCGCCATTCACGGTGCTTGTAAAGTCCGGTCTTATCGCAGTACAGATCGCCCAGACGGCGCTCGCCGTGGGGCTTGCCGTACCAGAAATCCTTGGCCAGTTTCTTATAATTGATATCCTTCAGTTTTTTCAGGTCAACCTTTTTCATTTCTTTGCACCCTCCTGAATCTTCTTGATCTCAACGCTCTCGATAAATGCCTGGAAACGGGTACGCAGCTGACCGGATGCGGAATTCACATATTCCTTCTCGATAGAGCAGGTGGGAATACCGAAATCACGGGGCAGAACGATGGCATCGATGGTACGCTCATAGCTCCAGTATTCGCAGAACTTGTTGGACACCACGATCATGCCGTCAGCCTTGTATTCCTTGGCGATATCGGCCAGATACTTTTTGCGTTGACGCATATCATTAGCGGGCATAAAGCGGGGGCAGTAACTGGTCTCCAGATAGTGACGGGCAATGGCCTCCAGCGGGGACTGGCCTTCCGCCACCACGATCTCCTCACGGCCGGGCAGACTGCCGTAGCAATGACGGTCAGCCACCACCAGTGCGCCGCAGCTTTCGATCAGCTGGGTGAAAGCGGGGTCATCATTTTCGGCGCCGGCCAGTACCACCTTGCAGCGGTAATTGGGCTTTGCATCTGCCTGACGGGTCTTCATCTCCTCTGCCGTTTCACGCAGATAAGGCAGAATCAGATACTTGGGACAAACCAGGCTGACCAACTGGATCACCTGGAATTCATAACCGGTAATGGTGGGCACATCCAGTTTGCGGTAGTTGCCGATCTCGGTAATCAGGCGGCAAACCTCGTTGTGCTCCTCAATGGCTTTCATCATGGCCTCATCGGAGGTATCGATGCCGAAATTTTCTTTCAGTTTACCAAGTACGTGGCACTCCAACTGCTTGCGATAGTGCTCGACACTGTTCTCGTTCTTCTTGAAAGGTACATCGATAAACTCGCAGAAGAAATCGGGATTCTGAATGATGTTCATATCTGACACGGAATCAATCTTCTTCTGCTGCAGATGTTCCTGGAAACGGCAAGTCACCGTGCAGGTCTCCGTTGCCATCTGGGCATCCAGGAAGTTAAAACCGCCCTCCAATGCGCGTTCCATCAGGCTGCGGCCGTAGTGGCAGGTGCGGTTGGACATATAGTATGTAGCCATGTCGGGACTGCCGCTGCGGGGAGCACGCAGACGCACGCCGAAGCAACCGGGCAAATCCAGCAAAACTTCGGGCATGAAGTAGCAAGTATAGCCCAAGCAGCGCTTGCCGTCTTCCTTGGCCTGCTTGACCAGATCGTTGTTTGCCTCCTGCAGCAGATTCTCGAAATAAATAAGGTGTTTCAGGTCTCTCATTCTCTCGTCCTCCTCATATCGCACAAACACACAATGCGCGTATATTTCATAAAAATTATACATAATTTCGTCTCAACTGTCAATCAATTCGTCAGGTTTCGCTAATAATTTACGTCATTTTTTGCGCTATTCAAACCGATGATTTGACTTCTCAATTTTACCATGTTACAATAACGAAAAAATAAGTGAGGTAACCGTTATGTCTGACCATATTTACGACCATCAACACGACCATGACCATCACCATCACGACCACGCCTCCCCCGAGGAATCGTTGGCTCTTCTCAACTATATGCTGGGCCATAACCGCCACCACGCCGAGGAATTACATGAACTGGCACACGGCTTGGACGGTGAGGCTGCGCAGTTGATCCACGATGCTGTTGTTGACTTTGAGTTAGGCAACGAAAAACTCGCCGAGGCGCTGCAGATTCTGCAGGATTCGAAAGGAGAATAATCATGTGCCTTTCTACCGTATACACCATGCAGGGTGGGGATAAACAACTGCTGTGCAAAAACATTGCCGCGGTCAAAGCCGATGGCGAGCAATTGATTTTCACCGATATTATGGGTATCCCCACCGTGGTCACCGCCACTATTGAGCGCATTGATCTGATGGATAATTTCATCTATATTCGTCAGAACTGAAAAAACATAAAAAAGAGAGTGAAGTCACAACTTCACTCTCTTTTTTATTCTCTCCTGTAAGGCATATTCCCCTATCACGCGTCATAGGCTTGTCTTAACAATCATCACCTTATGAGAAAGGACGGGGCAAGTACATGAAACGTATCCTGCGACGCATGACTGCGTTGGCGCTTTCTGCGCTGACCTTGTGGATCGTCATCACAACCGTAGAAAGTCCTGATTTCACAGCGGCATGGCAGGCCATTCGTCAAGATAACGTATCGCAGCAGATTTTGCGCTGGGAGTTGGGTGACTTTCTCACTTCCACTTCCCTGTCCGTTGCCACATCACTGGCGCTGCGTCAATCGCCCTTTCTGTCGGCCGCGCAGCTCAAAATTGTCAAAGAGACCGTACCCGAGGATACGACATCTACGGAAAATCCCTCATCGGATACGGAGGCACAAACCAAGCCATCTTCTCTCCCGCCCTATTCCGGCAGTGAACTGACCTTTGCCGATAACGGGATTCCCTCGCAAACCACCGTTCCCAGCAAAAGCACCGGCTATACCGTCATCAACGGTGTCTACATCAAAAACGCCACCGACCGGACAATCAACAAAGATGTTGTCGCTAAGGGTGCCTTTTCTGCCACCTATCAGTCAGAGAACGCACCGCAGGTGCTGATCATCCACTCCCATGCAACGGAGGCCTATTCTATGCCCAAGGGTCAGGAATATAAGGCCAGCGGCACCTGCCGCACAAAGGACACCAACTGTAATATGGTTCGTGTGGGTGACGAAATTGCCGCCGCTCTGTCCGGTTACGGCATCTCTGTTCTCCACGACCGCACGCTTCACGATTACCCCGACTATAACGAGGCCTATGGCAACTCCTACGATGCCATCGAGGCCTATCTCGCCAAATACCCTTCTCTTGTCTATGTGTTAGATGTCCACCGCGACGCGGTAGAGGACGCAGACGGCCATCAGTATAAACTCATCACCAAGGAAGACCCTCACGCCGCGCAGTGCAGCATTGTATTAGGTAACGCCCACGACAACTGGCAGGATAACCTTACCCTGGCCGTAGCCGTGCAGCAAACCCTCAACGCTGCTCACCCCACACTGATGCGTCCCATCACCATGCGTGGCTATCGGTATAATCAGCAGTTTACCACCGGCTCATTATTGGTGGAAATCGGTGCTGCCGGTAATTCACTGGACGAAGCTCTCTACAGTGCCCGACTGTTCGCCCAAGGGTTTGCCGAAACTATTCTGAAATAGCGCCGAAAAGTCCCTCCATAGGGTGATTTTTAGCATTTTTCTGCTGCACATCTGCCAGCATCTTGCCAATCTCCTCGCCCACGGTGTTGACTTCCCTTTCGAATTCCACCGCCGACATACGCAGTACACCCGAGCGCACCGCCGAGAGTTGAATGAGTCCGTCGGAGGTCACCACCCGCACCTGATCGTTTTTGCCGATCTCCTGCACAAGTTTTTCGATGTACATATCGCCGGTTTCTTTTTCTTTGGTATAGACCACATGGATGCCTCGGAAATCAAACTTCTCGCCCTGACTTCCCTGCACCTTGTAGCCGTCAAACACCAGCACCACCTTGTGATGGGTAAAGGCCGCATAGGAGCAGAGCATCTCCATCAACTGGTCCCGCGCCGCGCCCAGGTCCTGCTGAGCAAGATCGTGGAGCTCGTCCCACGTAAAGATGACATTGTAACCGTCAACAATAAACCAGCGTTTACTCTCCTGCCATGTAAGGCTATCTTCCTTTACATCTTTTTTCTCGGTTTTACGGTAAAGAGGTCTGGTAATAGGGCCGAATTCCCGGGCCATAATGGCTTCCAGTTCCTTGTCATCCAGCCTCAGATTGCACCGATTGACTTGCGGCACATAGGGCACTTCCTTTTTCAGGCAACTTTCTAAGTGCATATACTCTGCCACCTTGTCCCACTTCACCGTAAACCCGCCGCCATGGGCGCAGAACACGGAATCCGGTGTATTGTCAAGGTCGCTTTCCGCATCGTAATCGTAGCGCTCAATAACCGCCTCCGGATCGTGGCAGATATCGTAGCCTGCCACCTCCAGCAGCAGCCTGCCCCGCCCGCCGGTATAGGCCGCCACTTCCACGGCATAGTCGTTCATAGTGGTCACCGGCGCACGGCCTCGCACCACACTCATGGGACTGCTGTCCTCGGACAGTTCAAACGTACCGCAACGGGCACGTATGTCGTTGATAGCGCGACCCAACTGCTCCGGCGGTACTTCCAGCCGGAAGTCATAGTACGGCTCTAACAGTTTTGTCTTTGCCTGCATCAGGCCCTGCCGCACGGCGCGATAGGTAGCCTGACGGAAATCGCCGCCCTCAGTGTGTTTGATGTGGGCGCGACCTGCCGCCAAAGTGATTTTCATATCCGTGATCGGCGCACCCAACTGTACGCCCAAATGGATCTTTTCCATGAGGTGCGTCATAATAAGCCGCTGCCAGTTCCGATCCAACGCGTCCTCGCTACATTGGCTGTCCAGTACCAAGCCACTTCCCAGCGGCAAAGGCTCCAAGAGCAGATGCACCTCGGCATAGTGGCGCAGGGGCTCATAGTGCCCCACCCCCTCCACCGTGTCCTCGATGGTCTCCTTGTAAAGTACCTCGCCGCAGTCGATGGTCACATTAACACCAAAGCGGTCCGCAATCAGACTTTTGAGAATCTCCGTCTGCACCTCACCCATCAGTCCCACATGGATCTCCTGCAAGTGACTGTTCCATGTAATGCGCAGTTGGGGGTCTTCTTCCTCTAAAAGCCTCAGTTTAGGCAGCATCGTCCGTGCATCACAACCCTCCGGCAGCACGATGCGGTAGTTCATCACCGGCTCTAAGTAAGGCTCATTGGACGCAGCCTCACGGCCCATTCCCTGTCCGCCTTGGGTCGCAGAAAGTCCCATCACGGCGCATACGCCACCTGCGGCTACTTCCTCTGCCGTTTCAAACTTCGCCCCGGAATAAATCCGAATCTGGCTCACCTTTTCCTCTTTGTCCTCATAGGCAATGCTGTCACGCACACGCAAAGTGCTGCCCGTCACCTTCAGATGTGTCAGGCGGTTACCTTGGCTGTCATGGCTGATTTTGAACACTTTCGCCCCAAACTCCGCGGGGTATTCTTTATTCTGTATGTAGTCGGACAAGCCCTGCATAAAGGCGTCAACGCCCTCATTTTTGAGGCCCGACCCGAAAAAGCAGGGAAACACCTGCCTTGTAGCCACCAGTTCAGCGGTGGCACTGTCGCTGACCGTTCCCTGCTCCAGGTACTGCTCCAAAAGGTCTTCCCGACACATGGCCAGTGCCTCCATGCGCTCGTCCGCGTTATCCTCGCTGAAATCCACACAGTTTTCGTGCAGTTCCCGTTTCAGTTCCGCCATCAGTTCTTCCCGACTGTGACGGGCAAAGTCCATCTTCGTCACAAAGAGAAACGTCGGCACTTGATAAAGTCGCAAAAGCCGCCATAGGGTCAGCGTATGGGACTGCACACCGTCCGTGCCGCTGATAACCAGGATGGCATAGTCCAGCACCTGCAATGTGCGCTCCGTTTCGGCAGAAAAATCCACATGGCCCGGTGTGTCAAGCAAAGTCACTTCACAGTTATTAAGAGCAAATTCCGCTTGACTGGCAAAGATAGTGATACCCCGTTGCCGCTCCAATTCGTGGGTGTCCATAGCGGTATCGCCGTGATCCACTCGTCCCAATCTGCGCAGCACGCCAGACTGATACAGCATGGCCTCTGCCAGCGTGGTCTTGCCCGCATCCACATGGGCCAATATTCCTATGACGGTATGTTTCTTCATCTTTCAATCTACTTCCTCGCGCAAACCGGGTCGATAGTTCTCCCCTAATTGCTGCAGCACGATTTCACCGGCAGAAAGTTCTGTCAGTCGCGCTTGCAGTTTCTCAGCACCGTCCTCCGGCATAGAGGCGGTGACCACAACATCTGCGCCGTATTCTGTTTCGTCAATCAAGCCGCCCAAGGCGTCAATTTCCAGTTTCACGCGCTCCAATAAGGAATAGCCACAATGTAAACTCACCTGCCGCCACAAGCCCATGGTGGCCGCACCGGCAGCAGACAATGCATCTTTAGCGCTCTTACTGTAGGCGCGGGTCAGACCGCCTGCTCCCAGCAGAATCCCGCCGAAATAACGGGTCACCACGCAGCACACGTTGGTCACATTCTCCCTCTGAAACACCTTCAGCATAGGCTGACCTGCTGTACCCTGCGGTTCACCGTCGTCGCTGTAACGCACGACATTGTCGCCGATGAGATAGCACCAGCAGTTGTGACGGGCATCGTAGTATTGGGATTTCATCGCCTTGATGTGGGCCTGCGCCTCCTCCTCTGTTTCCACCGGCCAGATATGTCCGATGAAACGGGAGCGCTTTTCCACAAACTCACTCTCGGCGATTTCGTAAGGCACACGGAACTGCTTCATTCCCAGTCCTCCTTGGGTTCTACCCAGCCTTCGATATAGTCCTTAACCTGCCCCATGATTTTGGGTGTACAGACCGCCACCACATCGATGGTAGCACCATATTCCACATTTTCCACCTTGGCCTCGCGGTAAAGGCTGTCCAGCATACCTGCCTTGTCGTAGGGCAGATGGATTGTCACGCGGCGTGTACCCTTGTCCAGTTTCTTGTCGATCGCCGCCATCAGATCATCAATACCCTCACCGGTCTTGGCGGAGATCGCCACCGCGTCCTCTTCTTTGGGCCATTCCCCGGTAAATGCAATGTCCGACTTATTGTATACACGCAGGCAGGGTATGTGATCTGCCTTCAACTCGGCAATCAGGTTCTCCACGATCTGTGCCTGCTGCCGCCACTGGGGGTGTGAGGCATCGATGACGTGCAGCAAAAGGTCTGCATACTCCAGTTCCTCCAGCGTAGCCTTGAACGCCTCCACTAATTGGTGAGGCAACTTGCGGATAAAGCCGACCGTGTCGGAGATCACCACATCCAGCGTATCACTGACGGTCAAAAGGCGCGTGGTGGTATCCAGCGTATCGAACAGGCGGTTGTTGGCAGGGATTCCCGCACCTGTGATGGCATTAAGCAGCGTGGACTTACCCGCATTGGTGTAGCCCACGATAGCCACCACCGGGATTTCGTTTTTCATACGGCGCTGACGCTGGGTACTGCGCACACGGCGCACCTCGTCCAGCTCCTCTTTCAGCTTGTCGATCTTGCGATGGATATGACGGCGGTCTGTTTCCAACTGGGTTTCGCCGGGGCCTTTGGAGCCGATGGGGCCCTTACCGCTGGTGCCCGCCTGACGCTCCAAATGCGTCCACATACCGATCAATCGCGGCAACAGATACTGATACTGGGCCAGTTCCACCTGCAAGCAGCCTTCCTTGGTCTTGGCGCGCTGGGCAAAGATGTCAAGAATCAACCCGCTGCGGTCGATGACCTGCACGCCGGTCATTTCCGTCAGCACACGGATCTGTGAGGGGCTGAGGTCGTTATCAAAGATCACCATGGTAGCGTTTTCCTCCTGCACCATGCGTTTGACCTCCTCCACCTTACCCTCGCCGATAAAGCTGTGGGGATCAGGCTTTTCGCGGCTTTGCAGTATCGTCCCCACCACAGAGCCGCCTGCGGTATCCACCAGTGCTGCCAGTTCCTCCAGGCTCTCCTCGTCGGCGTTATCCTCACGCAGTACGGGAGACCGCAGACCCACCAGCACCGCGTAATCTCTCTTCTTCTCTTCCTGTACTTTCAGTTCCATAAATATACTCCGCTCAAAAGTGATTTGTACTTATTATAATATACCTTGCCCCAAAAGTAAAATAAAACCCGTATCGAAAAGATACGGGTTTTATCAAAGGTGTCATTACTTGTCCAGGCCGAAACGCTTGTTGAACTTAGCCACACGTCCGCCGGTATCCACCAGCTTCTGCTTGCCGGTGAAGAAGGGGTGACACTTAGAGCAGACTTCCACGCGAATATCCTTCTTCGTAGAACCTGTCTCAATCACATTACCGCAGGCGCATTTAATAGTAGTCTGCTGATAATTGGGATGGATTCCTTCCTTCATTGCTCTCGTTCACCTCTTTCTGGTTCATTTGTCATTTATGGAGAACCCACAAACGCAACTGTGATGATACCATACGTTGACATAAATTGCAAGTATTTTTTACGAATTTCACAAAGAAATTTCGTTGCCCGTGGCAAAAAAGTATAACTTCCGCTCAACAACCGGTCGCTGCAGCACGCGGCTGAGCGCCTGGGTGTAGGCATCAAGTTGCGCGCGGTAGTGTTCAGCGCGCTGTCGCTCCTCACCCACGCGGATGCGGTCGGTCTTGAAATCTACGATCACAAGGCCCTCGGGCGTGTCAAAGGCACAGTCCACCACGCCCTGCAGCATCATTTCCTCGCCCTCACCTGCGCTTGAATACAAGGTGGCGGGCATCAGCAGCGCAAAGCGATACTCACGGTACACCGTTTCCGCCTGCCGGATTCTTTCTGCCAAGGGCGAACGCAAAAACGCTTCCAGTTTGTTGCAGTCGGTGGCCTCCGCCTGCTGGGGCGACAGCAGGCGCTTTTCCTGCATTCTCGCCACCTGCGCCTTTACGCTGAGATTGCTGTGCAAATCTAAGTACTGCATGGCAAGGTGCATGGCCGTACCCTTTTCTGCCGCGGATAAACCTTGCTCCTGCTGCAGAAAGCGCGGTCTGTCGAAGACCATCTTCCGCAGCTTATTGGGCGTGCCCTCTGCAATCTCCTCGTCCAGTTCACGCCCCTTGAGTTGGGTGGCCGTCACCTTAGAGGGAATCACGCAGGCATTTTCGTAGGGATATACCGCCTCCAACACCGCAGGATCAAATGCGGTCTTGCTTTCGTCTTTTTCACCCTCTGCCTCTTCCTGCTCCGTCACGACCACAGGGTTTTCCCACAGTTTCACCTGCCAGCCGCCCTCTGTCAAGGCAGGCTGATCTGTTGTCATACCGACCCAGCGACGAATCGGCTCTGCCTCCGGCGTACACAGAAGCGGCAGCAGAATCCAGTCACCCAGAGATCTGGCATCGCTCACCGCCTCCGGCGGTACGGGACAGCGTGTTACGCTGATGAGAGCTCGAATGTGTTTGCACGAATGCTTTCTGCAGTCCACCATAATCAGTTTTTCCTTGGCGCGTGTCATGGCTACGTAGAGAATACGCATCTCCTCAGACTTATTCTCACGCCGCAGTTTCATGGCTAACGCTTTCTTTGTGATGGAGTCGTAGCGGATACGGCGCTGCAGATCCACGCACTCCGTACCTAATCCCAACTTTGAATGTACCAGTACGGCGCGCTGCATATCCACTTCATTGAATTTTTTATGAAGATCCGCCAGAATAACCACCGGGAACTCCAAACCCTTGGACTTATGAATACTCATGATCTGCACGCCGCCCGAGGACTGATTGGTGCAGATGATAGGTGGTTTATCCCGCTCCAAAAGGTCATGGAGATGGGTCACAAAGTCGAATAATCCCACTTTCCCCGCACTGGACAGATGCTCGGCATAGGTAGCCAGCGCCAGCAGGTTATTCTTTCGCGCCTCTCCCCCGTCCATAGCGCCGAATACAGCCAACACATGGCAGGTGTGATAGATCTGCCAGATCAGACGGTCTGCGGACATATCGCGGCTATCCTCACGCAGTGTATGCAACACCCTCAAAAAGTCCAACGACTTTTCGTCCACGTCCAGCAGCAGCGCATCATAAAAATTGCCATCGCGCCGCAGTGAACGAATGCGCGCCAGATCGTCGGGTGCAAAGCCAAACAAGGGTGAGCGCAGTACGGAAATCAGCGGCACATCCTGCCGCGGGTTATCGATAATACGCAGGAAGGAAAACAGCACCGCGATTTCCATCGTTTCAAAGAAGGCGGCATTTTCCTCACTACTGCAGGGAATATTCTGTTGATTTAGTGCACGTGTAAAGGCCTTTAGCCTGCCACGCGGCGAGCGCATCAGAATGACAATATCCTCGGGACAGATGGGACGCATCACTCCGTCCGCACCCTGCACTGGGTATTTTTCGTCTAAAAGTTCCCGAATCCGCTTGGCCACGAAACGAGCCTCTACCTCTGTACGGTCGAACGTCTCCTCATCGGTATTTTCCACATTGATGAAGTGGAATTCCGTATCGCAGTCCGTCCGCGGCAGATAGTATTCCGCGCCGAAATAGAGTTTTTCATCTGCTCCGTAATCCATCTCGCCCATCTGCTGGGACATGATGTTGGCAAACACAAAGTTGGCGGCGTCCAGCACTTCCTTGCGCGAGCGGAAGTTCCGCGACAGCAGTACCTTGCGCGGCTCCCCCTCCTCAGCCTCTGCCGCATCGCAGTATCGGAGATACTTCTTCAGAAAGATAGTAGGATCAGCCAAACGGAATCGGTAAATACTCTGCTTCATATCGCCCACAACGAACAGATTCTGCTCTTCACGGGAAATCGCGGTGAAAATGCTGTTTTGTACCTCGTTGGTGTCCTGATACTCGTCCACCATGATCTCACGATAGCGTCCGGCGATATGCCGTGCCAGATCGGTAGGTTCGCCGTTTTCATCGGTCAGAATATCGATGGCATAATGCTCCTGATCGGAGAAATCCATCACATTGCGGCGCACCTTTTCCGCCTGATATGCCTCGGCAAATTCCTGCGTCAAACGGATCAGCGCCAACATGGCAGGCGCCATCATGCGAAGATCCTGCAGATATTCCTCAGCAGGCACCTCGTATATCGCCCCCATCTTCTTCAGATCGTCTTTGCAAAGATCACGGAATGCAGTAATCCGCTCCTTATCCGCCGCATACTCCTCGCCTTTGATAATCCCTGCACGACGGAAGGCAGGTTTGATCTGCCCCATGGCGTCCCAGCCCTGCTGCGAGGCGGTTTCGTATTGCCGCAGTTGCGCGGCCACCTCCAAAAAACGGTCGGCAAAAGCGTTATAAAGCACCTCGCAGGATTCCATACCATCAGCGGCGCTCTCCAACTGTTCTGCCCAAAAGGCCGCACGTTTCAGGGTATCTTCAATGATCTCATGACCGTAGGATGACTGTGCCAGATCCTCAGGAAGATTCTCCCAATTCTCGCGCACCTCAGATAGCCAGCGTAAGGGATAGGGATGGCTCTGAATCTTTTCGTGCAGTTCCAAAACCAGTTCCTGCAACTTGCTGTCATCGCGCCCTGCGCCCAGCGTCTGGGCCAGCAGTAGCGCCCGCTCGTCCTCCTGCTCCAAAGACTGATAGAAGTTCTCAAGCACCTGATCCAGCACACGCTGACGAATCAGCAGTACCTCCTGCTCGTCCAATACACGAAAATCCGGTGTAAGGGAATGGTCGTCAATGGCAGGCAAAAGATGTACATTGTCGCGCAAAAGGCCTGCGCAAAAGGCATCTACCGTCTTGATATCCGCCTGATAAACGCGAAACATCTGTTTGCGCAAGTGACTGTTATCCGGATCCTCTGCCACACGGTGGCTCAGTTCCTGCGCGATTTTACTGCGCAGTTCTGCCGCCGCCGCCTTGGTATAGGTGATAATGAGGAAGTCATCCACATGGCAATGCTCTTCCTGCATACGGGTAAAGAGGCGCTCCACCAATACCTTGGTCTTGCCGGAGCCTGCCGCCGCCGAAACGAGCAGACTGCCACCCCGGTCATTGACCGCCGCCGCCTGCTGGGTTGTCAGTTTCACTTCAGCCATGTGCTCCCTCCTCTCCCGTTTTCTTCTCGATAAACTGCCAGAAATTTTCGCTCGAATCTACCTTTGCGATGGGACGTAGCCTATCTCTGCCCCGTCCGTCTTCAAAATAGCACGCCGAAGCAAATTCACAGTAGGTGCAGGCATTATCCTGCGGGCCGCGACTGCAGGGGTCGGCGTCGATATTGCCTTGTGACACTTCTTTGGCGATGTCATGCAGCAGTTTTTCCACATACCGTCCCAACTTGCCAAGTTGTGTGGCTGTGGCGATACCTCCGCTGATATTTCCATCCTTTCCTACATGGATCGGCAGATAGCATGGTGATTCCAAGGCACTGTGCTCCATGGCCTGCAACACCTCCGGCTGGGATAACACCATACCGCTGCGCCGCAGTTCCTTTTCCATGGCTTTCTGCAGTTTTTCCGGGGAAATATTGCGCTCCTGCCGCAGAATTTCGTCCCGTGCCGGTAAATATAGGACACCGGCCGGCACAACGGGCATACCGAAATAGGCCTGCCCCTCTTTTTCCAGCGTAAACAGATACAAAAGCATCTGGATACCCAAGCCGTATTGCAGGTCGGAAAGATCAAATGATTTTCTGCCGGTCTTGTAGTCCACCACACGCAGGTACAGTTTGCCGTTATTGACCCAGCCGTCCACGCGGTCCACCTTACCACCCACGCTTAAAGCGGTATCGCCCTCTTGAATGGTAATCCCCGGCAGATCGCCTTTTTCGCTGAAGTCCAGTTCGAAGGCCATGGGCTTAAAATCGGACTGGGCCAGTTCATCGACAACATTTTCAATGATGGCAATTGCCGTATGGCGCAAGCGGCCGAATAAGTAGCGGAATCGGGCGCTTTTCTCGTGATAATGGTCGATTTCCGCAGCGATATACTGATCCACATAATATTTGACCAGGCGGTGCAGTTCGTCCTTTTCCACCTGACCGAAACCGCCCTTGTCACTCACATCGGAGAGGACTTTTTCCAGCAGGAAGTGGATAAAAGTACCGATCTCCGGCGCTTCAAAGCCTGCGCTTTTCCGCTCCTTGGCACGCAGACCGTACTGCATGAAGTAGCCGAAATGGCACTTTTTGATCTGATCCATGCGAGAGGCCGACATGCGGATACTGTTGCCGTAAATGGAGCGCACCGCCTCTTTTGACAGTTGTCCACGCTGCATCTGCTTGGCCCGTTCCATGGCCAGCATAGCCTGACGATAGGGTTTGAGGGCAGAGAAATACCGCCATAACTCCCTATCAGCTCCTGCCATCTCCAGCGCCGTCTCCGTCATCTCCAATCGATATTTGAGATCCTCGCGCTGCCGCCTTATTTGTGGGAACAGTTTTTCAATGCGCTCCACCACGAAGGACGGACGCAGCTGCGCGCCATTCAAGTCGGTGGTGGGATAACTGACAAATAACAGATCTGTAGGCTGAGCAAGGCAGGCATAAATATTCTGCAATTCGTTATCCAGCGGATCAAAAGTGGCATCGGATAGCAGAATCTCATGCTGCTGCAGTGCCTCACGGTCATCTTTATCCAGAATACCGTTACCGTTACTGACGCTGGGCAGCACATGGTCATTGGCACCCAGCAGGAAAAGGCATTTCACATTATGACGGTCGTTGCGGGTGATCTCGCTGACTTTCACCTGATCCAGCGTAGCGGGAATGGTACCCACACTGTACTGCGTCAGCACCAGACGCAGCAGTCTGGCAAATTCTTCGCTGGAAAGTTCTGTATCGCCCAGAATCTCCACAAACTGATCCAGCACGTCGCAGAAGATGGTCCAAAGTTGCTGATACTCCTCGGCAAGTTGCACCTGGCCACTCTCCAGCAATGCATCTGCCTTCTCCGCAAGTGTCTGTGGAACACCGGACTGCTCAGCAAATGTGTAAAGTAATTCCGCCTTACCCCTTGCTGTTTTCAGCGTTTTCATGCCTTCGCTAAGGGGCAAAAGCGTGGCTTTCACCTTTTGACGGATACGGTTGATCTCGTCAAGACGGTTACGTTGTTCGTCATTCAATTCCTGCCCGTAGCCATCGGGATTGGCAGTCCAATCGCCCTCACGCAGCCACATATTGCCCCGAATTTCCCAGCAGATCACATAGTTTTCCAAGAGGTCACATTCCTCGCTGCTGATACCGGCCATACCGGTTTTCAGATAGCGGAACATATCCTCATAGGCAAAGCCGCCGCTCACCGCATCCACTGCACTGAGCAGGAATGTGAGAATCGGTTTTTGCAGAATGTCGCTGCGGCGGCTGATATAGGCCGAAATACCGCTGCGCTGAAAGACATTTTCGAGGATAGGTCCGTACTCTTCCATATTACGGGCCGACACGGCAATATCACGGAAACGGTATTTCCCACTGCGTACCAGACGCAGGATCTGCGCCGCCACTGCCTCCACTTCGGTAAAAGCAGTACCCGCCTCATAGAGTTGAATCTGCTCGGTTTCCTCATTCCACGGACGGTCAGTGCCGAAAAAATGCTGCTCTAAATGCGCAAGCGGAGTATTCACTTCATTGGTAAAATACAGCACCTCACAAGGTACGCCCCGCTCTCCTGCCATGCGAACAAGCCGCGCTTTCTGCTTTAGTGCATTGTCAAACATCTGCGTGTTGTACCGGTCACCCAGCAGCGTCACCGTCACATCGTTTGCCTGACGCAGAATCACAGAGAGAATGCTTTCTTCCTGCTTATTAAAATAGGAAAAACCGTCCACATAGATATCCTTGCCGCACAGATAATCAGACTCGGCCATGTGATCGCGCAGTTTCTGCATACGGGAACGGGCATCCATTGTATCGTTATGGAGTTTGGCATCGTAGGCAGCATAGATCATAGCCACAGAGCGCAATTTGTCGCCCATGGCTCCCTCCATATCCGCCACCTGCTCATAGAGTGTATCCGGTGTAATCTCATAGGCATAAAACTCCTCCATGAGATCGGTCAACTGGCGCAGGAAAGCCGGACGCTGGGAGGGCTTGCCAAATACCTTTAACTGACTGTGTACTTCCTGTAACGCCAGACGCATGGTGAGCAGTTTGCCACCGTTATCCAGCGTGAAATCCGAAAGTCCCCCGGTCTGGGACAAAACGCGGTTTGAAAGAGCGCGGAAACTCAGCACCTCCGCATCGCGTGAGGCAGTTTCTCCCAACGCACGGCATAGATCCACCTCCGCCTCGTGGGAGGTATGCTCCGGCACAAGCAATACCTGACCGCGTTTATCGCGCAGTGACTGCATGGTTTCCAACACCTTATGGGATTTGCCGGACCCGGCACGTCCCACCCAGATTCTCAGCATGGCACAATTCTCCTCTTTTTTCTTCTATCTTACTCTATATTCTCTATATTATATTTTCTATCCCCCCCTTTGTAAAGGGTGAAACCCTCACCGCACGTTTCTTTTATCCCGTGAATTATCACATTTACCCAATGCAAAGTTGAATTTCTCCATCAATCCTCAGCAATATAAATAAAAATTATTATTGATAAAATTTTTTCACACTTCGCTATTGACTTTCGAGGTTTAAAGCGCTATAATTCGTAACATCAAAAGAAATTCAAAATTTTTGAAAGGAGCTTTCAGCCATGCGTAACATCATTTCCATGAATACTGTACTGCCCGTTGAAGGCTTCTATTATAGCTCTTACGTTCGCTTTTTTGCGGGCGCATTTTATCGCGCCTATTTCCCAAAAACTGTCCGAATGTAAAGAGCGCTATGCTTTGTATGGAAAGCGGCTCTGTCATCGGACAGAGCCGCTTTTTTATATTTACAATCGATTTAAGATGAAAAGGAGAAACGATGAGATGAAAAAGAAAGTAATTGCTCTGGCCCTTGCCGCTATGATGGCATTGAGCCTCGTTGCCTGCGGCAACAAAGCACCGTCCGAATCCGCAAGTGATGCCAAATATGTGGTAGGTATCTGCCAGATTGCTCAGCACGAAGCGCTTGATGCCGCCACCAAGGGTTTTGAAGATGCGCTGAACGAAGCGCTGCCCGGTCAGGTAGAGTTCCTGGAAAAGAACGCCTCCGGTGATCCCGCTACCTGCACCACCATCGTCAACGGTTTCGTCGGTCAGGTGGATCTGATCCTCGCCAACGCTACCGCTCCCCTGCAGGCTGCCGCTGCCGCTACGGCTGACATTCCCATTCTGGGTACTTCCATCACCGACTATGCCTCCGCTCTGGAGATTGCCGACTGGACCGGCACGGTAGGCGGCAACATCTCCGGCACCTCCGATCTGGCTCCGCTGGATCAGCAGGCTACCATGGTCAAGGAATGGTTCCCCGATGCCAAGAACGTGGGCTTGCTGTACTGTTCTGCCGAGGCTAACAGTCAGTATCAGGTCGACACCATCTCCGCTATGCTCAAGGATATGGGTTACACCTGCACTCCCTTCCCCTTCACTGACACCAATGATGTCGCTTCTGTGACACAGAAAGCCTGCGACGCCAGCGATGTACTCTACATTCCCACCGATAACACCGCCGCCTCCAACACTGAGTCCATTGCCAATGTGGTACTGGCTTCCAAGACTCCCGTCATCGCCGGTGAATCCGGTTTGTGCAAAGGCTGCGGCGTAGCCACTCTGTCCATCAGTTACTACGATCTGGGCTACACCACCGGTCAGATGGCCGCCAAGATCCTCACCGGTGAGGCCGACATTTCCACCATGCCCGTGGCATACGCTCCGGAAGTGGTCAAGATGGTGCAGACTTCCAACTGCTCTGCACTGGGTCTGACGGCACCTGAGGGCTACACCGCTATCGAAGAGTAATTAAGCAATAATCTGTGCAGACCGTCTTTCGGCGGTCTGCACAGCACCGAATGGAGTAATACACATGAGTTTCCTCACACCTTTATTAAATGCCTTACCCGGCGCCATTTCCCAAGGAATGATCTGGGGCATCATGGCCGTCGGCGTATACATTACCTTCCGCATCCTCGATGTGGCTGATTTGACGGTTGACGGCTCACTGGCTACCGGCGGCGCTGTGTGCGTGATGCTGATCCGTGCCGGCTGCAGTCCGTGGATTGCCCTGCTATGCGCCTTCCTCGCCGGTATGCTGGCAGGCCTCGTTACCGGCGTGCTGCATACCCGCTGCGGTATTCCCGCCATTCTTGCCGGCATTCTGACACAGCTGGCGCTGTATTCCATCAATCTTCGCATTATGGACAGCAAGGCCAATCAACCCGTGGGCGTAGACAAGTACCCCCTGCTGGTTTCCCAGCGCTATGTACGTGATCTCACTCTTGATAATCCTTTGCCGCTGCTCATTATCTTTCTTGCCGTCATTATCATGGCGCTGTACTGGTTCTTCGGCACAGAACGTGGTTGCTCCATTCGTGCTACCGGTGCCAATCCCAACATGGCGCGAGCGCAGGGCATCAATACCGATTCCAACATCGTACTGGGTCTGATGCTCTCCAACGGTCTGGTGGCAGGCTCAGGCGCGCTGCTGGCACAGTATCAGGGTGCTTCTGACATCAATATGGGACGCGGTGCCATCGTCATCGGTCTGGCCGCCGTGATTATCGGCGAGGTTATTTTCAATAAGATCTTCCGCAACTTCGGTTTGAAACTGGCTGCCGTGGTAATTGGCGCAGTCATCTACTACATCGTGTTGCAGGTGGTACTGCAGCTGGGTATGAACACCAATGATCTCAAACTGCTGACTGCCGTGATCGTAGCACTGTTCCTATCTGTTCCCTACTGGCAGAGTAAACTGATGCGCAAGAAGGCCAAGGTAAGTGGAGGTGTGAAGAATGCTTGAACTGAAAAATATCTATAAAACCTTCCACCCCGGCACGATTCACGCTAAAACCGCATTGAATGGTCTGAATCTGACACTCAATGACGGCGATTTCGTCACCGTCATCGGCGGCAACGGGGCAGGTAAGTCCACCATGCTCAACGCCATCGCCGGTACCTTCTTCGTAGATGAGGGTAAAATTCTCATTGATGGCAAGGACGTAACCCATCTGCCCGAACATAAGCGCGCAATCTATCTGGGCCGCGTATTCCAAGACCCGATGATGGGTACTGCACCCACCATGCAGATCGTGGAGAATCTGGCGCTGGCAGCCAGACGTGGCAAACACCGCGGCCTCAAGTGGGGTATCACCAAGGCGGAAACAGAAACCTACCGCGATATGCTGGCCGGTCTGGGTCTGGGCTTGGAAAACCGCATCTACGATAAGGTAGGTCTGCTCTCCGGCGGTCAACGTCAGGCGTTGACGCTGCTGATGTCCACCCTGCAACAGCCCAAACTGCTGTTACTGGACGAGCATACCGCCGCCCTCGACCCCAAAACCGCCATGAAAGTGTTGGAGATTTCCGATCAGGTGGTGTCTGAGCAGAAACTCACCACTTTGATGATCACCCACAATATGAAAGATGCCATCGCTCACGGCAACCGTCTTATCATGATGGATGCAGGTCGCGTGGTGCTGGATATTTCTGGTGAAGATAAGAAGAAACTGACCGTTCCCGACCTACTGGCACAGTTCAGCGCCGTCAGCGGGAATGATGAAGCGAATGATACTCTCCTCCTCTCCTAAATATAACCCCGCAATGCAAAAAGGCAACCCGCTTTCATGATCTGTCGGGTTGCTTTTTTGCATTATGTACCGTTTTCTGTTGTTAATAAAGACGCGTCCGCAAAGTTTCTTGGTGCGAAACTTTATGTTGACTTTTCTAAAATACTTGTTATAATTTAATCAAGTTTTCCGGAGGTGAATCAAACCATGAGTTCGTTCTCGTATCATGTAGGGCAGCGTATCAAAAAATATCGGAAAAGCCGCGGCTATACGATTGAGCAGTTTTCTGCTATGATCAACAAGAGTAAGGCGACACTTTCCAAATATGAAAACGGCTCTATCACCATTGATGTGGAAACACTGTACGATATCGCTAAAGCATTAGACGTGGACCTGAAATGCTTTGTGGACTATCAGCCGCCGGTATTCCATTCTGAGCCGGTGCTGCCCAAAAACTTCTATTTCAACCAGCCCCGCGCCTATATGTACTATTACGACGGCCGTGTGAAACAACTGGTGCGTTCTCTTCTGTGCTTCTCCCCCTCCACCTCCGGCAATACCATTGATGTTATGCTTTATCTGGGCGTGGAATCCTTCCAGAATCCCGATCGGTGTCAGCATCTGTTTACCGGTGAGATGAAGCCTTATGATACCATCACCCACATGGTACTCAATAATCAGATCAATGAGGCGGAAAAAATGTACATCTGTATGCTTAATCCCATGCAGAATCACACGCCCGCTGTGGGTCTTCTCTCCGGCATCGGCAGTTCTCCGTTCTTTGCTCCCATCGCCATCAAAACTCTGATCTCCAAGCAGCCTATGGAAGAAACGGAGCAACTGATCAACACCATTAAGATGGACAAAGATGAATACCACCTGCTGAAATACTACAACATGATGGTCATCAACCGTCCCACTACACTGTTTTTACCATAAATAGATAATCCGTAAAGGGTCGTCACCCTTTACGGATTTTTTCAACTCATTCGTATAATTTCCCGCTTTAAACGCGAGATGATACGTTTTTCAAGGCGGGATATGTAGGACTGGGAAATGCCCAATCGGTCGGCCACTTCCTTTTGTGTCAGTTCCTTCTGCCCACGCAGGCCAAAGCGCATCACGATGATATCCTGCTCCCGTACAGGCAGTTTTGACACCGCGTCATTGAGCAGTTTACGGTCCACGTCCTCCTCGATGGGACGCATGACCGTGTCACTCTCCGTACCCAGCACATCGCTTAACAGAAGTTCTTTGCCGTCCCAGTCGGTATTGAGCGGCTCGTCAAAACTGACCTCCGTGCGCTGGGACGCATTTTTGCGGAGATACATGAGGATCTCGTTCTCAATACACCGCGAGGCATAGGTGGCCAGTTTGATATTTTTATCCGCTTTAAACGTATTGACCGCCTTGATAAGACCAATCGTCCCTATGGAAATCAGGTCCTCAATATTGATGCCCGTATTTTCAAAACGGCGGGCGATATACACCACCAGTCGGAGATTTCGCTCGATCAGCGTCTGTCTCACCTGCACCTCGCCGCTGTCAAGCCGCGCGATCATCTCCGCCTCCTCTTCTCGCGGAAGCGGTGGCGGCAAGGTGTCACTCCCGCCGATGTACATGACTTTATCCGGAGCAAAATGCCGTAAAATCCACAGTTTCAGCGCCTTGAACATGACTGTACTCTTCCCCTTTCCTCACCGCCCCAAAGGCCTTGATATCCGCCGCCGTCACTGATCGCACTGTCAGAAAGCGCAATGAGTATACGGGGGTATTTTTTTTGCCCGACACGTATGTATTCGCTACGCACTGCCAATAAAAGTCCACCGGTCACGCCCACGCTGCGAAAGGGCAGCAGGCTGAAATGATATTTCGTACCCTGGCGGTAAAGTCGCGCCAGTTTATCCTCCACCGGCGCATCGTCCGACATGATCTGCGCCTCGTCACTCGTCCAATATTCATGTAGCGCTCTGCGCTCCAGCACCAGCACCGGCTGCGCATTGACCGGATCACGCAGCGTGTTGCCGGTATCGTGCAATACCCGTACGTGTTGCTCTTTTCCTCCGATGGAAACCGTTACATCCATAAGTTCGCTCCCTCCGTGCCGCGCGCCTTGGCGAAACACCAGATGCAGCAGCAAATAATATCCCAACGCTGCAAGCAGCAGCATCGGCCAACTGATATCGGCATAGTAAATGCGACTGAAATA
>JAZLIB010000085.1:0-18103 GCA_045617185.1 Vescimonas sp.
TGCCGCACCCATTGCAATGGCTGCGGCGCTAATCGACTGGTAGGAGGGAAGTGCGATGTCTAAACTGCGTTTGTTATTTGTTAAGGAGGCGCAGGCGTCCTATATCTCTCATCTGGATCTGTTGCGCACTTTCCAGCGTGCCTTTCCCCGCACAGAGCTGGAAATCAAGCACTCCCAAGGGTATCATCCTCATCCCATCATTTCTATCGTCCTGCCCTTGCCGGTAGGGCAGAGCAGCGAATGTGAACTGCTGGACTTTGAGGTAACGCAGGAAACCGACGGCAAGGGAATTGCCGAGAAACTAAATGAGGGTATGCCGGCGGGACTTCGTGTACTGGATTGCTATGAGGCCAAGCGCCCGGTTAAGGAACTGACCTACTTGCAGGCGAGTCTGGAGCTGGAATACGATAACGGCGTGCCTGCTGGTGCCATGGAAAAACTACAGGAGCTGTTTGAGCGTGAGGAACTGATCATTCAGAAACGCACCAAGCGCAAGGAGTTGGCCGATGTGGACATTGCGCCCATGATCCGCGATATAAAGTGGACTGAGGAAGAGGGAAAGATCTGCGCGCAGGTCACCGTGCTGGCACAGAATCCCGGTCTGAATCCTCAGTTACTGGGCAAAGCCATCGAAAGATACCTGCCGGAATGTCAGCCGGACTTTATCCGCATTCGCCGCCAGCGTATTTTGGACGTAAATGGCGAAGATTTCCGCTGAAAACCCAATTTTTTGCAAAAAAATACTTGCAATCAGTGCGAGTATGTGATATTCTATCATGGCGTAAAAAGGGCGGTCCTCTGTCGCCGGTATTCCGAAAAGGATGGATACCACAGAAATGACGGCATGAACACCTATAATATTAGGAGGAAAAATCCATGGATCTCATTAAGGCATTGAATGAAAAGCAGCTGAAGGAAGTACCTGAAGTCGCAGTCGGTGATACCGTCCGCGTGCACGTGAAGGTCAAGGAAGGCTCCCGCGAGCGTATCCAGGTCTTCGAAGGTACTGTCATCGCTAAGAAGCACGGTGGCATCGAGGAAACCATCACCGTTCGTCGTCTGTCCTATGGCGTCGGCGTGGAGAAGGTGTTCCCCCTGCATTCTCCCATTATCGAGAAGTTCGAGACCGTTCGTCACGGTTACGTGCGTCGTGCCAAGCTGTATTACCTGCGTGATCGCGTTGGTAAGGCTGCTAAGCTGCGCGAGAAGCTGTAAGCTGAGAACCGAAAGAAAACCGCTTGCTTTTAGCAGGCGGATTTTTCTTTCCTTTTTTATAGGAATGTGTTATACTATCATAGATTAAGAAAAAATTCCCAATGAGGTGATATACCATGCAGATGCAAGGCTTAAGTTGGTTCCCCGGTCACATGACGAAAACTAAGCGCATGATCGTGGCGGAAATCAAAAACATGGACGCGGTGTGCGAGATCGTGGATTCACGTATTCCGCTTGCCAGCCGTAATCCGGATGTGGATGAAATGGTGGGGGACAAGCCCCGTATTATGGTTTTAAACCGTGTGGATCAGGCCGATCCTCGTGAAACCAAGCGCTGGGCGACTTATTTTCGCGATAAGGGCTACGCCGTGGTGGAGGCTAACGCCAAGGGCGGCGCAGGCACAGCCCAGTTTGCCGGTGCAGTGCGTGAACTGCTACACGATAAACTGACCGCCTATGCCGAAAAAGGGCAGGTAGGCCGCGTGGTGCGCGTGATGGTGCTGGGTATTCCCAATGTGGGTAAGTCCACCTTTATCAACAAAGTGGCCAAGCGTAAGACCGCTAAGGCGGAAGACCGTCCCGGTGTGACCCGTACCAAGCAGTGGGTACCGGTGGATAATACGCTGGAATTGTTGGATACACCGGGCATTCTGTGGCCTAAATTTGATGACACGCAGGTGGGTATCCATCTGGCATTTACCGGCGCCATTAAGGATGACGTGATGGACTTGGAGGAACTGGCCTGCTATCTGATGGAATACCTGGGCAAGCACTATGCCGATGTGGTGTCCGAGCGTTACAAGATCGAGGTTGAGGAAGAGGACAGCGGTTATGACCTTTTAATTAAAGCCGGACGCAAACGCGGTTTCCTCATGCGCGGTGCTGAGGTAGATACCGAGCGCATGGCGCGCATTTTGCTTGATGAATTCAGAGGTGGCAAGTTAGGACGCTTTACACTGGAAACGGTGGAGGATGTGAAAGAATGACGAATTTAGAGCACCCTTGGAGCATTGAGCAGGGCTGGTTTGAGCGCGGTGCAGAGATTATCTGCGGCGTGGATGAGGCCGGTGCAGGCCCCTTGATGGGACCGGTGTATGCCGCGGCGGTGATTCTGCCGCCCTTCTGTCAGATTGAGGGCTTGAACGACTCCAAAAAGCTGACGGAGAGAAAGCGTGAGGCACTTTATGAACAGATTGTCAAGAAAGCCATCTCCTATTCTGTGGCACGCATTGAGGCTTCTGAAATTGATGCAACCGATATCCTGAGCGCTCGCATGAAGGCCATGCAGATGGCTATCAACGGTTTGGACTTTTTCCCTGACATGGCCTTGATTGACGGTAATAAAGATCACGGCAAGACGGCGGCTATTACCACACCCCATGAAACCGTGGTAGGCGGCGACGGTAAGAGTGCCAACATCGCGGCGGCCTCCATTCTGGCAAAGGTCAGCCGTGACCGCTATGTCTGCGAGGAGCTGGATAAAAAATATCCCGAGTATCAGTTTGCCAAGCACAAGGGCTACGGCACCAAACTGCACTATGAGATGCTGGACAAGTACGGCCCTTGCCCGGAGCACCGCAGGACCTTCCTGAAAAAGTGGGAGGCAAAGCGCAAATGAGCCGGGCAAGCGGTACATGGGGCGAGGCGCAGGTAGCCAATTACCTCCGGCGCAGAGGCTATCAACTGCTGGCACATAGTTATCATTGCCGCTTTGGTGAGATCGACCTGATTGCCAGAAAGGGGAAGCTACTGTGCTTTGTGGAGGTCAAGACCCGATCCAATCTGGATTACGGCCTGCCTCGAGATTATGTGACGGCCGGTAAGCAGGAGAAACTGCGCAAAACAGCGGCCATGTATCTGTCCACACATGACTTAGATTGCCCAGTGCGTTTCGACGTGGCAGAAGTCTACACCGACAAGGAACATACCTCGGTGCGCATAGAATATATAGAGCAAGCATTTTGAGGTGATATAGATTGAAGCAAATACCCTATTTTGATGCCCATTGCGACACGATTTACCGCTGCCTGATGTCAGGCGAGGAAGTGACGCTGGATTTCGGGGCAGACATGGAAGAGCAGAAGCGATATTTTTCCGCGTGCGATTGCCTGCGTGAAAACGGCGGACATATTGACCTTATGCGTGGCAGATACTTTGCACGCTACGGACAGTTTTTTGCTCTGTACTTTGACGCGGCCGATGCGCCTTCTGATGGCATGTGGGCACAATGTCAGCGGCTGCACGACTGTTTTTTGCGTGAAATGGCGAAGAATCGCGACCTCATCTGTCATTGCCGCAACGGAAAAGAAATCGACTGTGCCATGCAAAATGGCAAGATGGCGGCGGTACTGAGCATGGAGGGGGCTGACCTCATCGAGTGTGACGTACATAAGATCAAAACCGTGGCGGACTGGGGTGTGCGATTTCTCAACCCCGTGTGGAACCGAGCCAATGTATTGTCCGGCACCAACTGTGAAGATACGCAGAGGGGTTTGTCCGAAAAAGGACGGGATTTTATCCGTCAGATGGAGCAATGTAACATCTACGCCGATGTGTCCCATCTGTCCGACCGGGGATTTTGGGATCTCTGCCACGTGACCACAAAGCCTATTGTGGCATCGCATTCCAATAGCCGCGTGCTATGTCCACACCCTCGTAATCTGACGGACGATCAGTTCCGTGCGATTCGGGATACCGGCGGTGTGGTGGGTATGAATTTTTACAGCCACTTTATCGGCGAGCAACCAACCGTCGACGATCTGGTGCGGCATATTGAGCATTTTCTTACCATGAACGGCGAAAAGACCGTCTGCATGGGCGGTGATCTGGACGGTTGTGAGGAATTGCCGAGAGGTATGCAGGGCATGGAGGATGTGCCGAAAATCTGGCAGGCACTGGAAAAACGAGGATATCCCCAAGCATTATTGGAGGATTTATTCTGGAATAATTTACGACGACTACTGTAAACGGAGAAACGCTATGGCACTTTATGCAATCGGCGACCTGCACTTGTCGCTCTCGTCCAACAAGCCGATGGAAATCTTCGGCGATGGGTGGAAGGACTATGTGCAAAGGATCAAAGAGGGATTTTCACAACTGAATGATGAGGATGTGACGGTGCTGTGCGGTGATATCAGCTGGGGCATGAGTCTGGAAGAATCTTTGGAGGACTTCAGATTCATTGATGCTCTGCCGGGTAAGAAGATCCTTTTAAAGGGCAATCACGACTACTGGTGGAATACCGTGGCAAAGATGGAGCGCTTTTTCAAGGAGCACGAGCTGACCACTATGTCCTTCCTTTATAATAATTGTCTTACTTATGGCGATAAAGCCATCTGCGGTACGCGAGGCTGGTTTTACGAGCTGGACAACGAGGGCACGCACAATGAGAAGATGCTGCTGCGTGAGGCGGGGAGACTGGAAACCTCGCTGAAACTGGCAGGGGAGCGGGAAATTTTGTGCTTTTTGCATTATCCGCCCTTGTATCAGGGATATGAGTGCCCTGAGATCCTACGACTTCTGCAGGAATATCGGGTGAAAGCCTGCTACTACGGGCATTTGCACGGTGCGTCCCATCGCCGCAGAATCGAGGGAAACAGCCGCGGAATGGATTTTTCACTGGTTGCGGCGGACTATTTACGGTTTATTCCTAAAAAAATTTGCGAATAGCGTAAAAAAAGTGTGGAAATTTTAATTATTTTCTGTTATCATATAAAATTGCATTGATAAAATCTTTGCTGAACGGAGGAAAAAACAAAATGAGTGTAAAATCCTGTGAAAAACTGGAAAAGAGCAAGGTCGCACTGACCATCGAGGTGGGTGCAGAGGAATTCGAGGCTGCCATCAATAAGGCATATCTGAAGATGCGCGGCAAGATGAACATTCCCGGCTTCCGTCCCGGTAAGGCTCCTCGTAAGATCATCGAGGGTATGTACGGCACCGAAGTGTTCTATGAAGAAGCTGTGAATATCGTCCTGCCCGACGCCTATGAGGCTGCCGTGAAGGAAAAGGAACTGGACGTTGTGGGTTATCCCGAGGTCGAGCTGGAGAACTGCGGCAAAGACGGCGTTACTTTCAAGTGCACCGTTGCTGTGTATCCTGAGGTCAAGCTGGGCCAGTATAAGGGCCTGGAGGCTCCTAAGGCTGAGGTCAAGGTCATGGCTGCTGACGTCAATGCCCGCCTGAAGGAAATGGCTGATCGTAACAGCCGCCTGGTGAGCGTTGAGCGCGCTGTGAAGAAGGGCGATACCGCTAACATCAACTTCGAGGGTTTTGATAATGGTGTTGCTTTCGAAGGCGGCAAGGGCGAGAACTTCGATCTGGAGATCGGTTCCGGCAGCTTCGTGCCCGGTTTCGAGGATCAGATCATCGGTATGAAGGCCGGTGCTGAGAAGGATATCGACATCACCTTCCCCGAGAATTATACTCCCGAACTGGCTGGTAAGCCCGTGGTGTTCAAGGTCAAGGTCAACGAAGTCAAGGCTAAAGAAGTGCCCGCCATCGACGATGAGTTCGCTAAGGACGTCAGCGAGTTTGACACCCTGAAGGAACTGAAGGCCGACATGAAGAAGAAGATGACCGAGGAGCGCAAGGTTGCTGCTCAGCAGGCATTTGAAGATGCTCTGATGAAGAAGGTCGCTGAGGGCATCGAGGCTGAGATTCCCGAGGATATGGTCAATGTTCAGGCTGAGCGTATGCTGGAAGGCTTCAAGCAGCAGCTGGCTTCCCAGGGTATCCCCTTTGAGCAGTATCTGCAGATGACCGGCATGACCAACGAGGCATTCCTGGCTCAGGCTCACGAGCCTGCTCTGGATCAGGTCAAGATGGATCTGGCTGTGGAAGCTATCGTTAAGGCTGAGAATCTGGAAGTTTCCGACGAGGAAGTCGAGAACGAGATGAAGAACATTGCCGAGAAGTACGGCATGGATCTGGAGTCCGTGAAGAAGTATCTGCCCGCCGAGCAGGTGAAGGAGCAGGTCATTCGCGAGAAGGTCATCAAGGTCGTCGCTGACGCCGGCGTGGCTATGGCTCCCGTGGAAGAAGAGAAGAAAGAGGAGGAAAAGGCTGAATAATTTCAGCCTTTCCCTTGCTTAAATCACATACAGGCGGGTATACTTGGGTATGGTAAGCGTCTTATTGAACAGGAGGTAATTTCTATGAGTTTAGTCCCTTATGTTGTGGAACAGACCAATCGCGGAGAGCGTTCTTATGACATCTTCTCCCGTTTGCTCAACGATCGCATCATCTTCCTGGGCGAAGAGGTGAATGATACCACCGCCAGTCTGGTCGTGGCACAGCTTCTGTATCTGGAAGCGCAGGATCCTGATAAGGATATTCAGATGTATATCAACAGCCCCGGCGGCTCTGTCACCGCGGGTATGGCGATTTATGACACCATGCAGTACATCAAGTGCGATGTGTCTACCATCTGCATCGGTATGGCTGCCAGCATGGGTGCATTTCTGCTGTCCTCCGGCACCAAGGGTAAGCGTATTGCGCTGCCTAACGCCGAGGTCATGATCCATCAGCCTTCTGCCGGTACAAAGGGCAAGGTCACGGACATGGAAATCGATGTAGAGCATTTCCTGAAGATCAAGCAGCGCCTGAATAAGATCCTGGCTGAGAACACCGGCAAAACGCCGGAGCAGGTCAAGGCAGATTCCGAGCGCGATCATTGGCTGACCGCTGAGGAAGCCAAGGAGTACGGCTTGGTCGACAAGGTGATCTACAAGAGGTAATAATTGATGGCTGATGAGAAGAAGAGCCTGCGGTGTTCTTTCTGCGGTAAGCATGAAAACCAGGTACACCGCATGATTCAGGGTCCCGGTGTGCGTATTTGCGATGAGTGTGTACAGCTTTGCATGTCCATTTTGGACGATGGCTATGTGGCAGAGGGCAGTACTGAGGCATACGAAGCACCGGATCAACTGCCCACACCCCGTGAAATCAAAGAGGTGCTGGATCAGTATGTCGTGGGGCAGGAAGCGGCTAAGGTCGCGCTGTCCGTATCGGTCTACAACCACTATAAGCGCATCTATTTTGGCGGCGATGAAGATGTGGAGCTGCAAAAGAGCAACATCTTGATGATTGGGCCTACCGGTAGCGGTAAAACGCTGTTTGCCCAGACATTAGCACGCGTTCTGAACGTACCATTTGCCATTGCTGATGCCACTACGCTGACCGAAGCCGGTTATGTAGGCGACGATGTGGAGAATATTCTGCTGCGTCTTTTGCAGGCGGCAGATTTCGATGTGGAACTGGCAGAGCACGGTATCATCTACGTGGACGAGATCGATAAGATCGCCCGCAAGAGTGAGAATACGTCTATCACACGCGATGTATCCGGTGAAGGCGTACAGCAGGCATTGCTGAAGATTCTGGAGGGTACGGTTGCTAACGTGCCGCCTCAGGGTGGACGTAAGCATCCCCATCAGGAGTTCATTCAGGTGGATACCCATAATATTCTCTTCATTTGCGGCGGCGCATTTGACGGTCTGGAAAAGATTATTGAAAAACGTACCGATCGCAAGGGTATTGGCTTTGATGCCATTGTGGAGAGTAAGGCAGAACGTCGCACAGGCGAACTTTTGAAGGAAGTGCAGCCTCACGATCTGCTGAAATTCGGTATCATTCCCGAACTGGTGGGTCGTCTGCCGGTGATCGCCGCTCTGGACGGTCTGGGCCGCGATGATCTGGTGCAGATTCTGACAGCACCGAAAAATGCCCTGATCAAGCAGTATCAAAAGCTGTTTGAGTACGATGATGTGGAACTTGTTTTCGAACAGAGCGCTTTGGAGGCTGTGGCTGACCGTGCTATCGAGCGTAATATCGGTGCTCGTGGTCTGCGTGCGGTGATGGAAGGTCTGTTGACCAAAGTCATGTACGACATTCCGTCCGATCCCACCATCGTTAAGGTAACGATTACAGAGAACTGCGTGAAAAACGGCGCAGAGCCCGTGATTGAGCGCGATGCGGACAAGGCTGTTCGCCGCGCAAAACTGAAGTCCGGTAAATCGGAAAAGGCATCCGAACCGGCCTCTTAACTTCGTGATAAACGAATATGTAGAGGGAGAGGCGCATAGTCTCTCCCTCTTTCCCCTAAAAGGAGAGTTTACCCATGGAACAAATTACTGTGAATATTCCCGTTTTGGCCCTGCGTGGCTTAACGGTTTTTCCGGATCTGACCCTGAGTTTTGATGTGGAGCGTGAAATCTCCATCTTTGCATTGGATCGCGCTATGGAGGAGGATCGCCGCATTTTCCTTGTGACACAACGCGAGATCGGCGTCATGCAGCCTCAGGAAGAGGATTTATATGAAATTGGCACTGTGTGCCAAATTATGCAGATTATCAAGACCTCTGATACCACTGTTCGTGTGGTGGTGAAAGGCGAGGATCGTGCCCGTATCCGTCGCTTGTGGCAGATGAAGCCTTTTTTGCAGGCTAATGTGGAGATTCTTGAGGAGGAATTCCCCGGTAAGTTTACTAACCGCACAGAGGCATTGTTGCGTCAGACTTATGCTCTTTTCGGCGAGTATAAGGAGCTCGTTGACAATATTCCCGATGAGATTGTTTCGGCAATCCTTGATTGCCGCGATACGGGCAGAGTAGCAGATACCATTGCCCAGCAGATCGCGCTGCCCCACGAAGTGCGCCAGTCCATTCTGGAGGAACTGCATCCCGTCAAGCGTTTGCAGAAAATGAATGAGATTCTCAGACGTGAAGTGGATGTCATTTCTCTGGAAGTGCAGATGGAACAGAAGATCCGTCAGCGTGTGGGGCAGGTGCAGAGGGACATGATCCTGCGCGAGCAGATAAAAGTGCTGCAGCACGAATTGGGCGAAGACGGTGACGAGGAAATCGACGAATATACCAATAATGTAAAGGCACTGCACTTGCCAGAGGAAATTGAAAAAAAACTGCTTAAAGAAGTCAGCCGCCTTGCCAAGCAGCCTTTCGGCAGCGCAGAAGCATCTGTGATTCGCAACTATCTGGACGTGTGTTTGGAGATGCCATGGAATAAGCAGACCAAGGATCGCGCTGATGTGGCAAAGGCTAAAGCACTGTTAGATCGCGACCATTTTGGATTGGAAAAGGTCAAGGAACGCATTCTGGAGTTTATTGCAGTGCGGCAGATCAATCCCGACGCCAAGGGCAAAATTCTCTGCCTTGTAGGTCCTCCGGGTGTGGGCAAGACGTCGATTGCTATCTCTGTGGCTAAGGCTATGAACCGTAAGCTGGCTCGCTTGAGTCTGGGCGGTGTGCGTGATGAGGCGGATATCCGCGGTCATCGCAAAACCTATATCGGTGCTATGCCCGGCCGTATTATTGACGCTATTATTCGCAGCGGTTCTATGAACCCGCTGTTGGTGCTGGACGAAATTGATAAATTGGCTAATGATATGCGCGGTGATCCGGCATCGGCATTGCTGGAGGTACTGGATAGCGAGCAGAACTATGCTTTCCGCGATCATTTCCTGGAAATTCCGGTGGACTTAAGTCGTGTGATGTTTATCACAACCGCCAATACGCTGGATACGATTCCTCGTCCCTTGCTTGATCGTATGGAAGTCATTGAACTGAGCAGCTACACGGACGAAGAGAAGGTGGAAATTGCCAAACGCCATTTGCTGCCTAAGCAGCTCAAAGAGCACGGATTGAAGAAGTCTCAGCTCCGCTTAAGTGATGACGCAATCCGCAAGATGATCGCCGCTTATACCCGTGAGTCCGGCGTGCGCGTTCTGGAACGTCAAATTGGCAAGTTGTGCCGCAAGACTGCCATGCAGCTGGTACAAGATGATGTAAAGCGTATCAACATTACAGATAAGAATCTGAAAGACTTCCTCGGTGTGGAACGCCATACAGAATCCGTACATATCACCAAAGATGAGGTAGGTGTGGTCAACGGCCTTGCCTGGACGGAAGTGGGCGGCGAGATTCTGGAAGTGGAAGTCAATGTGATGGACGGCAGCGGTAAATTGGAGCTGACCGGCAATCTGGGCACCGTGATGCAGGAATCTGCAAAGACGGCTTTGAGTTGTCTGCGCAGCCGTAGCGATGTACTGGGTATTGACAAGGAATTTTATAAGACAAAGGATATCCATATACATTTCCCTGAGGGCGCTGTACCGAAGGATGGCCCATCGGCCGGTATTGCCATCACTACTGCCATGTTGTCAGCGCTGACAGGACAGAAGGTACGCGGCGATGTGGCCATGACCGGCGAAGTGACGCTGCGCGGTCGTGTGCTTCCCATCGGCGGCTTGAAAGAAAAGACTATGGCTGCACTGCGCAATGAGGTCAAAACGGTGATCATTCCCAAGGAAAACGAGAAGGATCTGGAGGAGATCGATCAGACTGTGCGTGGTAAGTTGCAGTTTATCAGTGTGGAAACGGTGGATGCCGTGTTTGCATCTGCCTTGGTATCCGATCAGGATTGAGGAGGTAGCCTATGGCCATCAATTTCAATAAGGCAGAGTTTGTGCTGTCGGCGGTGAAGCCTGCTACGTTTATCCGCGATGGTAGACCGCAGGTGACCTTTGCTGGGCGCTCAAACGTGGGTAAATCCTCTGTAATTAACCGGCTTTTGAACCGTAAGAACTTCGCGCGTGTGGGTGCTACACCCGGCAAAACTACGCAGATCAACTATTTCTGCATTGATAATAAGATTTATTTCACAGATTTGCCGGGTTACGGCTACGCCAAGGTATCAAAGGAAGAGCGTGACCGCTGGGGTCGCCTTATGGAAAGTTATTTTCAGCAAGATGGGTTGATCACGTTGGGCGTATTGATCGTAGATGCACGCCATAAGCCTACGGCGGACGATGTGACCATGTGCAACTGGTTCAAGGGTACCGGCTGTCCGTTGGTCGTGGTGGCTAACAAGTTGGATAAACTGAAAAACCGCGAAATTGAACCCAATCTGCAGACCATCTGGGATACACTGGAACTGGAAGAAGATGATATTCTGATCCCGTTTTCGGCAGAAAAAGGCACGGGAAAAACAGAACTTCTGGCCGCAATCAATGAATTGTGCAAAGGATAAATATTCCCATGAAAAGGACGGAGAAATCCGTCCTTTTTTATATATTCGATGTTCTTAAAATAGAATAACGGATTTGGTTTGCCTTCCTTGCGAAAGAGAAAGAATTGGTGTATAATAATTAAAATTGCCGTAAAATGCGTTTTTTTACAGCGAAAAAGGAGAATTACCATGGCAACGTTTACTGTAAACGGCGCTTTAGTTACCGCCAAAAAAAATCAGAAATTGATCCGATATCTCCGTGATGAGTTACACCTGACCTCTGTGAAGGACGGCTGCAGCGAAGGTGCTTGCGGAGCTTGTACGGTTATCATAAATGGCGAAACTTGCCGTGCCTGCACACCCTTTACCGATTCTTTGGAAGGGAAGAATATCATCACAGTCGAAGGGCTGACCGAATACGAGCAGAAGCTCTACACATATGCCTATGGCGAGGCAGGTGCTGTGCAATGCGGTTTCTGTATTCCCGGTATGGTGATGTGTACCAAAGCATTGTTAGACAAGAATCCCGATCCTACAGAGGACGAGATTCGTTATGCTCTGCGCAATAACTATTGCCGTTGCACCGGTTATGTAAAGATCATTGCTGCTGTGAAACTGGCAGCTGAGATTCGTCGTAATGGCGATGAGATTCCTACTGCATCCGAGGATGATTGGAAACTGGGCTCTTCTGTCCACCGTCTTGATGTGGAGGAGAAGGTTCTGGGTTACGGCAAGTATCCCGATGACTGGTACATGGACGGCATGGTATATGGTAGTGCGGTACGCAGTAAGTATGCCCGTGCCCGTGTTTTGTCTGTTGATGCCTCCAAGGCCAAGGCACTTGACGGTGTGATCGGGGTTTTTACTGCAGATGACATTCCTGAAGGTGGTACGAATATCGTCGGCCATTTGAATAAAGACCAGTATTCACTTGTGCCCGTTGGACAACTGACCCATTTCTTGGGTGATGCTGTGGCGCTGGTGGTTGCTAAAGATCAGGAAACGCTGGAAAAGGCAAAGAAACTGGTGCGTGTGGAATATGAAGTGCTGCCTTTGGTCAATGGCCCCGAGAGCGCTATGGCTGCCGATGCACCCCATGTTTTCGAGGAAATGAACGATAATGTGCAAGCGTATAAGCATGTGTCCCGCGGCGATGCCGAGGGTGCAATTGCACAGTCTAAATATGTAATCTCACGCCACTTTGAAACGCCTTGGACAGAGCATGCGTTCTTAGAGCCTGAGTGCTGTGTCGGATATATTGACGATGATGGCGATGTGATGCTGCTGACTACTGACCAGTCTTCACATACTACGCTGCATGAGTGCTCTGCGCTGCTGGGCAGTCACAAGGTCAAGGTGGAAAACCAGTTAATTGGCGGCGGTTTCGGCGGTAAGGAGGATATGTCCGTGCAGCATCATACGGCACTGATGACCTATCTGACGAAACTACCCGTGAAGGTGAAAATGTCCCGCGCCGAATCTTTGCTCGTTCACCCCAAGCGTCATCCTTTCTGGATGGACTTCACCATCGGTTGCGATGAAAACGGTATCATTCAAGGTGTTAAGGCCAAGGTGTATTCCGATACCGGTGCCTTTGCTTCTTTGGGTGGACCCGTTCTGGAGCGCGCCTGCACTCATGCCGCCGGCCCCTATGCCTATGAGAATTTTGAGATTGAGGGAACGGCTTACTATACCAACAATCCGCCCGCTGGTGCGTTCCGCGGCTTCGGTGTGACCCAGACCTGTTTTGCCATGGAATCTCTGCTCAACGAAATGGCAGACAAAGTAGGTATCACACCTTGGGAGATTCGTTATCGCAACGCGATTCGTCCCGGCGGCGTGCTGCCCAACGGACAGATCGTCGGTGCGGAAACCGGTTTGGTGGAAACGCTGGAAGCGGTCAAAGACGAATATGAGGCGGCTTTGGCAGCAGGGAAGCCCGTGGGCCTTGCCTGCGCTATGAAAAACGCCGGCGTAGGCGTCGGTATTCCCGACTGGGGTCGCTGCAAGCTGATCGTGGAAGAGGACGGCAAGCTACATATTTATTCCGGCGCAAGCTGTATCGGTCAGGGTTTGGGCACCGTGCTGGTGCAGATGGTAGTCACCAATACCAAATTGACGCGGGATCAGATCGTCTATGAACGCTCCAATACATGGATCGCACCCGATTCCGGCGATACCTCCGGCTCCCGACAGACGCTGGTGACTGGTGAAGCCTGCCGCCGTGCCTGCGAGAAGTTCAATGCAGTATATACCGGTGATCTCAAGAGCATGGCAGGTAAGGAGTTCTTAGGTGAGTATCTGGCCAAAACCGATCCTTTGGGTGCTGATGTACCCAATCCCGTGTCCCATGTGGCTTACGGCTATGCCACGCAGGTATGTATTTTGGACGCCAAAACGGGCAAAATTGAAAAGATGATTGCTGCCCACGATGTGGGTAAGGCGGTCAATCCTCGTTCCTGCGAAGGTCAGATCGAGGGCGGTGTGGTCATGAGTATGGGCTATGCCCTGCGCGAGCGCTATCCCATTGATCCCGAAACCTGCAAGCCGATTGATAAGTATGGCTCTATCGGCCTATTCCGTTCCCATGAACTGCCTGAGATCGAGGCAATCGTGGTGGATAAGCCGGGTCTCGATGTGGCTTGTGGTGCCATCGGTATCGGTGAAATTACGTCGATCCCCACAGCACCTGCGATTGCTGATGCTTATTTCAGATTGAACGGCGAGCGGCAAACCAGCCTGCCGCTGCACAACACACCCTACGAAAGAAAGTGGTGAGAAGTATGGCTGTGAAAAAACGCTTTCCCTATCGGGCTGCATTTGTTGCCTGTAACGGCGGTTGCCACGCATCAGATTGCTCTTATGGTTGCATCGGCTGCGGCGCTTGCGTAGATGCTTGTAAATTCGGCGCCATTGCCCTCAATGAACATGGTGTGGCGGAAGTAGACGAGGATAAGTGCATCGCCTGTGGTGCCTGTGTGCGGAAATGCCCGCAGGAGATCATTCGCCTGCATGACTGTGCCAACAGTATGGCAGTCAAATGCTCCAATAAGGCACTTGGCAAGGATGCTCGCACGCAATGTGAGCTGTCCTGCATCGGCTGCGGCATCTGCGAAAAGGTTTGTCCGGCCAGCGCCATTAAGGTGACAGACAATCTGTCTGTGATCGATGAACGGTATTGTCTGTCCTGCGGTCAGTGTGCGGTAAAATGTCCTCGCCATGCAATCTACGATCTGCGTGGTGTGCTGACAGAAAAGAGATAATAAGAAATCCTCTGATGTTTTGCATCAGAGGATTTTTTTACAGTTTAGCCAATTGATCGGGTGTATCCACATCGAACAGCTCTTTGCCGGATACTTCGTAGAGCAGCAGATCCTCCTCGTGTCGGCGGATCACAGTGTTGCCGCCGTGGTCTTCCCGCAGTTCTATCAGTTCAGGGAAGAAACGGGCAGGGAAGATGCAGGGGTTGCCGCGTACGCCATCGTGACTCAAACCAACGATTTTGTCGCTATGCTGTCGGTAATAGTCCAACATGGCATTGATGCTGTCCTTCTGCAGCATGGGCTGATCGGACACCTGAAACATGACTGCATCCAAGTGGGAGAGGGTGTTCAGCCCAAGGGAGATGGTATGGCTGATACCCCAATCGGGGTGTTCGTTTTTGATGCAGGCAAAGCCAAATTCAGAGGCTAATGATTCAATTTCGGGATATTGTGTCACCACGGTGATGGCATCAAATTGCTCGACAGGAATGGCTTCCATTGTGCGGCGGATGAGAGACTTACCGTCGACTTTAGCAGCTAACTTGTTGGCACCGAATCGGCGGGCATTTCCCGCTGCCATAATCACACATCCGAGGGATGTTTTTTCCACAAAAATCACTCCTTCTAAGATATAGTATAACCGCACATGTCAAATAAAGTCAAGGAAACACGATATTCTTCAAATAGAATAACGCAGAATCTTTTCAAATCATTACAAATGTGCTACTATTAGCTTGAATAACTTTAGCAATAAGTATAAAATATGTTTTGTAAGGAGGCACAACGATGCCAGTAACGAAGATTGATGATAAAATCATCAGAGTTGACGCAGTGCAGAAGGCGCGCGGCGAGGCAAAATATGTCTGCGATATGATTTTGCCTGATATGCAGTATGCCTATATGGTACGTTCAACTTGTCCCAGAGGTAAGATCAAGGCAATTCACCTGCCTGAAATGCCTGAGGGATACTACTTCATCTCGGCAAAAGACATTCCTGCCAAGGGTAAGAACGAACTGTGGATGATCATGAAGGATTGGCGCTGCTTTGCTGATGAGTACGTTCTGTACTACGGCGAAACCATCGGTCTTGTGGTCGGCCCTGACCGTACCATGCTGAAGGATCTGAAGGCGCAGATCAAGATCGACTACGAGGAGATCGAACCCGCTGTCACTATCGATGACGCCATCAACTGCGTAGGTGGCCCCTTCTATCCCGAGAAGAACAGCAACGTTATGTGTGAACTGTTCTGCGAAAAGGGCCGTCCCATGGATGAGGTCTTTGCTGAGGCTGACGAGATCTTCGAAGAGACCATCGAAACTCCCTATCAGGAGCACGTCCATCTGGAAACCAATAGTGCTATCGTGGATATGGAAGACGGCAAGTTCGTGTTCTATGCCTCTGCACAGTGCCCGTTCTACATTCGTAAGGCTGTGGCCGGTCTGCTGGACATTCCTCAGGAAGATGTGATCGTCCGTCAGGCTACCACCGGCGGCGCATTCGGCGGTAAGGAAAACTTCCCCGATGTCCTGTGCGGTCCTCTGCTGGTGGCTGAGAATATTGTTCGCAAGCCCATCAAGATGGTCTTCGACCGTGAGGAGGACACCCAGTTCTCCATCAAGCGTCATCCCTCTAAGTGCATTTATAAGACAGCTATCAAAGATGGTAAGATTACCGGCGTAAAGGGCCACATTTACTACAACTGCGGTTCCTATATGTCTTCTTCCTTCGTCGTGCTGCAGCGTGGCGTGTTCCACGGTAACAGCGTCTATACCTTCCCCAGCACCTATTTGAAGGGCGAGGGCATGGCAACCAATATGTTCCCCTCTGACGCCTTCCGTGGTTTCGGCGCACCCCAGACCATTTTTGCTGTAGAAACCCATCTGGATCATATTGCTCACCATCTGGGCGTTGATCCTTTGGAACTGAAGATGCAGTACATTGCCAAGAAAGGCGATGAGACTACCACTAACGGTCACATCATTGAAGATGTCAAGCTGCCCGAGATGTTGGAAGTCATCTGCCGTGAATCTGATTACTGGCGCAAGGCTAAGGAATATACCCCCGGCTGCGGAAAGGGCATCGGCGTGGCAATGTATAACCACGGCGGCGCATTTACCGGTAACGGTGAGCAGGCCATCATCAAGGGTCATGCTCGTTTGGTGCGTACCGGTGATAAGGTGTCCATCCAGGTCGGTTCTACCGAAATGGGTCAGGGCTTCAAGACCGCTCTGCGTAAGATCTGCGCAGCAACGCTGGGTATCTCCATCGATAATGTGGAGTATCTGGATCCCGATACCTCTAAGGTGGTGGACTCCGGTCCTACTGCTGCATCTCGCTCTACTATGGTCGTCGGCCGTCTGGTCGAGCGTGCCGCTCAGGAGATGAAGGAGCGTTGGGATGAAGGCGATATCACCACCGAAGTCGAGTATGAACATCCCGAGGGTTATCCCTGGGATCAGGCCACCTTCCGTGGCGATGCATACCTGGGTTACGGCTGGGGCGCTGCCATCGTGGAAGTCGAGGCGGACAAGCTGACCAATGAGATCAAGACTGTCGGTATCTGGACTTCCCACGATATCGGTAAGGCTATCGATGAACTGATTGTTCATGGTCAGATCAACGGCGGCGTCATGCAGTCTCTGGGCTATGGCGCAATGGAAAAACTGGAAGTGAAGAACGGTCGTTTCAAGCAGAAGAGTATGTCCGACTACGTGATCCCCACTTCTATGGACTTCCCCAAGCAGTTCTATCACATTCAGGAGAATCCCTATCCTTGGGGCCCCTACGGTGCCAAGGGTATGGGCGAGCTGGTGTTCAACGGTGCATCTGCCGCTTACGTGGATGCTGTTGAGCGTGCACTGGGTACCCAGTTTAATTCCATTCCTATTCCCCCGGAAGATATTGAGGAGGCGCTGAAAAATGTACACTGAGATTCGTTTTATGCTCAACGGTGAGCAGAAAGTTTATACCGGCGATCCTCTGAGAAGATTGCTGGATGTCCTGCGTGATGACTATGGCATGACCGGCAGCAAGGAAGGCTGCGGTGAAGGTGAGTGCGGTGCCTGCTCTATCATCAAAGATGGCAAACTGGTTACCAGCTGCATTATTCCCGTGGGCGGCGTGAACGGCTGCGAGATCTGGACTATCGAAGGTATCCGTGAAACCGAGAAGGGCAAGTGCATCATTGATGCCTATGCCGAGGGCGGCGCTGTGCAGTGCGGTTTCTGCATTCCCGGTATGGTTATGGCAACCTATTGCCTGCTGGAGCAGAACCCCAATCCCACTGAAGAAGAAATCCGCGTCGGTATCAGCGGTAATATCTGCCGCTGCACCGGTTACGACCTGATTGTTGAGTGCATTGCTTTGGCAGCACGGAAAGGAGCAGCTTTATGGCAGAAGTAAAATGCTTCATTCCCCAGACTTTGGAAGAGGCTCTGGAAATTCGTAAGGAATATCATTCCATTCCTCTGGCCGGTGGCTCTGACCTGATGGTGGCCGGCAGCCGTGGCGCAGGCATCACACCTGCTTTCAAGGGCGATTCCGTGGTGCTCATCGGCAATTTGAAGGAACTCAAGGGGATTAAGGAAAATGCAGACGGGAG
>JAZLIB010000086.1:0-2373 GCA_045617185.1 Vescimonas sp.
GCGTGCTGTACAACAGCTTTGTGAAATAAGAAGAAAGGATAATCAATATATGAAACAGTATAAAGTCGCCATCCTCGGTGCAACGGGTGCCGTTGGCCGTGAAATGATGAAAATTCTCGCTGAACGCGATTTCCCCGTCAGCGAACTGCACCTGCTGGCTTCCCCCCGCTCCGTGGGTCAGAAGATCGAGTGGAAGGGTCAGGAACTGGTAGTGGAACTGGCTGAAGATAAGGCATTTGAAGGCATGGACATCGTTCTTGGCGCCGCCGAGAATGACATTGCCAAGAAGTTTGCTCCTGCCATCGTCAAGGCCGGTGCTGTGTTCGTGGATAACTCCAGCGCATTCCGTATGGATCCCAATGTGCCTCTGATCGTCCCCGAGATCAACCCCGAAGATGCCAAGAATCACAAGGGTATCATCTCCAATCCCAACTGCACCACCATCGTTTCTCTGGTGGCCATCAACGCGCTGAATCAGGATAGCCCCATCGAGTCTATCATCGCTTCCAGTTATCAGGCCACCTCCGGTGCCGGTGCAGGCGGCCCCATCGAGTTGATGAACGAAGTAGAGGCTCTGCGCGAGGGCAAAAGCTATGAGCCTAAGGTGTTCCAGTATCAGATCGCCTACAACGTGATCCCCCAGATCGGCGGCGAGGCATTTGAGGGCTACACCTCCGAGGAGATGAAGATGCAGAACGAGGGTCGTAAGATCATGCATCTGCCCGAGCTGAAGGTCAGCTGCACCTGCGTGCGTGTACCCGTTGTGCGCAGTCACAGCGTATCCATCGTGGTACGCACCAAGGAGAAGATCAGCGTAGAGCGTGCCCGCGAGCTGATTGCTTCCGCTCCCGGCTGCAAACTGGTGGACGATCTGAACAACAAGCAGTATCCCATGCCGCTGGATACCTCCGATCAGGACATCGTATTTGTCGGTCGTATCCGCGACGATCTGACCAGTGACAACGGTCTGAACATCTGGTGCTGCGGCGATCAGGTCCGCAAGGGCGCTGCCACCAACGCCGTGCAGATTGCCGAGCTGCTGATCGAAAAGTAATTATGCAAAATTGAAAGGCGAGGAGTTCACTCCTCGCCTTTTTCTTGTTTAAGTCAGCAGCATACGATCGTTATCCAGTGCCTTGCCGACACCGATCTTGAACTGATCCAACAGATCATCTACTGTCATCTTAGCGCGTTCTTCGCCTTTGACGTCCAGTACGATCCGTCCGCTGTCCATCATCAAGGTGCGGTTACCCAATTCCAGCGCCTGATGCATATTGTGGGTGACCATCAATGTGGTGATATGATCCTGCGCCACGGTATCGCGGGTGATTTGCAGCACCTTTTCCGCCGTAGCAGGATCCAGCGCCGCAGTATGCTCATCTAAAAGCAACAGTTTGGGCGGGTGGAATGTTGCCATCATCAGCGTCAGTGCCTGACGCTGACCGCCGGAGAGCAACCCCACCGGCTGGCGCATACGGTCTTCCAGTCCCATACCCAGCAGGCTCAGCCGGTCGCGGAACAGTTCCTTTTCTTTCTTGCTTACATGGGAAAACCAACCGCCGTTACCGGCTGCCAGAGCCAGATTTTCCTCAATAGTCATGTGGGGTGCGCTGCCGCGCATAGGGTCCTGAAAGAGTCGGCCGATCTGTTTGGCACGTTGATATTCCGGAGCAAAGGTCATATCCTGCCCATCCAGCACAATACTGCCGCTATCGGTAAGGAAACTGCCGCAGATGGCATTGAACAAGGTGGACTTGCCGGCACCGTTAGAACCGATAATGGTAATAAAATCGCCCGGTGCCAGATGCAGGCTCAGATCGCGCAGCGCCACCTTTTCGTTGATGGTACCGGGATTGAAAGTTTTGGAAATATGAGATATCGTCAGCATCTTACCGCACTCCTTTCCGTGCTGCCATGCGGCGGCGCAGCACAGGCATCTGCCGCTTGAGATACGGTGTGGCGATGGCCAGTATGACGATCACCGAAGACACCAGTTTGAGCATGAATGCCGGCATATTCAGGCGCAGTGCGATAGTATAGACCAGACGGAAACCGAAAGCACCGACCACCATGCCGATAGCACGCTTCAAAATGCTGCCCTTACCCATGACCACCTGACCGATCAGCAGTGACGCCAGCGCCACGGTCACCATACCGGTACCGATATCGATGCTGACCGCCTTCTGGGACTGTGCCAGCAGGCAGCCGGAAAGTCCCGTGAACGCATTGGCCACACACAGGCCAACGGTAGTGGTGAAAATGGGATTGATGGACGATGAACGTACCATGTCGGGGTTATCGCCGGTGGCACGAATGGCAAGACCCAGACGAGTATTGAGAAACAGCGTCAGAAACGCCACCGTGGCCGCCACG
>JAZLIB010000087.1:0-9678 GCA_045617185.1 Vescimonas sp.
TCGTCAGAGTATTCATCAGAAGACAATATCTCGCCGCAATCAAAGATGATACCTGTCTTGTAAGCGTACACACCTAACTCGTCTATGGTTTCAGCAGCTTTGATTTCCTGCATCATATCCTGAATAAGACTCTTCGTTTCGTCAGAGAATTCGCCGGAGGTCAGCGTCTCGTTACATTGTGCAAGTAAATCGTCCTTAGCTTCCTGAAGCTCCATCCGAGGCTCGAACTCATCCGTGATCGCATGCAATTCATCCATGGTGGTAGCGGTCTTGACCTGGCTGAGACATTCCCGCGCAATGGCTTTCATATCATCAGAGGATTCATCGGAAGAGATGCATTCGTTCAAAAAGGCGATTGCATTGTCTTTTTCGCAATAGAAGTCAATTGTACTTTTGTTGTTGTTGAAAATATCCTTGACCTGAGCGATGGAGGTCGCATCGGCAAGCGCCTGCTCCAGCTCAGTCACAAATGCTTTTGTTTCATCGGTCGCAGCATCGGTAAGTGCATCTTTGAAATAAAGGTTGGATTCAAGACGCCAGTCTCTAAATTCATCATCTTTATCGCTCGCCGTTTCTTCTGCGTTATTCATAATGCTGTCCAAATCGCTGACAGTCTCAGCATTGTCCAGATCCGCAAGTGCCTTGTTCAGGATTTCTCTTGCCTCGTCACATTCTGCGGCAGGCAGGAGTTTATTCGTAATTTTCTCCTTATACCGGGCTTTCTGTTCTGCAACCTCCAAATCATCCAAATCAGAAGATGCCTGATTCAAAAGCTTGGTCACTTCTTCAACGCTCGTTGCATTCTCGATGGCTGCAATAGCATCGTCTACGACAGATGCGTTCTCGTCATTCTTTTTCGCATTGATTTCAGCAATGGCGTTTTTCTTTGCTGCGTCCAGCTCGGCCGCAGCCAGTGCGTCCTGAATCGATTTAATGCCGTCATCACGCGCAGCATTTACCTCTTCAACGGTAGTTGCCCGATTAATAGCGGACTTACACGATATCAAAATCTTATTCACGCTTGCAGACCTGTTACCGGCCGCTGCCTCTTGGACCGCGCTAAGAGCCGCTTTCTGTGCTGCGGTCAGCTCTTTCGACAGTTCGTCCTGAATTGATTTAATACCTGCATCACGCGCAGCATTTACCTCTTCAACGGTAGTTGCCTGACTAATAGCGGTAGCGCAATTCCACACAACCATACTCAGACTTGTAGGCATGTCATCGCCCGCTGCCTCTTGGATCGCGCTAATAGCCGCTTCCTTTGCTTCTTCCAGCTCCGCGGCAGGATCTTTTGCGCCGCAGACGCACACGCCGTCCGTATAACTGTGGGCTTCTGCTGTACTATACTCGTCACAGCCGGTGCACTTGCGGGCGTGGGTGCCGTCGCCGTTGTCCTTGTAGGCTCCGGTGAAGTCGTGGGCCGTATGTGCTGCCTCAAGTGCATCCATCGCATCCATGATTGCCAGCGCCATTGCATCAACATCATCCTGATGGTCTGCATCCAGATCGTAAATCACGCCGTTAATGGCGTCCTGAAGTGCCTGCCACGAATCGGGTGTATAGTCTGCAACGTTAAGGGCTTCGTACTGCTCAATGGCAGCCATTACTCCGGTATAGTCCGCCGAACTCAACTCTTCCAGCAGATTGATGTGAAGCAGGATTGCCTCTGCCGCCTCGTCAACCTGCTGCTGTTCTTCCGAGGTTCTGCCGTAGGGAATCATACTAATGACATATTGAAGGTCTGCCCACGAATCAGCGGTATATCTCGACTGATCAAGCATATCAACTTGATCAAGAGCGGCTTGCACAGCGGTATAATCGGCTGAGCTGGGTCCTCCCGCGAATGCGCTCATCGGGAAAAACGATAAACACATCACGATACAGAGAATCAGACTTACAATTCTCTTTTTCATAATTTGTCCTCCTAATAATGGATTTTTGTTTTCTCCTTTTGTCGTGGCGATGCACTTTTCGAGCCGACCCGGCATCGAGGAGCATACATTTACAAACTCATCTTACCATACGAAAGGGGACAAATTGGGTACAATTCCAAGAGAAAACAGCATTTTGTCCTTTTTGGTAATCTTTTTTTTGAAAATGTGCCTGTTTTGTCCCCTTTCATATGATAGAATATATGCTCATATATGTTTCCCCTACATAAAAAGTATTGTGAATACAAATGAGGTGACAAAATGATTGAAATCAAAACAAAAATCCCTCTTGGCGGGTTTCCGCAGAAGATTCATATCAAATCGTCGGACGAAGGGCATCCTGTTCTTCTGTTTTTGCACGGTGGGCCGGGTGTTTGCAATCGTCATACGATTTTTGCGGATCATTCTGATCTGCTGGACACCTTTACCATTGCCACATGGGATCAGCGTGGAAGCGGCGGATCCTATCGCGGCATTGATGTGAAAACGCTGACCATCGATCGTCTGGTAGAAGATGCCAATGAACTCATTCACTGGCTCTGTGATCGATTCAAAAAGGACAAGATTTTTGTCATCGGCGGCAGTTGGGGCTCGGAGCTGGGCACATATCTTTGCAGTCGTCATCCCGAGCAAATCGCTGCCTTTGTAGGCTTTGGTCAGGTAGTGGACGGTGCGTTGAACGAGCAACTCAGCTGGGAATTCTGTATGGAAGAGGCCCAAAAGGCCGGCGACGAAAAATCTATCAAAATCCTGAAAAAATGTGGCCCACCAGTCATGGGTGTCTACAAGGGTGGCAACTATGACGGCATGATGCTCCAGCGCGAGGTCATGATGAAGTACGGCGGTTATTCTCCCAACGAAAAAAAACAGGGTTATCTTACATCTACGGTTATCCCCATGCTCACAGCAGGCGAATATTCTCTTACCGATCTATGGGGACTTGTCAAGGGTCATCGCATCGTACTGGAAACCATGTGGCCCGAATGTGGTCGAACGAACTTCAACAAGACCTGTACGAAGTTTGAAATGCCTTTCTATATCTTTGACGGCCGCTTGGATCAGAATACGCCGTCTTCTCTGGTGGAGGGATGGTACAATCGCATTAAAGCACCGGATAAGTGCCTCGTATGGTTTGAGAACTCCGGTCACAATCCCATGAATGATGAGGGTGATCGTTTTAAGCGGCTCCTGCGTGAAAAGTTGTTAGCCGTGAAAGGCAAAGAGAATTGCGTCATATGAAAACAGAAAAACTAAAATTTTCAGAGAAGCTTGGCTTCGGCAGTTTCTCTGCCACCTCCAACATAGTCTATCAGTTTAAAAGCTTGTACTATCTGTTTTTTCTGACAGAAGTACTGCGTCTGCCTATGAACACGGCCGGTACAATTTTAGCACTTGGCATTGTATGGGATGCAATCAATGACCCGCTGGTTGGCTATTTTGCCGTCAACCACCGTTTTAAGAACGGCGAGCGTGTGCGACCTTTCGCCCTGTACAGTGCCGTTCCCTGGGCAATCACCGTGGTTCTGATTTTTACCAACTTCCACGCCTCCCGTCCAGTCACCATCGCAATCGCCGCTTTGGGATACTTCCTGTTTGAACTTCTCTATACGGCAACCGATATCCCCTACAACTGTATGGCAGGTCTGGCCACCCACGCCGATGATGAACGTCGCTCCATCAATGTTCACCGTAATATCGGCAGCTGTGTGGGTACCGCCATCGGCGCGGTAGCCTGCTTCCCGTTGCTCAACCTGTTTGGCGCACTGGACGATAACGGCAATCTTGATCCCACTAACGGAAGTCGCGGATTTTTCCTGACCTCCTGTGTCATGGCGGTAGTATGTATAGCCGGCTGTCTGATTCACTACTTCACCACAAAGGAACGTGTTGTACCCGAAAGCAAGGAAGAAGAACATGTGGGAATGCTGCACATCTTCAAGGTACTCTACAGCTATCGTCCCTTTGTAATGAATACACTTTATATCCTATTCTACGGCATTATCAACCTGTCGCTGCTGACATGTCTGACCTATTACTGTACTTATGTACTCGGCTCGGCAGATGATGTGACCGTCATTGAGGCGGCATACCTTGTAGCTTCATTAGTGACAACACTGTTTGTCTCCCGCATTGATGCCAAACTTGGTCGCAAAAAGACCATGCTGTTGGGTGCCGTATTCTTTGTTTTGGGCAAGATCTGGTTTGTCACCAATCCATATTCTCTTCCGGCCTTATATGTCAACTGCATCAGCACAGGTGTTGCTGTGGCGATCACATTTGTCATGTTCAACACCAATCGCAACAATCTGTCCGATCTGGTGGAATGGCGTGAGGGCCGTCGCTATGACGGCATGATTGGCACGGCAGATAACCTCTCTACCAAGCTCGGCGAGGCACTGGCTACAAAAATTCTCACAGGCGCGCTGGCTGCCGCAGGTTATAACGCGGATCTGGCCGTACAACCGGATTCCGCCATACATGCTATCAACGCCATGTTAGGTTGGGTACCGGCATTGTTCGGGGTTTGTATGTTTATTACCATACTGTTCCTGAACATTGACGATGAACTGAAAAAGATGCGTACCGAGAAAGGATAATAAAAAGGCTTTTTTGTTTATCGGATATTTTACAAGAAAAACAGTTGTAAAAATCGTTGCCTCAAAGGACGGCTTTGACTGGTATCTTCGCTTTGACGGTGATCCGAACGATCCTTTACACTGCACGGTGCACAGAAAACGCAAATCAAACGCACAGGTTTCTGTTTCATGCACCTCCTCCCCTGCCATGCATAACAGCGCCACAGGCTGCTATCAAGGGCTAAGCCGATTCCTAACAAAGACCGCTTATCGCATGATAAGCGGTCTTTTCTTATTATTGTTTCAACAAAAAAAGCCGTCCCCGCAAGGACAGCATTTCACTTTATTCAAAGTTCAAAATGTCGGTCTGTGGCTCTGATTGTCCTGCTCTGCACGGGGATAGTCTGACAGGTACATAAACTTCAATTCCGGACAAGCTCAATAAAAAAAGCACCCCTGCAGGGGTGCTTTTTTTGGAGCTTGTGGCCGGACTCGAACCGGCGACCTGCTCATTACGAGTGAGCTGCTCTACCAACTGAGCCACACAAGCATGGTTAAAACCACAAAGAGTATTTTACCACGTTATTCGCATTTCGTCAACTCCCAAAACACATTTTATGTCACGCTTTGCGCTCCCTCCATGGGCGATGTCCAGTAAATCCAACAACAGATAGCAAAACAGTAAGAAGCACCTCTGATGAGGTGCTTCTTTTTTGCTTTCATTATCCGTGTGAAAGGATTCCGTTCATGATGCACAAGTACCTCCTAAAGCACAGCAAAGCCGTCCCTGGGCATGGGAACCGGCTTTGTCATGCAGCAAATATGGAAGTAAGCTGAGGAGGAACAATTATTTTAATTCTTATCAACAGATGCCATGTGCTCAATCAGGCACAGAATCTTATCGGAATAGCCGATCTCATTATCGTACCAGCTGACAACCTTAACAAAGGTATCCGTCAGTGCAATACCGGCCTTAGCGTCGAAGATAGAAGTATGGGTATCGCCCAGGAAGTCGGAGGACACAACATCCTCGTCCGTGTAAGCCAGAATACCCTTCAGTTCGCCTTCGGAAGCAGCCTTCATGGCAGCGCAGATTTCTTCGTACTTGGCAGGCTTAGCCAGATTGACCGTCAAGTCGACCACGGATACGTCCAGCGTAGGTACACGCATGGACATACCGGTCAACTTTCCATTCAGCGCAGGAATTACCTTACCCACAGCTTTTGCTGCGCCGGTGGAAGAAGGAATGATATTTCCCGCGGCCGCACGGCCACCGCGCCAATCCTTTACGGATACGCCATCCACCGTCTTCTGCGTAGCGGTGGTGGAGTGAACGGTGGTCATCAGACCGTCCTGGATGCCAAACGCGTCGTTGAGCACCTTTGCAATGGGGGCAAGGCAATTGGTGGTGCAACTTGCGTTGGAAACAAACTGCATATCGCTGGTGTACGTGTCCTGATTAACGCCCACAACGAACATCGGGGTATCGTCCTTGGAAGGGGCAGACATCACCACGTGCTTGGCACCGGCATCAATATGGCCCTGAGCCTTTTCCTTGGTCAGGAACAGACCCGTGGACTCGATAACATAGTCTGCACCCACCTTGGCCCAAGGCAGATTGGCAGGATCACGCTCAGCAAAGATAGGAATCTCATGACCGTTGACAACAATGCTGCTCTCTTTGCCTTCCACAGTACCGGCAAACTTACCGTGCATCGTGTCATATTTCAGCATATAAGCAAGATAGTCGGCGGGGCACAAGTCGTTAATGCCCACGATCTCAATTTCAGGATGCTGCAAACTGCAACGCATCACCATACGACCAATACGTCCAAATCCGTTAATACCGACTTTTATACTCATAATATCGGCCTCCCTTAGTATCAAATGTTTGGTATGTTTGGATTATATTATACGTGCCAAAAAATGTCAAGTATTTTTTTCAGGATTGGAGAAATACTTAGCGTTTATCGTATCTGTTTTTTTGTTTCTCCTCGGGCCAATAAAACAACTCACCACTGCCTTGAAACAGTGATGAGTTGTTTTGTAGATAACAAATTCAATTTTCGATCACTTTTTGGTAAACATAGCCGCACCGATCATGCCGGCTGTGTTGCCTAAGGTGCAGCAGACGATGCGTGGGTGCTTTGCCGTGTAGGCCGCACCATACTCCTGCTGCCCCACCTTTTCACGCAGCGGCACCAACAGGTTCTCTCCCTGATTAGCTACGCCGCCGGAAAGCGCAATGACCTCCGGAAAGAAGATGTTGACAATGTTGGCAATGCCGATAGAGAGATAGTGGACGTATTTTGCAACTACCTCGTCCCCTGCCATGTCGCCCATCTGCTGTGCCGCGAATGCCGTACGGCCATCCACGCCGCCTTGCTCTGCGGCGATTTGGTGCATGGCGCTTTCGGGGTGTTTTGCCATGGCTTCACGGGTCATGCGAATGAGCGCCGTTGCCGAGGCGTAGGTCTCAAAGCAGCCCTTGCGCCCGCAGGCGCAGTCCTCGCCGTCTGCCACGATGACCATGTGACCCAGTTCGCTTGCCGCGCCGGTATAGCCGGTCAGCAGCTTGCCGCCAATCATCACACCGCCACCAACTCCGGTACCCAATGTGACCACCACGGCGCTCTCCGCGCCCTTGGCAGCACCTGCTACCACTTCCGCTAATGCGGCGGCATTGGCATCATTCACAAGGCGCACATCGTAACCCGTCAGTTCTTTAAGTGCCGTACGTACATCGTAGTCCACCCAGCCTATATTGCAGGCGTAGACCACCTTGCCGGCCTTATCATCTACCGTACCGGGGCAGCCTAAGCCAACACCACTGACGTTTTCTCCCTCTGCGAGGCCGCAGATCATGTCAGCGATGTTCTCCGTCACTGCCTCCACACCCTGATCGGCGTGGGTGGGACAAGTATTCTGTTTTACGATCTCGCCTTGTTCATTGACCAGCGCACCCTTAATGTTGGTGCCTCCCAAGTCGATGCCGATGTAATATTTCATGTTTACCACTCCAAGTTTTTGCCGGTCTCCTTGCTGAACACGTGAGCCACATTGCCGCCGAAGGTCAGCTTGACCTCACTGCCCATGGCAAAATTGGAGGCCACACCGTTGGTAGGCACGATGACGATCACGTCCTTGCCCTCAGCGGTAACGTGCAGATGCACGCTGGAACCCATCAGTTCGCTTACGTCTACTGTACCACGAATACCGTTTTCGCACAAGGTCAAATGATCAGGGCGGACGCCCAAAGTGATATCCTGCGGAGCCACATTGTTGGCACTCAGGCGGACCTGCTTATCCTCGTTCAGTTCCACAGAAACACCGCCTACTTCCACGGCGTACTTGTCGCCGTTCTTGATGAGTTTAGCATCGAACAGATTCATCTGCGGTGTGCCGATAAAGCCGGCCACAAACAGATTAGCGGGATGATCGAACACCTCCTGCGGTGTGCCGATCTGCTGAATGAAACCGTCGCGCATGATGACGATACGGTCGCCCAAGGTCATGGCCTCGGTCTGATCGTGGGTAACGTAAACGAAAGTGGTGTCGATGCGCTGGCGCAGCTTGATGATCTCCGCGCGCATCTGGTTACGCAACTTGGCGTCCAAATTGCTGAGAGGCTCGTCCATAAGGAACACGGACGGGTCGCGCACGATAGCGCGGCCGATGGCCACACGCTGACGCTGACCGCCGGACAAAGCCTTAGGCTTACGATTCAGATACTCGGTAATGTCCAAAATCTCTGCCGCCTCGCGCACCTTCTGATCGATGATGTCTTTCGGCGTCTTTTTCAGTTTCAGGGAGAACGCCATATTGTCGTACACCGTCATGTGGGGATAGAGTGCATAGTTCTGAAAGACCATGGCGATGTCGCGGTCTTTGGGTTCTACGTCGTTCATCAGTTTGTCGCCGATCCACAGTTCACCTGCGGTGATCTCCTCGAGACCCGCAATCATGCGCAAGGTGGTGGACTTACCGCAGCCGGAAGGACCGACCAGAACGATAAACTCCTTGTCCGCGATTTCCAGGTTGAACTCCTGCACCGCCACGACGCCTTCGTCGGTAATTTGCAGGTTGACCTTCTGCTCCGCCTCGCCCTTCTTGGTTTTCTTTTTCTTCTCGGTGTTAGGATAGACTTTTTTCAGGTTTTTCAGAATCACTTTTGCCATAATTTTCGACTGTAACTGCTCTGCCTCCGCAAGGAGCAGCCTCGTAACGCTGTGAAGCAATATTACTTTACGGCAGGTCTCCACACTGCCGCACCGCCAGTCGCAGCGGACTATTCCTCCTTTTCGTTGACCGATAGCCATCAATAAGTGGAGTGACGTCTATCGGCGGGAATGACTCAGTTAAAATACTGTTTTACGTCTTCGTAAACAAGTTTTCCGGTTTCGCCAAGCAGCAGATCCGCCTCATGGAGCGCTCCCGTATCGCCGATACCCACAGCTCGCATGCCTGCCAAGTGGATTGCCTTTACACCTGCCGCTGCATCCTCGATGCCAATGCAGTCCTCGGGTTTCAGTCCCAAGCCCTCTGCCGCCAGCAGAAAAATGTCCGGTGCAGGCTTGGAGCGCGCCACAGCAGCATCGGCAATGAAGTCAATGCTCTGCGTCAAATTAAGAGCGTCCATGATAGTTCGTGCGTTCTTGGATGCCGAGGCAAGGCCTAATTTCACGCCGTCCGCTCTGGCATCGCGCAGAAACGCGCGGATACCGGGCAGCACGTGGTCGGGTGTCAGGTTCTTTAGCAACTCCACATACTGACGGTTTTTCCGCTCCGCCAGTGCCGCTTTTTCTTCGTCGCTGTATTTCTCTGCCACGCCGCCGTGTTGGAGAATCAGTTCCAGAGAATCCATACGACTTACGCCTTTGAGACACTCATTGAACTGTCTGTCGATGGAAATGCCGATTTCGCTGGCCAGTTGTTTCCACGCCTGATAGTGATACTCGGCGGTTTCGGTGATGACTCCATCGAGATCGAGCAGGATACCTTTCAGTTTCTTCTTTTCCTTTGCAACGCAAAGGCCTTTGCTATCCACAGTGTACGGCTTGCCCCATAGGGTCACTTCCACGGGTGCGCCTTGCCGCAGAGCGATATGTACCTGCTCACGCTCTACCTCCACCTGCAATCTGCGGCCACGGTAGAGGACGGTAAAGGAATAA
>JAZLIB010000088.1:0-2484 GCA_045617185.1 Vescimonas sp.
TTTGCCGCTGATGGCAAAAAGTCACCCGCCGGAGGCACTTAAAACAATGTCCGTGTTGAAAGAAACGCACAAATTCCAATTTGGCTAAAACTGTAATGAGCCTCAGATTTTACACACGCAAAATCTGAGGCTCGCTAAATATTCGTATCGCACACTGAAAAAAGTATTTATCCCAGTTCCACCACTACCGGCTTATCGATGGTCATACTCTCCGGCGTCACAATGCAGTCCATGGCGAGAATCTGCACACCTCTCGCCGCCGCTATCTGCAAGGCCTCTGCAAAGGCAAGATGGGTGGCAATATTGGGCCGGAACAGATGAATGTTCTTCATTTGTATCACAAGCAGCAGGTATGCCTCATAGCCATCGTCAATGGCACGGCACAACTCATGCAGGTGCTTGACACCCCGCTCAGTAGGCGCATCGGGAAACATGGCCACGCCGTCTTGCTCCAACGTGACACCCTTCACCTCCAAAAACACCTTCCGTTCCCCATCTTCCACATAGAAGTCAAAGCGGGATTCGCCATACGTCACCTCGCGGTTGATTACAGCCCGCTCACCAAACAAACCGCTCTGCGGCAGCCATTCCGCGGCCACCTCGTTGGGTGCCTGAGAATCCATGTTGATGAGCAGCGGTGCGCTCCCCTGCCGCTCTTTTTCCACAGCAATGAGGTCGTACTTCGTCTTGCGGTTGGGATTGTCCGATCCGGCAAGATACACGGTACAGCCGGGGATCAGCAGTTCGCGGCACCGCCCCGTGTTCTTCACGTGTACGGTTTCCTCCTGCCCATTTACCAAAACCTTGGCAATAAAGCGATTGGGGCGGCTTAGGAAGGTAGCCTTTACCACATGCTCGTATGTCATCTGCTCACCCCTCAGAACAGTGTGATCTGACTGGTATCTGCCATACCGGCGAAAGCACCCAGAGCCTTGAGCTGCTCGATGTGGGTCTTACTGAGTTTATTGCAGCAGTTCGCAAACTCCTCCACGGAGATGAAATGCTTACCCTCGCGCTTCTTCACCGTATCCAAAGCCGCCGCCTCACCCAGACCGTGTACCGTCACAAAGGGCGGCAAGAGGCCATTTTCGGTGATGACAAACTTGGTGGCATCGGACTTATAAATGTCGATGGTGTCGAAGTGGAAACCGCGCAGATAGAACTCGTAGCACACCTCCAGCGTGACCATCAGGTTCTGCTCCACATCGGTGGCGTCCTTGTTGTTCTCGATCTCACGGATCTTTCGTTTCACCGCGTCAATACCGGCGCAGCAATACTCGGCGTCAAAAGCCTTGGCGCGGATGGAGAAGAACGTGGCATAGAACGCCAGCGGCTCATGTACCTTGAACCACGCAATACGGAAAGCCATCATGACGTAGGCCACGGCGTGGGCCTTGGGGAACAGATAACCGATCTTGGCGAGGGACTCAATGTACCAGTCGGGCACATTATGCTCGTGCATGGCGTCCTCCCAGCCGTCCTGGAATCCGCCCTTTTTCACCTTACCCTTACGCACGGCCTCCATGATCTTGAAGGACATCTTGGGGTCAAGACCCATCTGAATGAGATAGAGCATGATATCGTCACGGCAGCCCACCGTTTCCAGAACGCTGGCCGTACCGCTGACAATCAGATCGCGGGCGTTGCCCAGCCACACGTCCGTACCGTGTGAGAAACCGGACAGACGCACCAAGGTATTGAAATCCTTAGGCTGGGTATCCATCAGCATACCGCGTGTAAAGCGGGTGTTGAACTCAGGGATTGCCACGGCACCCGTGGGGCCGAGGATCTCGTCATTTTCAAAACCAAGCACCTTGGACGAGGTGAAAATGCTCATGGTGTCAGGGTCGTCCAACTTAATGGTCTTGGCGTCCATGCCGGTCAGATCCTCCAGCATACGGATCATGGTGGGGTCATCGTGACCCAGCATATCCAGCTTCAGGAGATTATCCTCCATGCAGTGGTATTCAAAATGGGTGGTAATGGTATCGCTGTCGGCGGCATCGGCGGGATGCTGCACGGCGGTGAAGTCCTCCACGTCCATGTCGTCGGGCACGACCACCAGTCCGCCGGGGTGCTGACCGGTAGTACGGCGCACACCCACGCAGCCTTGGGTCAGACGGTTCATCTCCGCGTTGCCGGCGGTTTCACCGCGCTCCTCCAAGTACTTACGCACATAGCCGAAGGCCGTCTTTTCCGCCACGGTACCAATGGTTCCGGCGCGGAAAACGTGGGATTTACCGAACATTTCGATACAATATGCATGGGCTTTTGCCTGGTACTCACCGGAGAAGTTCAGGTCGATATCCGGTACCTTGTCGCCGCCGAAGCCCAGGAAGGTCGCGAAGGGGATGTTGAAGCCGTCCTTCTCAAAGGTCGTTCCGCACTTGGGGCACACGCCGTCCGGCAGGTCAGCACCGCAGCCGTAACCCTTGGGCACATCGAAGGTGGAGAATTTGCACTCCGGATTCGGGCAGCGGTAGT
>JAZLIB010000089.1:0-14204 GCA_045617185.1 Vescimonas sp.
TTACATTTCTCCAGAGCAGGCACGAGGTGACCGCACCGATGCCCGTTCGGATATTTACTCTTCCGGTGTGGTGCTCTATGAAATGCTGACCGGACGCCTGCCCTTTGAGGGGGACAGCGCTGTATCCGTGGCTATTCAGCACTTGAGTAGTATTCCTCTTTCTCCCCGTGATATCAATGAAAACGTGCCCGAGGCATTGGAACTGATCTGCATGAAAGCCATGAATTCCAATGCAGACAAACGCTATGCAACGGCTGATGCCATGTTGGAGGATCTGGAGAAGTTCCGTAGAGACCCGGCCACCAGTTTGGAATATATCCGCACAGAACTGCAGGAATCCGATGATGTAGAGCCTACGCAGCCGATTCCTACGGCTGAGGTTGCTTCTGCCGTGCGTAAAAAGCGTATGGAAACAGACGAGAAACCAAAAGATGACAGTAAAATGAATAAAAAACTTTTATTTGGCATCATAGGTGGTTTTGCGGCGTTGCTGGTGCTGATCTTTATCGGCTTTAAAATTTTCGGCAATTTTGGTGAGAGCGAGAAAGGCTCTTATGATGTGCCGGACATCATTGGTTATACCGTGGAGCAGGCAGAAAAACTACCCGGTGTGAAAGATATCTTTAGGATTGAAGTGCTTGGTAGTAAACCGAGTGATAAGTATCAGCCCGGTCAGATTATTGAACAGGATCCGACAAAGGGGCATACCAGAAAAAATAACCTGACTATCAAGGTTTACCTCTGTGCTGAGCAGGAAAAATACTATATGCCGCAATTGAGCGGTTACGATATGCGCGATGCAAAGCTGCAGTTGGAGAATATGGATATTGATCTGGATATCTCTGTGCAGGAAACTTACGATGATCAGGTCGCGCAGGGCAGGGTAGTTTCTACCACACCTGAAAATGGTGCAGAACTGAAAAAGGGGGACAATGTTGTGCTCCTTGTCAGCAAGGGTAAGGAAATCAAGTCTGTGACAGTACCTTCTTTCTTGGACATGGATGCCAGTTCGGCTGAACAGCAGGCAGCAAACCTTGGCCTGTCTGTTGGTCAGTTCCAGTATGCATACAACGACAAGGCAGAAGGTAAGGTAATTGACCAGAGCCTAAGCATCAACAGTTCGGTGGAAGAGGGCACGACCATCGTCTTTACTGTCAGTCAGGGACCGGAGCCTCAGGAACCCGAACCCAAAGAACCCGAACCCAAAGAACCTGAAATGGAGCAGAAGACGATTACCTTCTATGTACCCGATGGATACGACGGATCGGAGAATGTCACTGTTGAGTTCTGGCAGGATGATGAGAAGATCGCAAGTACGGAACTGACTGCGCCTCAGTCCGGTGCGGCGGTCAGTTACACGTTTGAGGGCGAAAAGGGCACCTATTCATCGGTAATGGCAACATTTAACGGTGTAGAAGGTGGCTCTCAGGTGGTTAACTTTTGAGTAGAGGTAGAATTGAAAAAGCCCTGAGTGGCTTCTATTATGTGAATACCGGTACAGAGGTTTTGCAGTGCCGTGCACGTGGGAAATTTCGCCGCGAGGGGCTTTCACCCCTCGTCGGTGACTGGGTGCAGGTACGTGAGCTGGGTAACGGCGAGGGCTTTGTGGAGCAAGTGGAACCGCGACGCAATGTATTCTCCCGTCCGTCGGCAGCAAACATCGATCAGTTGGTAATTATTGCTTCCGGCGCGATCCCCGTGACGGATCCCTATCTGATTGACCGTATTTCCGCTATTGCTGCGCTGAAAAACTGTCAGGTACTTGTATGTCTGAACAAGTGTGATCTGGATTCCGCAGATGACTTATATGACATTTACAGTGACAGCGCCATTGATGTGCTGCGCGTCAGTGCCGTAACGGGTGAAGGTGTGGAAAACCTACGCGAGAAACTGCATGGCAAGTTAAATGCCTTTACAGGGAATTCCGGCGTAGGAAAGTCCAGTATCCTCAATGCACTGGACCGGAATCTGACGATTCCTGTGGGTGAAGTGAGCAAAGCATTGGGGCGAGGCCGTCACACCACGCGCCATGTGGAGATGTTTCCACTTGATGCCGATACTTATGTGATCGACACGCCGGGCTTTTCCTCCTTTGACACGGAGGAACTGAATCTGGAGTTGAAGGCACATTTGCCCGAAACATTTCCGGAGTTCTTGCCCTATATGAACGACTGCCGTTTTGTGGGTTGCAAACATATTAAGGAAAAAGGCTGTTGCGTGTTGCAGGCTGTGAAGGAGGGGAAGATTCCCCGTAGTCGCCATGCCAGCTATGTCCGGCTCTATGAGGAAGTTAAGGATCTGAAAGAGTGGGAAAAAAAGTGAATGAAGACAGAGAGTGCAAAATGCACTCTCTGTTTTTTCTATCATATATTGATGGTGAGGAGGGTCAGTTATGCGGAGGAGAAATTGCATAGGTGCTATCGGAATCTGTGCGCTGAGTCTTGGATTGGGCATCTTGATAGCCGCCATTTTTCCGGCAGGTGCGCTGTTATTTCTGGTGGCATTTCTGCTGATCGCCTGTGGTATCATTTGCATAAAGGATAGGAGGTAAGCGGTTTGAAAATCGTTGTTTGGAAATCCCCTAAATTCCTGCGTGGGATTTTAGGCGCTATTTTTGGTATCCGTGAATAAAAAGACAACTCCTCTCATACGATTTGGTAGTATCGCAGAATGAGAGGGACGAAGTCATGGAACTGAAATATAAGGACATAGCGAGTTGTGAAGTAATCGGCGGCTTGGTAACGACCCACGAGGAGACCATGGAAACCGCTATTCCGGAATACTGCCCGGATATGGCACGGATTGTGGACACCGTGGGACAGTTGAAAATCCGGGAAAAGAGCGTGGCGGACGGCTGTCTGACTGTGTCGGGTACGGTAAAGGTAACGGTGTTGTATACCTCGGAGGAGAGCGCCGGACTGCGTAGTCTGACCATGTCTGTGCCGTTTTCCGCCACTATGGAGGATAAACGGCTGTCGCATTGCCGTGCGGTCTGTGCAGACGGACGACTTTTACTGCTGGAAGCGCGTATTGTTACAAACCGAAAACTGTATATTCGTGTGATGCCGGAAATAACGGCAACGGGATATGCCTGCCCGACAAAGTCGGTATGCTGTGAAACGGAGGAAGAACCTTCTTTGCGTGTCAGACGCGAGCAGACGGAACTTGATCTGATGACCGCGGCGGAGGAAAGAGAATTTACCTTTACCCAGGAGAGCGGAATCAGTGACGGTCAGGAAATGCCTGAAGATCTGCTATGCGACAGAATTTCACTGTCGGTAACGGAATGTCAGCATTTTGGCAACAAACTCGTAGTCAAAGGCGAGGTGGCGCTGTCGGTGCTATACCGTTCGGAAAACCAGAATCTATGTGCCTACGATACGGTTCTGCCGTTTTCACAGATAATTGATGGGATAGATGCCGATGAGGAAGCAACCTTTCATGTAGAGCCCCATGCCATGGATGGTGAAACGCGTCTTATTCGTACCGACAGTGGCAGCGGATTTGGCGTAGTACAGAAGATTGCTCTGCTGATATGTGTCTACGAAAAACGGCCTATGTCATACATAGCCGATCTCTACAGTACGCGCTACCCCAGTTCGGTGCAGCAAAAGACGCTGCAATTTGATACAGATCGCAGTCAAACGGAGAGGCAGGAAACGGTGCAGCGTCTGGAATTCGGACAGAACCGCCCCTTTGCCTATCTGACAGATGCCTCCTGCGATCAGGTGGATATGACGGTAGGAGAGAATGGCACACAACTCCATACGCGTGTGCGGATGAAGGTACTGTATCTTGATGAAACCGGAGCGCCTATGAGTACGGAGCGCTCCGATGAAGTGAGTGCGGTTGTGCGGGCAACGCCTGACAGCGTACGTGCCTGCTGCAAACCGCCGGTCATGCACATCAGCGGCGGTATGTGTGAGGTAAATTTGCCGGTTATCTTTGAAATACATAAGGCGGAACATAGAAAAATCACGCAGGTGAGCGGTGCCGATCTTCAGACAGAGGCCGGGCAGGAAAGTATGCCGTCTTTGGTTTTGCGACGAATGACACAGAAGGAAACGCTATGGGATATTGCCAAGCAATACCGAACAGATGAGGTGCTGATCCGTAGTGCCAATCAACTGGAAGAGGGCGAAACGGCATCGGGGCGTATGCTGTTGATTCCGAAGGTGAGATGAATGGAGATAATAAAACCGCGGTGGAGGACCTACCGCGGTTTTCCTTTTGGAAAAGATTGCATATTATTTATCAGTATGATAAAATGTACACAAATATCCGTTAAGGAGGATTTACAAATGGATGCATTTAAAGTGATCGAAGTAAAAGAGAGCATTTTTGCAGATAATGATGCTGATGCCGCCAAACTGCGCGCACAGCTTAAGGAGCAGGGTACCTTTTTGCTGAACCTGATGTCTTCTCCCGGCAGCGGCAAGACCACTACCTTGAAGCGCACCATTGAGGGCGTGAAAGATGAACTGAAGATGGGCGTGATGGAGGCTGATATTGACTCCGATGTGGACGCTGCCGCCATTCAGGAGGCCGGCGTACGCGCCATCCAACTGCATACCGGTGGTATGTGCCATCTGGATGCGGATATGACCCGTCAGGGTTTGCAGAGTTTTGGTACCGAGGATCTGGATCTGGTGGTGCTGGAAAATGTGGGCAATCTGGTGTGCCCCGCCGAGTTTGATACCGGCGCAGTGAAAAATGCCATGATCCTCTCCGTTCCCGAGGGACATGATAAGCCCTTGAAGTACCCTCTGATCTTCCAGGTATGCGATGTGCTGATCATCAACAAGATCGATGTGCTGCCCTATTTCGACTTTGATATGGATAAGGTGCAGGAGTATGCCCGTCGCCGTAACCCCAACATTCAGATTTTCCCCATTTCCGCTAAGACAGGCGAGGGTGTAGATGCCTGGTGCAACTGGCTGAAGCAGCAGGTCAAGGCATGGCAGGAGAAGTAAGAAGGAGCGTTGCAAAATGGCAGTTTTGAGCCATTTGGAGCCGAAAGGCGTTTTTACCTATTTTGAGAAACTTTGCGAAATTCCTCATGGATCGGGCAATACCAAGCGTGTCAGTGACTGGCTGGTGGCTTTCGCGCAGGAGCATGGTCTGACCTATTGGCAGGATGAACTTAACAATGTGGTTATCTGCAAGCCTGCCTCCGCAGGTTATGAGCAGGCGGAGAGCGTGATTTTGCAGGGTCACATGGACATGGTGTGCGAAAAGGCGGCGGATTGCGCTAAAGATATGGCACACGAGGGCCTGGATCTGGCTATTGACGGTGATATGATCTATGCCAAAGGTACCACTCTCGGCGGTGATGACGGTATCGCTGTGGCCATTATGCTGGCGCTGCTGGACGATGACGATTTGGCGCATCCGGCGCTGGAGTGCATCTTTACGGTGGATGAGGAAATCGGTATGCCGGGTGCAGCCGGTATCGATGTGAGTATGCTGCAGGGACGGCGTATGCTGAATCTTGACTCAGAAGATGAGGGCGTTTTCACCGTCAGTTGCGCCGGAGGCAGCATGGTATCGTGCCGATTGCCTGTAAAGCGTCAAAACTTTACGGGTACTGCTATGGCAGTAAAAGTGCATGGATTGCAGGGCGGCCATTCCGGTATTGAGATCGACAAAGGCCGTGCTAATGCCAATCGACTGATGGGCCGTGTGCTGCGCGCTATTATGCAGAAAACGCAGATGCGTATTATCAGCGTTGAGGGCGGTAAAAAGGACAATGTAATCCCCAATGAGAGCACAGCATGGATCATTGTCCAAGATGCAGCGGCGGTACGTGGCGCTTGCGCAGCCATGGAGGCCGCGTTCCAGAATGAATACGCGGTGACAGACTGCGGTGTGCGCGTGAGTGTGTCGGACGGCGAGCAAGGCAATGCCATGGACACCAACACCACCGAACGCGTTGTATGTATGCTCAATTGCCTGCCCAACGGGATCCAAGCCATGAGTGCGGATATTGAGGGGTTGGTGCAGACATCGCTGAACATGGGCATTCTCACCACAAGCGATACGGAAGTGGAGGCCGTATTCAGCGTACGCAGCAGTATTGCCAGTCAAAAAGAAATGCTGTGGGAGCAGCTCGCCTGCCTTATGGAGCAGTTGGGCGGCAGCACGGAGATTTCCGGCAGTTACCCCGGTTGGCAATACCGCAAGGAATCACCCCTGCGCGATCTGATGGTAGACGTTTTTACGCAGCAATATGGCTATGCCCCGAAAATCGAGGCCATCCATGCCGGCGTGGAATGCGGCTTGTTTGCTGATAAATTACCGGGTCTGGACTGTGTGTCCTATGGACCGGAACTGAAAGAAATCCACACCTGCCGTGAGCGTATGTCACTATCCTCGGTGCAGCGTGTCTGGAACATGACGGTGGAAGTGCTTCGGAGAATGAAATAAAAAAACAAGACAGCTTTCGCTGTCTTGTTTTTTTGTGGAGAAGAAAAAACGACAGCCGTGGCGGCTGTCGTTTTTTAATATGTAGTTTCTTACTTATAGGATTCGATCATGGCCTTGAAGGCGGGCAGGGAACGCTTGATCATGTCGTTGGCAACACAGTAGCTCAAACGGAAGAAACCGGGGCAGCCGAAGCCGTCAGCGGGAACGACCAGCAGATTGTGCTCTAACTTTGCCTTCTCGGAGAAAGCGTTGGCATCGCCGTTGGGAGCCTTGACGAACAGATAGAAAGCGCCGTCGGGCTTGGCGCACTCATACCCCATTTCGGTCAGGGAGTTATAGAGCAGGTTGCGGTTTTCATCATAAGCCACCAGATCGGGACGCTCCTCGGCGCAGCGCTCGATGACCTTCTGCAGCAGGGTGGGCGGGCAGACATGGCCCATGGTACGGGCAGCACCGGACACAGCGGCATATACAGCAGCACTGTCATCAGCAAAACCGGGGACGTACACGTAGCCGATACGCTCGCCGGGCAGAGACAGGGACTTGGAGTAGGAGTAGCAGACAACAGTGTTTTTATACAAGGTGGGAATGAAGGGAACCTTCACATCGCCGTATACCAGTTCACGGTAAGGCTCATCGGCAATGATGTAGATAGGGTGGCCGTACTCAGCACTCTTGCGCTCCAGCAGAGCGGCCAGACCCTTCAGAGTCTCCTCGGTATACACAACACCGGAGGGGTTGTTAGGGGAGTTGACGATGATAGCCTGAGTGTTTGCGGTAATGCGCTCTTCCACGGCGTCCAGATGAACCTGGAAAGCCTCGGTATCAGCGGGAACGACTACCATCTTGCCGCCGTTGGCGGTGATGAAGGGGCGATACTCAGGGAAGAAGGGAGCGATGACCATGATCTCGCTATTGCTGTCGACGATCATTGCCTTGATAATGGAGATCAGTGCAGGAGCAGCACCGCAGGTGAAGAACAGCTCACTGCCCTTGATATCAAGACCAAAGCGCTTGCTCAAATCAGCGGCAACCGCGTCACGGGCGGTGTCAAAGCCGGCGGCCATGGAATAGCCGTGCAGTTTGATGGAGTCGATCTCGTCTACGATCTCATGAATGGACTGGTTGACCTTGGCGGGAGCGGGAATGCTGGGATTACCCAGAGAATAATCAAACACGTTCTCAGCGCCTACGATAGCGGCCTGCTGCAGACCGTAGGCAAACAACTGACGGATAACAGAGGGGGCAGTACCCAATTTATAAAACTCTTGATTGACCATGATATAATCTCCTTTTTTTATATGTTGAAAGCGTATGATTTTCAGTTCAGATCCATGCGTGCGGCCAAAACACTGCCAGCGGCGATAGATGCCAACTTGGAGTAAGCACTGTCAGCGCGGGAAACCAGAACGATAGGCACCTTGGCACCGAGGATAATGCCGGCGTTCTTAGCATTGCCGAACAGAGAAGCGGCCTTGCCGATGCCGTTACCGACTTCATAGTTGGGAACCAGCAGAATATCGGCCTTGCCGGCGCCGGGAGCGGAATAGTGCTTATGATGGCAAGCTTCTTCGCTGACAGCCAGATCCAAAGCCACGGGGCCGCATACATTCATATTGTACTTGGCCCAACGTTCGGTCATCTTGCTGAGTGTATCGGCATCTACGGTGGACTGGATCTTGGGGTTGACCTGCTCGGCACCGCACACGCAGGCGGCGTTGATTTCTTCATAACCCAAGGCCTGCAGTACCATAGCGGCATTCTCCAGAATCTCGGCCTTCTTATCCAGATCAGGGAAGGTGTTCACGCCGCCGTCGGTCAAGATCAACATTCTTCCCAGAGCGGGGATTTCATAGAACATACAATGGGTGGTCAGGTGACCGGTACGCAGACCGCATTCCTTATTGAACACAGCACGCATCAGATCGGCGGTGCCCAGAATACCCTTCATCAGGAAATTGGCCTTGCCTTCGGCGCACAGAGCCACGGCTTTGGCGGCACAGTCCTGATCGGTATCACCGGAAACGATTTCGTAATCGGCGGGATCCTCGCCCAGCTTATTCAGTATGGCGCTTATTTCATCCACATGACCCACCAAAATGGGAGTGGCGATCTTTTCCTTACGGGCTTCAACCACGGCTTCGATAACCGGTTCATCATGCGCGGCGGCCACGGCGATCACACCGGTAGTGCCTTGTTTAGCAGCTTCCAGAATGCCATCAATGGTACAAATCATGAAAAATATGCCTCCTCAATCTCTTTTTTTGCGAAATTGTACAAATTATAATATCTGCTGGTAAGATTATACAACCTTATTACTATATCGTCAACAAAATCATTGAATGATTCAATAAAAAAATCCGAGAAATTAGGTTGACGCAGATAGAGGTAAAGTATATACTGAGCTAACATGAATATTTATTTGAGGTGAGGATTTGAAAGAAGTAAAAGTAATCCCACTTGCATTTACCTATGCGGGCTGTTTTTTGGGGGCTGGTTATGTATCCGGACGGGAACTGTGGCAGTTCTTCGGATCATTTGGTAACTGGGGCTATTTAGGATTGGCCATTGCCATCTCATTGTTTGCTATGTTGGGAATCATGCTGATTCGTTTGACGCAGATGATGGGCTGTGAGAAAATAGATTTGCTGCTGGTGCCGTGGAATCTTCCGTGGCTGAGGACTGCCGCTGGCTTGATTGCGGCGGGATATTTTCTCAGCTCATCGGTGATTATGACAGCTGGTGTAAGCGCGATACTGCATCAGCTCGTTGCTATCCCTACATGGTTAGGTGGGTTGATTTTTGCCGCGATAGTAGTTCTGGTTACCATGTTAGGTATCAGCGGTATGCTCCGTGCTTTTTCTTCGTTGCTTCCCGTTCTGGTGGGGGCGACGATGTCGTTTGCCGTGGTAGCGTTTTGTCGGTTTGGAATGGGCAATATTTTTTCTCTTTCCAACACTAATACCAATCCAATGACACCCAACTGGGGGATCGCGGCCTTGACGTTTGTGTCTTATAATATTTTGGGCGGTATCGGTATTATGACTCCCATAGGTAAACTGGTGAAGAACAGAAAGACGGTTTATTTGGGTATCATCACGGGCGTCCTTGTTTTGCTGTGTGTGGCATTTTCTGTGCTCGGTTCGTTAGCGGTTTTTCCAACAGCCACGCAGGAGGAACTACCTATGGTGGCACTTGGCAGACATATCAGTCCTGTTTTAGGCGATGTCTACGGGCTATTGATGCTGATCGCTATGTTCTGTAATTGCCTGGGTTCGTTGGTGGCGCTGACCAACTATGTGGAGCAGAAGAAACCACAGGTCATGAAAAGAAAGAAGCTGTTTTACATGAGCATAGGCTTGTTCATCTGGGCGGGCAGTCTGGTTGGTTTCAGCGATTTGGTGGGTACGGTGTTTCCATTCTTCGGATATATCAGTGTTGTGTATATTGTGGGTTTGGTGGTACACTTTGTGCGCGAAAAGAAAAAAGAAAAAACTCTGGAGGTATGACCTCCAGAGTTTTTTTATTTACACAGAGAACAGAATATCGGCATAGGTGGGATAGGGCCAGTAGGAGGCACCGGTAAGCGCTTCCAGTTCTCCGATCACATCACCGGCCTTTTTCACGCGGGCAAAAATCTCATCGCGGGAATAGCGTGCGGAAGCGATGTCATCAGTGATGGCAGGTGCGTGATCCAATGCGTTTTGCAGCTGATTGCAAAGGTCATACAGTGTATCTGTAAGAACCGTCAAGCGCTGCAGTAAGTCGCTTTCGGCCTTTGCCGAGCCGACGATTTCGCGTTTGCGGTAGATGGCCTTGGACAGTGCATCGGAATAGGAAAACACAGCAGGCAGGATATGACGGCGTGCCATAGTCAGCAGGGTATTGGCCTCGATGGAGTTGACCTTACAGTAGTTTTCCAGATGGATTTCATATCGGGCGTGCATTTCCGCTTCGGAGAGAATGCCATACTTGGAGAACAAAGAAACGTTCTTTTCCGTGATATAGGCGGGCATGCAGTCTACCGTGTCATGCAGGTTACTCAGTCCGCGGCGCGCTGCCTCAGCCACCCAGGCATCATCATAGCCGTTGCCGTTGAAGATAATGCGCTGATGATCGCGGAAGGTGTCATGCAGTAACTTCTGCAGAGCGGACTGGAAGTCGTCAGCCTGTTCCAGAATGTCAGCAAACTGGTGCAGCTGCTCGATCATCATAGTATTGAGCACCACATTGGGGCTGGCGATAGACTGGGAAGAGCCCAGCATACGGAACTCGAATTTATTACCGGTGAAGGCGATAGGGGAGGTACGGTTACGGTCGGTGGTGTCCTGCGGAATTTCGGGCATGGTATCCACGCCAATCTCCAGCGTCTTTTTAGTGATATCCACATACTTGGTGCCGCTGATGATGGATTCCAGAATGGCGGTCAGTTCATCGCCAAGGAAGATAGACACTACAGCAGGAGGTGCCTCATTGCCGCCCAGTCGATGGTCGTTACCGGGATAAGATACGCAGCAGCGCAGCATATCCTGATACTCGTCTACGCCCTTGATAAAAGCGGCCAAAAACAGCAGGAACTGTGCATTCTGGCTGGGAGTCTTACCGGGCTTGAGCAGGTTCTCGCCGGTATCGGTGGCCAAGGACCAGTTGTCGTGCTTGCCGCTGCCGTTGACACCGGCAAAGGGCTTTTCGTGAAGCAGGCATACCAGATTATGACGGTCAGCCACCTTCTTGAGGAATTCCATGGTCAGCTGGTTATGGTCGCAGGCAGTGTTGGCATCGGTATAAACGGGGGCAATTTCATGTTGGGCCGGTGCCACCTCGTTGTGCTCCGTCTTAGCCAGTACGCCAACTTTCCACAGTTCTTCGTCCAGTTCGTGCATAAAGGCAGCAACGCGGGGTTTGATAGCGCCGTAATAATGGTCGTCAAGTTCCTGACCCTTGGGCGGCTTGGCACCAAACAGCGTGCGGCCGCACAGCATCAGATCCTCGCGCTGCTTATACATTTCCTTGTCAATGAGGAAGTATTCCTGCTCAGGACCCACCTGCGGGGTGACATGATGTGCCTCAGTGTTACCAAAGAGGCGCAAGATGCGGATGCACTCCTTATCCAGCAGGCGCATGGAACGCAGAAGAGGGGTTTTCTTGTCCAGCGTTTCACCGCTGTAGGAGCAGAAGATTGTGGGGATATACAGCGTATTATCCTTAACAAAGGCATAGGAAGTAGGGTCCCATGCAGTGTAACCGCGGGCCTCAAAGGTGGCACGCAGACCGCCGGAGGGGAAACTGGAGGCATCGGCCTCACCGCGGGACAGTTCTTTGCCGCTCAACTCCATGATAATCTTATCGCGGTTAACGGGGGAGATGAAGCTATCGTGCTTTTCGGCAGTAATGCCGGTCATGGGCTGGAACCAATGGGTGTAGTGCGTGGCACCCATTTCGATGGCCCAATCCTTCATGGCATTGGCAATTTCTGAGGCAATGGAGCGATCCAATGAAGTGCCCTGAATCAAACATTGTTGCCATGCATCATAAATAGAGGCGGGCAGACGCTGTCGCATTTGCTGCTCGTTAAATACCATGCTGCCAAACAGTTCAGGGATGTTTTTTGTCATTTTGTTCATTGTAAACTCCTTTCGCCGCGTTTTGCGGCTGTTTTATAGGAACATATTCAGGATATGCGGTGTGATATAGGCCTCCACAAAGGCGGCCACCAGTAGCAGGGGAATTATATGGAATGCGACCAAATGTATGATCTGCTTCACCACGTTGCCGATGGTATCTGTTGCCTTATGACGGACATTATCGCTGACACATCGGCACAGGTACAAGCCGCAGCTCAAGGAAAGAATGAGAGCAGGAATCTCAAAGATACCATGGGGGATAATACCGCTCAGATAGGCCCAAAAGGTGGCATCATTATTGATATAGTACGCGCCGAACAGTCCTACCTGAACCGTGTTGATGCCCAAAGAAAAAGCCGGAAGGCAGATAAACGGAATGAATCCGTAACAGATGGATACGATCATGGCGCGGAGATTGTTGGCAAACAGCAGTCCAGCGCCGATAGACCCGTCTGCCTCCTGAGCGCCCATATCAGCAATCATCTGCGCGAACCGCTCCACAGCGGCGTCTGCCAGCTCTGGCTTCACCATACCGGCGGCGAAGCTGATCAGAATCAAAGCCACAAAGGCGATGGAGGTGATGATTAGCTGATAGCGGAAATCGCTGCGATAGAATTGTCGCAGTTCGTTGTAACGCTGCTTCATCATGCGCTCAGCATGGCCATGCCGGCCTTCAGGCGACGGATGGTTTCGTCCTTGCCGAGAATATGGCAGATTTCCACAGCGCCGCCGGGAGTGACCAGTTTGCCGGCTGCGGCAATACGCACGGGCCACATCAGTGTGGCATTCTTGACCTCCAGTTTAGCTGCCAGGTCGATCAGTGTATCATGGATGCCGTCCACGGTCCAATCACTCAGAGCCTCCAATGCGGGCACGGCGGCCTGCAGCATATTGAGGGAAACCTCGGAATTGGTCTTGGATTTCTTATTGGTGAAGCACTCCACATCATAGGCGGGCAGCGTGTCAAAGAAATCTACCTTTTCGGGGATATCGGTCAGACGCTCGCAGCGAGCCTGCAGAAGTGCAGCAATAGCGGCGGTGTCGAAGTCACCCTTGACGCTCTGGCGGATATAGGGCTCGGCTACCTCGTGGAACTTGTCGGCAGGCAGATTACGCAGATAGACTGCGTTGAAATGATCCAGCTTGACGCGGTCAAAGATAGCGGGAGACTTGGAAATACCGGTCATGTCAAAGGCCTTGACCAATTCGTCCAAGGAGAAGATTTCCTGCTCAGCCTGCTCGCCCTTGGGAGACCAGCCTAACAGCGCCACATAGTTCAGTACCGCCTCGGTCAGATAGCCCTGCGCAATCAAATCCTCATAGGAGGGATCGCCGTGACGCTTGGACATCTTGTTCTGGCTGTCACGCATAACGGGGGAGCAATGGACATAAGTGGGAACTTCCCAGCCGAAGGACTCGTACAGCAGATTATACTTGGGAGCAGATGCCAGATATTCGCTGCCACGTACCACATGGGTGATGCCCATCAGATGGTCGTCGATCACGTTGGCAAAGTTATAGGTAGGCAGACCGTCACGCTTCAGAAGCACCTGATCGTCCAAGGTGCTGTTCTCCACGGTGATATCGCCGAAGATGGCATCGCGGAAGGTGGTAGTACCCTCAGCGGGGATCTTTTGACGGATGACATAGGGCATACCGGCATCCAGCTTTGCCTGCACTTCCTCTGCGGACAGATCGCGGCAGGGGTCGGCAGCACGGTTGAAATCACCGGAATCCTCCTCGGATTCGGTCTTTTCGCAGAAACAATAGTAAGCGCCGCCTTTTTCTACCAACAAGCGGGCATACTTACCGTAGGTATCACGGCGCTCAGACTGGATATAGGGTGCCACGGGGCCGCCTACATCAGGGCCTTCATCGTGGGTAAGACCGCACTGTGCCATGGTACGGTAGATCACATCCACAGCGCCGTCCACATAGCGGCCCTGATCGGTATCTTCAATACGCAGAATGAACGTACCATTATTGGCACGGGCGATCAGCCAGGTATACAGAGCGGTACGCAGGTTACCGACGTGCATATAACCGGTGGGGGAAGGGGCGAAACGCGTACGCACCTTTCCGTGGGGGATTTTGGCTTCCATTTCCTCAAAATATTTCATATCCATCGACATTTTATCGTATCCTCCTGTTGAC
>JAZLIB010000090.1:0-2961 GCA_045617185.1 Vescimonas sp.
CCGCGGTCAAATTTACAAGCGTCCGGCGTTAGCCAGCGCAGGAAATTTGGGCACCGCAACAGGAACTTTTGCCTACTTTTTCCGCTGATGGAAAAAGTAGGCCCCCGGAGGGAATCAAAAGAAAATCCTCTCCACTACAAACCCCAATTTACCGAACAACAAAAACCCGCCGAAGAGAGAACAAATCTCCTTTCAGCGGGTTTTCTTATTTGAAAATTTCCTATGCGACTATGTCTTTGTGCGTTCTCTTTTCCTCTCTTATGAATCGGGCTGCAGCGGCTGGCTGACATCAAGCAGGCCAAAACGGGCAATCAGCATACCGTCCTGCAGAATCTGCACCTGACGCACGCCGCTGATGGCGCACAGAGAATCGACAATGCCCTGCATCATCATCTGCTGCGCCGATTCCTCCTTGGGCAGGAGATCAACATCGGCAGAGGGCAAGTTCAGATAGCAGATGCCCTCATCAAGACGCACGGTCAATACGGCAAAATCCTTTGGCAACAGAGGCTGTAATGTTTCGTCCTCGGGTCCTGCAAGCAGTGCGTCCATCACCACGCCGCAGCGCACCTGACCCTCGTGGAGCGTCAGTTCGCGCTTTTCGCCGATCAGCTGGCCCTGCCCGTTGGGGAAATAGAGCCATGTATTCAGCGTGCGCACCGGCTCACCCGTGCTGCTGAACAGTACATCTTTGGCGGTGAAACGGTGACTGTCACGGTAGGCAAGTTCGCGACCTGCCACGGTGATGGATACCTGATCCACACCGACAATCTGTGTCAGCGACAGCGCCACACAGTAGTCGGCAATGGTCAGATCCATACCTGAGAGCGTACCATAGACGTCAGAGAAATCCACATAGGCAATACCGTTCTTTACCGAGCAGGAACGTAAAAGCGTACCGTGGGGCAGGGGGACGGTGAATTTGTCCGCGCTGCACTCACCCATCAGCAGGGCAAGCACCTGCTCGACCTGCGTCTGTACGTCCTTTTGCGACATATCGTCCCATGCAATATTCACATGGTCTATGGCATCGTTGCCGCGATTTTCCTCTAAATCAGCAGGATAATAGAGTTTAAGATAGGTGCGGTCGTCCCAGGCATTGCTGCCGCAGGCGGTCAGCGTAAGGAGCAATACGGCAAGGAGCAGGGTAACGATTCGTTTCATTCTGCGCTGCCTCCTTTCGCACGGGGCAGACGCACGGTGAACACCGTGCCTACGCCTGACTGGCGGTGTCCGGCTTCGATAGTGCCGCCGCGGCGCTTTACGGTATCGAGGACGATGGACAGACCCAGTCCGGTGCCGCCGATGGCGCGGGAGCGGTTCTTGTCCACTCGGTAAAAGCGCCCAAAGATATGGGGCAGGTCATCATCGCTGATGCCCACACCGTTATCCTCCACCTGCATGGTCACCCAATCACCGTCGGTGAACACATTGGTGTGGACAAAACCGGAGGCGGCGGAATATTTGATGCCGTTTTCAATGAGATTATAGAGAATCTGATGCACATCGTCCTCCGTAGCCAGCACCACGGCATCGTCGCTGACCTCGAAGGAAAGGGACACATCTTTATCATGTGCCACCATGCCCAGCATACGGCGCACACGCTCCAGTACCGGAGAAACCGCCACGGCGGTGGCCTCCGCCACGGTGCCGCTGTCCAGTCTTGTCAGGCGCAGAAGATCCTCGGTAATGCGGTTGAGCCGATCTGCCTCCTGCCCGATATCGCGGACAAATTCGCGGGTCATGGCAGGGTCGATATTTTCGGTCTGCAAAATAGAATCGGTGAGCAGACGGATACCGGCCAGCGGCGTATTCAGTTCGTGAGAGGCGTCCGACACGAAACGGCGGCGGGCGTCCTCTGTGGTCTGCAGACGGTCGGTAAGACTGTTGAACTCTGCGGCGATCTGCGCGATCTCATCGTTGCCGCGCACCTCGGCGCGGTGGAAATAGGCACCCTCACGCACCTTGCGAATGGCCTGCAGCAGATTGGTGATGCGGGCGGTGAAGGCATGGGACAGCAAGATGCTCAGCCCTACCACCAAAAGCGCAATGATGACGGATATGCGCAGAAGATTCCATTGGAAAATGCGCAGCAGTTCGGCTTGCTGTGCATCATATTCATAGGCGCAGACGGCGCCGATGATCTGGTTGCGATAGACCACGGGCGAGGCGGCGCGACTGAAAAACGCGTCGCTGTCATAGCCGCAGTAAAACGCATCATTGCCCTGCAGAGCCTGCGCCACCTCGGTGAAAACTACATACTGGCCCATGGCGCTCTCCGTGTCGCGGGTATCGTAAAGCACGCGCCCGGCGGTATCGGTGACGAGGACACGGCTGGCACCGTTTTCCTCCACGCCGCTCAATGCCTGACGGACATTGTCGACGGTCAGTTTATCCAGCCCCGACAGCGCCGACTCGATGATTTTCACGCTGCTTGCCATGGAGGTTTCCTTAGAGCGGAATACCAGATCCTGCGACACCAGCAACGGATAGGAATTGAGCAGCACCAGTACGGCGATGATGATGGCAACATAACTCAGACCGAACTTAAATTGCAGGCTGACTTTCCCCTTTGAAATAGTAACCCACTCCCCACTTTGTCATGATATATACCGGCGTGGCCGGTGTGCGTTCCAGTTTTTCGCGCAGGCGGCGGACATGGACATCCACCGTGCGGTAATCGCCGGCGTAAGTGTAGCCCCACACCTGATCCATCAGTTGTTCGCGGCTGTATACGCGGCGCGGATTCTTCATCAGAAGTTCCAGAAGATCATATTCCTTGGCGGTCAGCTCGATAGTCTGGCCGTCACGGATTGCCACGCGCTGCTTGGTGTCGAGGGACACATCGCCCACTGTCAGGAGGCTGCGGTGCTCCTCGCGTTTTGTGTTGCTGCGGCGTAAAAGCGCACGGATACGCGCTTTCAGCTCCATGATATTGAAAGGCTTCGTGATATAGTCGTC
>JAZLIB010000091.1:0-3006 GCA_045617185.1 Vescimonas sp.
AAAATACCGGAAAAATATTTATATTCCTACCATCGATCTCGCAGCACCATACGGAGACGGTAAGCACCAGGTTTTTGCCACAATGTATATTGTGGGACAAGATGGGAAAACAGAATCGGCAGTCTTAAAAAACGGGCGCTATATTAAGCAACGATATGTAGCTGGCCACGAGGGAGAAATTCTTGGCGATATTGCAGCAAATAATATCTACACCCGCCACTATCCAGAAACATATCAAATTGGCAGAACGATAGATGCCTCCCGGTTCGTGATGATTACAGCTGCATTTGAATGGGAATTTCATCGACTATATCCAAATGGTGTAAAGAAGAGCACGGCAAAAATCGATGCAGAGAATGTTGTTTCGAACGAAATTCAGCAAAAAATTGAAAGCACCCGTGGTAAAGAGAAAGATATCTATAAGTTTTTGAAACGGCTCGTCAGGTCAGATTCTCTTCAATCGGAAATTATCCAAACTGGGAAAGACTTTTCGTTAATCATTGATATATTTGGAAAGCGCCTTTATGGCTTGAACAATCAGACACTAAAGTATTCCGAAATGGGTCAACGGCTTTCAGACCAACGTAATCACTTTGCGCACGGGGATTTGGATAAGGATTTTATCGGTCTTTCATTATTGGATCTGGTATTCATGGAATATATCGTCTACGCAATGCAGTTAAAACACTACGGGATTGATGACAAGAATATCCAGAAGGCTATCAACGACCTATTTCGCTGCAATATAGCAATCAAGTAAGTAGCATAGTTATCTGCATATGAATTACTCAAGTATGCTTATACATTTTAGTTGAAAGCCGGAACTATACCGGAACACAAATAAAAAATATGAAAAATGCGGAATATTTTGTGCTCAGGAAGTTTCTATATATTCCATATTTTCCATATAATTACTAACTTTTTATATGCTTTTATGTGCGCAAAAGAATGGGGTTCAAGAGGCCTCGAGTTCGAATCTCGACACTCGGACCAAAAATGGTGTTTGTGCTTTTGCACAGACACCATTTTTTATTCGCTGCTGCGAGATGAGAAGTTTATCCCCCCTTGCGGGGGAAATCTCGACACTCGGACCAAAAGAAGTGTTTGCAGTATGCAGGCACTTCTTTTTTTGTGCCTTATTTTCGAGAACTCGTTTTTTCCCTATACAGCAAAACAAGGAGCGCTTGCGATAGGCAAGCGCTCCTTTTCTATTGATTATACCAAAATCAGAACTTACCGTGCGCGCTGGAAGATCCTCCGCCGCGGGAAGAAGAACTGTTGTCCTTCGGCTTTGCCGTACGGGACATTGTGCTATAAAGGTATCGTTCCCGTGCGTTGGTGATAGCAAGACTGCCCGGCACAATGTAATCCGATGCCGCATACTTCTGGTGGACAGACTTCAGTTTTCCCTTCATAGAGCCCACCACGATCAGCGCCACCACCATACTGATGACAAAAGCGATGACCAAGCTCTTCACCACATCGAACGGGAACTTGTAAGGCTCACCGCTCACAGTATCGCCACCCATGGCATCACCACCCATGGTATTGCCATTTCGGGCATTTGTCACCATTTCCTCGCAACTGTCGGCAAAAACGTGAAATGCCTCGTCATATTCACCGAAACTCAGCATTGGCACGACCAGATCGGCAATGGCATCAGCGTCCAACGCCACTTCGCCGAAGCCCATGGCTTTTATGGCCCAGTCACGGCTATCCATAGCAATAAGCAGGATCACGCCGTCACGTTCGGCACCGTAACCAAAGTTGTACTGGTCATAAATGCTCTCTGCCGCTTCCTCCGCTTCCCAGCCGTCTAATGCGTCTATCACCACGATGGCAACATCAAACTGCAGCTGCTCGCTGAGAGTATCCAGTTTATCGTTTAATTCCTCGCTCTCGGACTCAAACAGCAGCCCCTCCGTATCGGTAAAGCGATCGATATCAGCGGCGAATGCCGGAACTGCCAAAGCCACACACAAAACGCAGGCAAGGACGAAAGACCATATCTTTTTCATACGCTCCCCCTCCTTACAGCAACCAGGCCAGATACTGCAAGGCGAACAGCGCCGCCGTGCCGATACCGGCTATCATCGCCAGTAATCTACGGCTGGCAGACTGATCCACCGGCAGATCACCTACCATTTTACCCGTCTGACCGTTCATGGCAAAGGTGTACTTCTCACCGTTCCATGTGGTGTTCAGAATCCATACGGGGTAGAACGCATATTTCGCCTCGCCATTATTCGAGCGAATCGAGCTGGCCTCAGGCGTCACCGTCGTAAAGCCCTGCACCGTATTGGCAAAGGAGCTCCTTGTACTGTTCCTGATTCTGGCGTTAGCGCGATCGATGCTATGCTCGGCATCTACATCGTACTTATCTGCCAGATAACCTGCCAGATAAGCCGTCTGGAAATCCACTGCCTCGCGCAGATCGAAAGGCTCCACAGATTCCATCAGGTTGTCGTCCATCTTCGTAGAACCGTCTACCGGCACGGCCTTGAATTGCAAGGAGCCCTCACGCAACACGGAATAGAAACTGGTTTCCTCGTAATTGTAATCCTTGTCGCTCCAGGTACGGACGCGAGTTGCCTTATAGCGGATACTGGCGTCCACATCAGCGTCAAACAGCCAGACCGGCACATAGACGCCCTTGATCTCATCGATATGATTACGATCCTTGAAAGTCTTCGGGAGCAGGCGCTTACCCTGCACGTGCTTTTCATAGGCTGCTTTTGCCGCTTTCTTGTCCAGTTTGAACGGAATGACCAGATCCGGCTTGAGCATACCGGAGAAATTCTCCTTCATCACCACGGGATTGCCGCAGTACGGACACGCAGTAGCCGCTGTATTCTTGTCGCCCACGATCTCACCGCCGCAGGACTGACAGACAAAAGTACGGATCTCGCTGCTCTCCGCATCGCTCCACTCCGAACTCGGCTGTGTTTCCCACGTCATATCGTCAGGCGCATCTGCCTTCAGATCCTCATCGAAGCCCTGCAGGGT
>JAZLIB010000092.1:0-9831 GCA_045617185.1 Vescimonas sp.
CAATTCCGTTCCTTCGCGGTATAGCCGCGAAAAGGAAATTCAAAAACCATTGGTTTTTGACGGCGTTTTTGCCTACTTTTTCCGCTGATGGAAAAAGTAGGCCCCCGGAGGGAATCAAAAGAAAATCCTCTCCACTACAAATCCCAATTTGCCGAATAACAAAAATTACCCGCCGAAAAGGATAAAATCCTTCTCGGCGGGTTTCTTATGTCATAAAACATCTTTATGGGGTTGTGTCATACGCCCCGTTACTTTTTTTATTCCATACCCAAACGGAATCGCTCCATCATTTCTGCCGTCAGACTGATGTCATTCTCCCTTGGCGGAATTTCCTCACGGCTCAGCCACACACCCTCACACAGTTCGTTGTGATCCAACGTGATATCCGCCTCACCGTCCAATTCGCAGTAGAATCCCACCAGTAACGTATCAGTAAAGGCCCACGGCTGATTTTTGTAGTAACGTAGATTCTTGACCCGTAGGCCTACTTCTTCCATCACCTCACGGTGTACGGTATCTTCCAGTGTTTCACCGATCTCCGTAAAACCTGCGATCAGTGCCCAGCCGTTATAGGGTCGATTGGCATAACGCGTCACCAACAGCTTGTCCCCATCTTTTACCGCCACGATTACCGCCGGACAGATTTTAGGGTATTCCGTCAGACCGCAATGTGGGCAAACCACCGCGCGCTCCGTTTGACTGTGCTCCGTTTTACTGCCGCACCGTCCGCAGTAACTGCGGCATTCATACCACCGCCGCAGTTGTTCGCCGGTAATGGCGGCAAAAGCCACTTCCATAGGGCGCACCGCACGCAGACTGCGCATGGATACATACTCCCATGTGGCATCGGGCAACTGCTCCTCGGTCATTGTCGTCTGCGCCGTGTAGCAGCCCACACTGTCAAGGGCAAATACATGGCAGGTGTGTTCTGCATCCGGACGGTACTGCTCAGGGAAATCCGCAAAATGCGGTAACATGTAAACGCCGTTCTCCTGCCGCAGCAGCACCTTGCCCGCCTGATAGCACAAGGCAATATCCTGCAAGGAAGCCTTTTGCAGGGAATAACTTCTGTCAAACTGATGATTTCCGATATCCTGAATCATAGTATTCCTCGATTCGTGTATAATCTCATGTATGATATCCAAATTATACCCCAAATTGTGTAAAATACAATAGACTGTTTTTTCGTCTTTTCTTTTTGCCTGCGCCATGCTACAATGTTTCAGTATGAAAGGAGGGATTGGCATGACAAAGGACGAATTGCGCCAGAAGGCGAACGATCTGCCGCTGCAGCCGGGTGTCTATCTGATGATGGATAAGACCGGCAAGGTCATTTATGTAGGCAAGGCCAAAAAACTGAAAAACCGCGTCAGCCAGTACTTCCAAAGTGGCACAAATCACAATGAAAAGACCCGCATGATGGTCTCGCAGGTGGACCATTTCGATACCATTTTCGTCCGTACGGAGTTTGAAGCGCTGATTCTGGAAAATTCCCTCATCAAGCACCATCAGCCCCGCTATAATATCCTTTTAAAAGATGACAAGGGGTATCCCTTTATCCGGCTCAACACCGGTGTACCCTATCCCCGCTTTACACTTGTCAGCAAGGCTGAGGATGACGGGGCTAAATACTTTGGTCCCTTTGGCGGCCGTCATGAAACACGACAGGCTATTGATGCGGTATGCAGCGCCTTGAAACTACCCACCTGCTCCCGTCAGTTCCCCCGTGATATCGGCAAAGAGCGCCCTTGCTTGAATCACCATATCGGCCGCTGCGACGGTTTTTGTCTGCCAGACGGTCCCTCTCAAGAAGAATACCAACAGCGCATCGAGCAGGCTGTCCGCATTTTCAGCGGACACTACCGTCAGCTAACGACCGAATTGCAGCAGGAGATGGAGCAGGCCGCCGAGGAATTACAGTTTGAAAGGGCGGCATCTCTGCGTGACCGCATCCGTGCCATTTCGGTGCTGGGCAAACAGCAGCAGGTCATCGCCGGTGTCTGCGCCGACACGGATATCTGGGGTATTTACCCCGGTCAGGTGCGCTGCGCCGCCGCCGTGCTGCATATCGAGGAAGGCAATCTCTTGGGTCGTGAAGTCGAGGTGTTCCCCGCCGCCGCAGACGAGGCAGAAACGGATATTCTTGCCGCCGTGTTGAGCCAGTATTATCTGAACAAAAATGTACTCCCCTCCGAAATCGTGGTTTCTCAATCCTGGGAGGATAGTGATACCTTTGCCGACCTGCTCTCCGAACGCTGCGGCCATAAGGTAAATATCCGCGTTCCCCAACGAGGTGAGCGCATGGAACTGCTGCGTCTGGCAAAGCGCAATGCCCGTGAGGAAGTGGAGCGTATCACCACTGACTGTGAGCGTACCAACAAGACTTTGGAGCAGTTGGGTGCGTTGGCAGGCTTGACCGAAGCCCCTCATCGCATGGAATCCTACGATATTTCCAACACGGGCAGCGATGATATGGTTGCCTCCATGGTGGTCTTTGTGGACGGCAAACCTCTCAAGCGGGATTACCGCCGTTTCCAGATCAAAACATTAACAGCACCCGATGACTACGCCGCCATGCGCGAGGTTCTGACCCGCCGTTTCCGTCGCTATTTGGACGGTGATGAAAAATTCAAAGAACGTCCTGATCTGTTGCTCATCGATGGTGGCGAAATGCACGCCCGTGCCGCTCGGGAAGCCTTGTGGCAACTGGGATTGACGGACATTCCTATCCTCGGCATGGTCAAGGACGACCGCCACCGCACCCGTGCGCTGATGACACCCGACGGTAATGAACTGGGTATTCAGCAGAGTCCGCCTCTGTTCACCCTTATCGGGCGCGTGCAGGAGGAGGTGCACCGCTTTGCCATCACCTATCACCGCGAAAAGCATACCAAGAGTGCCTACCGTTCCAAATTGGACGGTATTGTCGGCGTAGGAGAAAAGCGCAAAGCCACACTTTTGAAACATTTCAAATCTATCAAAGCCATCGAGCAGGCAGACATGACAGCTTTAGAAAATATTCTGCCCCATTCTGCTGCTTTGGCTGTTTACGAACATTTCCACAAGGAGGAAAAACCATGAAAACCTACGCCACGTTAGGTCCGGCATGCTGTGAAAAAGAGATCTTAGCTGAGATGCTCTCTGATGGTCTGACCGGCTTTCGACTCAACTTGTCCCACACCACGCTGCCCCAATGTGCAGACTGGATCAACAATCTGCATAAAGCAGAGGATAGCTGCGGCAAAAAAGCTGAACTGATTATTGATATGCGCGGCAGTGAGATTCGCATCGGCACGTTGTCCCATTCTTTGCATTTGCAAGAGGGTGATACGGTGGAGTTAGGGCGAGATATCCCCGTAGATGACGATATTATTTCTGCCCTTAAACCCGGCCTTTCTCTCCTTCTGGATGACGGTGCCATGGAACTGACGGTACTCTCCGAAGGCGGTAAATGCCGTGTGGATCGCGGGGGTATTCTGGACAGTCGCAAAAGCCTGAGCGGCATCGACATCATTCGACCTGCGGTGTCAGCCGAGGATCACGATGATATGGCATTGGCCCGCCTGTACGGTGTTACCGGTATCATGCACCCCTTTGTCCGCAGCCGTGACGATCTTTTGCAGGTTCGTCAGGCTATGGCACAGCACGGCTTGGACGACCTGACCCTATTCGCCAAAGTGGAAGATCCCCAAGGTCTTGCCACACTGCCCGGCTGGTTGGATCTGGCTGATGTGATAACAATTGCCCGCGGTGATCTGGGCATGAACCTGCCTCTGTGGGAATTACCTAAAGTGCAAAAGGATATTGCCGCTATCTGCAACGAAGCCGGAAAGTCGTTCTTAGTGGTGACTCAACTTCTGCACTCAATGATCGATCATCCCTCCCCCACTCGTGCCGAAGTGTCGGACATCTATAATGCTTGTCTGGACGGTGCTTCTGCCCTGATGCTGACCGGCGAAACCGCGCAGGGCAGTTACGGCCCAAGCGCTGTGAGGTGGCTTATCAAAGTTGCTGCCGAAGGGGAAAAGAATCGTAAATAAGCAAAAAAAGCGACGGACGAAAGTCCTTCGCTTTTCTTTTGTATCCATTACTCGCCGAAGTTATTATCAATCAAAGCACTCAGGGATTCCACAGCATCCTGCTCGTCGATGCCATCGGCCATCAGTGTAATGACTGTGCCCTGCATGATGCCCAAGGACAACACGCCCAACAAGCTCTTAGCATTCACACGGCGTTCTTCCTTCTCCACCCAAATGCCGCTCTTGAACTCATTGGCTTTCTGAATGAAATAAGTAGCAGGTCTTGCGTGCAGACCAACTTCATTTTTAACGGTAATTTCCTTTGTATACATCAAACAGCTCTCCTTCGCATGCAGCAAATTGTAATGAAAGCACTATGCTCTATGATACTTATTATATAGGATTGTCAAAAGATTGCAATGGAGGTTTATACAAATTTTTTGTATTTTGCTTTTTTATTCTCAGGTTTTTTTGTGACTTGTGACAAAAACAGGTTATTTTAATTCCACCACTGTTACACCGGCCTCGCCCTCGCCATAGTGTCCCAATCGGAAACTTTTGACGGCACGATTGCGCTTGAGCATTTCATGTACTGCCTTGCGCAGCGCACCGGTTCCCTTACCGTGGATAATGGTCACCGTACCCAGTTTGGCCATAACAGCAGCATCGATATAATTCTCCACTACGCTTTCCGCTTCCAGCGTTTCAAGACCTCGGATATCCAGTTCCGAAGAGGCACGGGTGGCGATCACCACCTTGGGGCTTGCGGTCGATATCGGTTTCTGTGTCTTCTTCGGTGCACCTTCCATCAGGCGCACCTGAGTGGCTTTTGTGGTCATTTTCATTTTACCTGCCTGCAGCAATAGCGTACCGTCATCATTGACGTGCAGTACCGTAGCGCCCATTTTCACACCGGGCAGTTCCACCATATCGCCCTCCACAATGGGACGGCTGGGGGCAAAGGACGGTTCCGCCGTCTCCTCGCGGACATGGAGCGATTGCTCTGCCTGCCTGAGTTGATGGCGCACCGCGGCACGGGCATCGTTCATTGCCTGCGCGTTGGCCTGCTTCTGCTGCTTTTTCCGCAATTCGTCCAGCTCAGCAAAAATGGCATCGGCGCGTTGCTGTGCCTCCCTGACAATACGCTTGGCCTCCGCTTCGCCCTTACTGCGGGCGTTCTCCTTAGCGCGCTCCATCTGTTCACGGAAAGTTCGCGCCTTGCGGGCATCCTCTTCTCGGCTGCGCCACAGACGGTCAGCCTCATTCTGCGCCTTTTCCAAACGCTGACGCTTTTCTTCAAGCTGCGCCAGCACATCTTCAAAGCGGACGGACTCACTGTCCATCTGTTCCTTTGCCGCCTCAATGACGCTTTCGTCCAACCCCAAGCGGCGGGAAATAGCAAAAGCATTGGACTTGCCGGGAATACCGATGAGCAGACGGTAGGTGGGGCGAAGTGTTGCCACATCAAACTCGCAGGAGGCATTTTCTACGCCCGCCGTGGTCATGGCAAAAGTCTTGAGTTCGGCATAATGGGTAGTGGCCGCAGTCAGTGCACCTTTACTGCGAGCGTTCTGAATAATAGCGATAGCTAATGCCGCACCTTCTACCGGGTCGGTACCGGCGCCTAATTCATCAAAGAGAATCAGGCTCTTTTCATCGGCCTGACGCAAAATCTCCACCGTGTTGGCCATATGGGCTGAGAATGTAGACAGGCTTTGCTCAATACTCTGCTCATCGCCCACGTCCGCCAGCACTCGCTCAAATACACGCACGGCACTGCCGTCATCGGCAGGGATATGCAGACCGCACTGCGCCATCAGGCTCAAAAGGCCCAATGTTTTCAAGGTGACGGTCTTACCGCCGGTGTTGGGTCCAGTGATGACAAGGGTGTCAAACTGCTCACCCAACTCCACGCTGATAGGCACAGCCTTGGCCTGATCCAGCAGCGGATGACGGGCATGGCGCAGGGTAATGCCGCCGCGCTTGCGCACTGCCGGACGGCTGGCATTGAGGTGATAACTCAGTTGCGCGCGGGCAAAAATCACATCAAGGTGCACTAAATTGTCGTAATCAGACAATATATTGTTCATTTGTGCTGCACACTCACCGGAAAGAATACGCAGAATACGGTCAATTTCCTTTTCTTCACGGGACTGCAATTCACGCAGTTCGTTGTTGGCCTGCACCACGCCCATAGGCTCTACAAACAGCGTAGCGCCGGAGGAGGAGATATCATGTACCAGTCCGGGCAGACTGCCCTTATACTCCGCCTTCACCGGCACCACAAATCGGCCGTCACGTTGGGTGATCAGCGCCTCTTGCAGTACCTTGGCATAGGAGGGCGAAGAAATGATACGCTGCAGGATCTGGCGGCCTTTGGTGGCAGCCTGGCGCATCTTGCGGCGAATGTCCAGAAGTTCCGGACTTGCCGTATCGGCAATGGTATCCTCGTCAATGATCGTGGAGTGGATTCGCTCCTCTAAATATTTATTGGTATGCAGAGCGGAGAAAATATGGTCGATGACCGTAGCCTCACCCTGCCGTTCCTCGTCATATTCCGCCACACGGCGGCTGGCGGTCAGCAAACCGGCGATGTCCAGCAGTTCCCGCGTGTTAAGCATGCCGCCATGGTCGGCTCGGCTCAACGATGCCGACACATCCTTGACGCCGGAAAAAGATGGACTGCCATGGAGACCCACTCTCTCCTTAGCAGCATCAGTTTCGTCCAGAAGGCGCAGCACATCGTCCGCATCGGTGGCGGGCATGATATGCAGGCATTTGGCCTTGGCCGCATCGCTGGTGGCAAAGCGGGACAATATTTCCAACACAGCCGGTAACTCCAGCGTGCGGATCGATTTTTCAAACAGTTCACTCATATATGTAGTCATTACTCCATTCGAATGGATTTATAGTAGTCAAGTGTACGAAAACTGCGCTCCAACTGGGCGGCGATAAACGCCTCAGACACATGATCCAGTTGGTTGAGCGGCAGCTTGTCCAGCGTGAAGCTATACAGCCGCTTGGGGTTGCCGTACAACACATGGCGCAATGCCGCCAGAGCGCTATCGGATAGCGGCAGGGATAAGCCGCCGATCTGCTTACAGGCGGCGCAATGCACCACGCCCTGCGTCACATCCAACATGGGATGATCCGGCTCTGCTCTGCCGCATACGGCGCAGCCGTCTGCCAACGGTTCAAAGCCGCCCAACGCCATCAGACGCATTTCAAAGGCGGGTTTGACCAGCCGAGGGTCCTTTTGCAGCGTGCCAAGCGCATACAAAGCATTCAGCAACAGCGACAATATTTCCGGTGCGGGACTGTCACTATCTGTCAGCGATTCGGTCAGCTCGGCAAAATATGATGCTAAGGAAAGCCGCTCAAAATCCTGCCGCACACCGTCAAAGAGCTCAATGGTGCTGGCCTCGTCCAGATAGCACCAGTTGCCACGTTGGTAGACTGTCATTTCCGAGTATGCCAACAACTGGCAGGCAGCCGCCAGACGGCTGTTCTTGCGGCGCGCGCCACGGGCGATGACCGCGATTTTACCCCGATCGGGAGTCAGGACAGTCAGGATCTTGTCCGTTTCCTTGGTGTCCGTGGCTCGCAGCACAATACCGGAGGTCACTTGTTTTCCGTTTTGCATGATGATTCCTCCTGTGCCGCGCGATAGAGCATATACAGCTCCGGCGCGCCCGTCTGACTGAATAGTTCCCAGTAGTTCTGTTCGTTCATGTGACCGCCTCCCACGCTTAGTTTGCGTGGGAGATGGCCCATTTATGGTTGGTAATTTTTACTGCTCATCGTAGCCCTGAGAGCGAATAAAGTTCAATGTTCTTCGTGAATATACCTTACGTCCAGCAGATAACTGAACAAACCTTCAAGCCGTCCTCTTTTTTGTGCATCTGGCTCAGGCATATACTGAAAATAGCAATTGTCAATCAAGTAACGTTTCGCGTCTTCCATCGACTGTACCTGAGGCTCGTTTGGATCTTCCATAAGATATTTCTTTAATCGGGCATTTGTTTTCGGCCCCATCAGGTGATTTGTATACAGTCTTCTCCGTAAATTTTTTGTGCGTCCAACATATAAAGTTTCCCCCGTACTTTTTTTGAATATCGCGTAGACGACTGGTAACTCATTTTCCAATACTGATGGGGTTAGTCCTTTAAATGTATACTTCTTCCCCGACAAAAACGATGTTTTTAACGCAACAATATCTGCTATATAGAGTTCGTTGTCTTCCATTTCTCTACCTTAGCCCTCGTCGTAGCCCTGAGAACGGATGAAGTTCACGTTATCTCTCCAGTTTTCCTTGACCTTGACCCATGTTTCCATATAGACCTGTGTGCCCATGAAACGCTCGATGTCCTTGCGTGCCAAGGTACTGATGCGTTTGATCATATCGCCGCGTTTGCCGATGATGATGCCCTTATGGCTGGCTTTTTCGCAATAGATGGTCACATCCAGATCGATAATGCCGCTGTCGCGTTCGGTAAAACGGGTGACTTCCACCGCAGTGCCGTGGGGAATTTCCTTATCGAGGCAACGCAACATCTTCTCGCGGACGATTTCGGCGCAGACCTGCGCGTCCGGCTGGTCGGTGGTCATGCCGTCAGGGAACAGCTGCGGGCCTTCCTGCGCATACTTGGCGAGTTGTTCCATCAATTCTTCCAAGCCGTCACCGGTACGGGCGGAAATAGGAATGATGGCTTCGAAATTGGCGCCGGTTTCATTGTAGGCGGCGATGACTGCCAGCAGATCTTCCTTATTCTCCACGGTGTCGATCTTGTTGATGCAGAGAATGGCGGGGATCTTCTCCTCGGCAATGCGCTGCAGCAGCACCCTCTCAGGCTCGCCCACATGGGCGATGGGTTCCACCAACAGCAGCGCAGCCTCCACATCGGCAAGGCTCTCACGCACGACCTTGACCATGTAATCGCCCAAACGGGAGCGAGGCTTATGCAGGCCCGGCGTGTCCAGCAGCACGAACTGCGTGTCGTCGCGGTTGTCGACACCGTAGATGCGGTTGCGGGTGGTCTGTGGTTTGTTGGATACGATGGCGATCTTTTCGCCTACCAAGGCGTTGGTCAGGCTAGACTTGCCCACATTGGGGCGGCCGCAGACGGTAATCATGGCTGTTTTTGTAATGTTCATAGGTGATCCTCAACTTTCTTTATCTTTTGAGCAATTTATAAATTGGTTTTATCTTTCCAGCTGCAAGGCGGTCATGACGATCTCTTCATGCTTACGCATCTGGCGCTTCATCTCGCCCTCATCCATGTGGTCGTAGCCCAGCAAGTGCAATGTAGAATGGACGGCAAGGTAGCAGATTTCGCGCTCGAAACTGTGACCATACTCCTCGGCCTGAGCACGGGCGCGCTCCACAGAGATGCACATATCGCCCAAGGGTACAAGACCCGTTTCGGGATCGGCATCGTATTCGTCAGGATGCTCACCGGGGGTCAAATCGAACATGGGGAAACTGAGCACATCGGTGGGGCGATCCACCTGACGCATGGCAAGGTTGATCTCGTGGATGCCCTCATCGTCGGTGAGCATGATATTTACCTCACAGGGCTGCTCCACACGCTCGCATTGGAGCGCCGTTTTTACCGTTTTGCGCAGTTTTGCGGCAAGAGTGGGGTTATTGATACCCTTGCGATTACTTGTAACGGAAATTTTATGGGTCATTTTCTGTTGCCTCCCCGATTCTCTTCGTACTTGGCATAGGCCTCAATAATACGCTGCACCATCACATGGCGCACCACGTCCTCCTGCGTCAACTGGCAGATGCCCACGCCCTCTACATCCT
>JAZLIB010000093.1:0-3611 GCA_045617185.1 Vescimonas sp.
GATCGTAATACGTCAAGGTGCCGATTCCCGCCATACTGTCACGGATCCATGCACCCAAACGGCAGACACCGTCAGCGCAGACCACCGGTTTGGTAGAAATCTCCATCACTTTACTGCCGCGTTTGACCGACAAGGTCACCACTGCAGCGCCATTCTCCTGCAAGAGGGACTGCAGATGCTCCGTTGACTCGATCTTTTCATCATTCATTCGGAGAAGCAGGTCTCCTTCCTTTAAGCCGCAATCCTTGGCAGGAGATACTTTTCTTCCGTCCATTTCCACTTCTGAGGTGGCAACAATCAATACGCCGTCGGCAAAAAGTTTGATGCCCACCGCCTTACCCAACGGGATCAAGCAGCGTTCACCGGGTGTTGCCCATGCCCACTGACAGCACGAAAACAATGAAAGAACGGCTGCCAGCATAAATGCAGCAAAACGCTGCACCGCTCGCTTTGTTTGCGTTTCATGCATTGGATCACCCCTTATTCAATTGTTGTCGCCGACGACAATGTTACTTTGTGCAAATCACATCGTTTCATGTCAAGTAAAAAAAGGAGATGTTGGCTTGGCATTTTTTAGCAAAAAACAGACACCGCCAGTGCGGTGTCTGTTGCGTTTCATATAATTATTTACGGCATTCGGCGGTGATTTCCGCTTTCAGTTGTTGCATTTCCGGTGTGCTCATATCACGGGGATAGGCAAACGCATCCAGATCAAACTCACGCACGGTGCTGTCCGGGTGCATGACAATAATCTTCTGTGCCAGCAAAAGAGCCTCCTCCAGTTGGTGAGTCACCAGAACGATGGTACGCTGCATTTCCCTTTGAATATTTAAAAGTTCGTTTTGCAGTTCTTCACGAGTGATAAAGTCCAACGAGGCAAAGGGCTCATCCATCAGCAAAAGTTGTGCCTGACTGGCCAGCACGCGAGCCAGACCCAGACGCTGTTTCATGCCGGTGGATAACTCCGTGGGTGTCAGGTCAGCATAATCGCCCAGACGCACCAACTGCACCAGACGTTCCGCCAGCTGCATACGCTCTTCGGGTGTACGACCTGCTCCGGCCGCCAGCGCCACATTGCGCAACACCGATGTCCATGTGATCACGTAGGGTTCCGGTGTCAGAATGGCACTGTGCCAACCCTCCGGCATGGCAATATCACCCTCGTCCGGCTGGTCCTGTCCATTCAGCAAACGCAGCAGCGTGCTCTTGCCACAGCCGCTACGTCCCACGATTGCCGTCAGTTTACCGATAGGGAACGATACATTTAAATCTTTCAACACAGTCTGGGTGCGTGTGGGCCGCTCGGCATGATCCACAATAATATCCGTCCCCTGTGTCGTATAACTTTTTGTGATATTTGTCAGTGTAATCTCTTTCATATGTATGCCTCATTTTGCAAAATGTATTCGTATTTTAGCAGAATTCACACTTCTTTTCAATGTTTTATTTATTATAGTATCGATGATCTGCGCATTTTATGTATATTCAATCAATATATACATCACATTCCATTCTGCGCAACAGTGTATTTATGCATAATCGCACTGTATATTCTGTATATTTTTATCATTTTGTTGTATATGACGGGGGAGCCTATAAAAAAATAACTGTATTTTGTCTATTTTACATATTGCATATTCATTCATATAGTTGTAATATTTATGCATAAATTAATTCAACGGAGGAAAACATTATGAATAAGAACGAAATCAAAAAAATCGTGCTGGCTTACTCCGGCGGTTTGGATACATCTATCATCATTCCCTGGCTGAAGGAAAACTACAACAATCCCGAGATCATTGCCGTAGCCGGTAATGTGGGTCAGAATGATGAACTGGACGGTCTGGAAGAAAAGGCCATCAAGACCGGTGCAAGCAAACTGATCGTGGCTGACCTGACCGATGAGATGGTGGACGATGTCATCATCCCCTGCCTGAAGATGGATGCCAAGTATGAGAAGTATCTGCTGGGTACCGCTTTTGCCCGTCCCGTCATCGGTAAGAAACTGGCTGAGATTGCTGTTGCCGAAGGCGCAGACGCCATCGCACACGGCTGCACCGGTAAGGGCAACGATCAGGTCCGTTTCGAGCTGGCTATCAAGCGTTTCGCTCCCGATATGAAGATCATCGCTCCCTGGCGTGAGTGGGATATCAAGTCCCGTGAGGAAGAGATCGACTATGCCGAGGCTCACAATGTGCCTCTGAAGATCTCCCGCGAGACCAACTACTCCAAGGATAAGAACCTGTGGCACCTGAGCCACGAGGGTCTGGATCTGGAAGATCCCGCCAATGAGCCCAACCTGGACAAGGAAGGCTTCCTGGAAATGAGCGTTTCCCCCTATCAGGCTCCCGATGTTCCCACTCTGGTGTCCATCGACTTTGAGGCTGGTGTGCCCGTAGCCGTCAACGGCGAGAAGATGAAGCCCTCTGCCATCATTGCCAAGCTCAATGAGTTGGGCGGCGCAAACGGCATTGGTATTCTGGATATCGTTGAGAACCGTTTGATCGGTATGAAGGACCACGGCATCTATGAAACTCCGGGCGGCACGATCCTGTATCACGCTCACGAGCAGCTCGAGATGATCACCGTGGATAAGGAAACCATGCACCTGAAGCAGAAGCTGGCTGTTGATTACGCCGACATGCTGTATAACGGCAAGTGGTACTCCCCCCTGCAGGAGGCTATGACCGCCTTCGCAAACGAGGCCAACAAGAACGTCACCGGTACCGTGAAGCTGAAGCTCTACAAGGGCAATATGATCAACGCCGGTCTGACCTCTCCCTGCACGCTGTACTCTGAGAATCTGGTCACCTTCGGTGAGTCCGATTACGATCAGGCTCAGTCTGCCGGCTTCATCAATTGCTGGGGTCTGCCCACCAAGGTGGAAGCCTATCGCGAACTGGGCAAGCTGTAAGAAACATACTAACCTATACGGTTTTCAAAAAAAGCGGCTAAAGCCGCTTTTTTTGAAAATTAGGGAAACTCCGAATAAATCGGCAAGAGCGGATGGCAAGCTGATTTGTGTCAGAACAAGGCACGGAAACGCAGGAATACTGTATGTATTTCAAGTTTTCGCAACGAAGTTATGGCACAAATGAGCCGCAATACGCCGCAGGCGCATTGATTCGGAGATTCCCTGGAACTAATTTGCAAAGGACTGAATTACCATGGCTAAAATGTGGGCCGGACGGACTGCCGGCAATGTAGATCAAATTGCAGACGATTTTAACTCTTCCATCCGCTTTGACTGCCGCCTTTACAAGCAGGATATTACCGGCAGTATGGCTCACGCTGCCATGCTGGGCGCTCAACATATTATCTCCTCCGAGGAAGCCGATACGCTGATCGCGGGTTTGGAGGATATTTTAAAGGATCTGGAATCCGGTGCGCTGGCATTCGATTTCTCCTGCGAGGACATCCACATGTTCGTAGAGCAGGAACTGACCTCCCGGCTGGGCGACGTGGGCAAGAAACTGCACACCGCTCGCAGCCGTAACGATCAGGTGGCACTGGATATGCGCCTTTATCTGCGTGACGAGGTAAGCGAAATCATTGATCTGACCAAGGCAGTGATCTGTGCCGTGGTAGACAAGGCCGAGGAATATCAAGAC
>JAZLIB010000094.1:0-11279 GCA_045617185.1 Vescimonas sp.
CATGCCCTCAAGGTTCTGCACCATCTGCACGGCACCCCAACGGTCGAACGCTATCTCCCGGATATTGAACCGCTCACCGAGACGCTCGATGAACTTTTCAATATATCCATAGTGAACCACGTTGCCCTCTGTGGTCATGAGCAAGCCTTGACGCTCCCATAAATCATAAGGAACATGGTCACGCCGCACACGCAGGTCGAGTTGTTCTTCCGGTATCCAGAAGTACGGAAGAACCACATATTTATCTGTTTCATCCTCCGGCGGGAATACCAGCACAAATGCTGTGATATCCGTGGTGGAGGAAAGGTCCAGCCCGCCGTAACAGATTCGGCCCTCCAGACCATCTTCGTTTACGGCAAAGGAGCATTTATCCCATTTGTCCATAGGCATCCATCTCACGGCCTGCTTTACCCATTGATTGAGCCTGAGCTGTCGGAAAGCATTTTCCTCAGCGGGGTTTTGCTTTGCGGACTCGCAGGCGGCTTTTACTTTGTCGATGCCGACCGTGATGCCGAGAGAGGGGTTTGCCTTTTTCCATACCTTCGGATCGGTCCAGTCATCCGATTCATCTGCGCCGTATATCACCGGATAGAAGGTTGGATCAATCTTGCGTCCGGCCAGAATGTCCTGTGCCTTCTGATGCGTTTCATAGCAGATAGACTTCGTATCCGTACCGGCAGTAGTGATAAGGAAATACAGCGGTTGCATACGAGCATCGCCGGAGCCCTTAGTCATAACGTCAAAGAGCTTTCGGTTGGGCTGGGTATGCAGCTCGTCAAATACCACGCCGTGGATATTGAAGCCATGTTTGCTGTATGCTTCTGCAGAAAGTACCTGATAGAAGCTGTTGGTCGGAGCGTAAACGATGCGTTTTGTAGCCGTCAGGATTTTGACACGCCGGTTTAGCGCCGGACACATCCTGACCATGTCGGCTGCTACTTCAAAAACGATGGACGCCTGCTGACGATCCGCAGCGCAGCCGTAGACCTCCGCGCGTTCCTCACCGTCGCCACAGGTGAGTAGGAGCGCCACCGCAGCGGCCAGCTCCGATTTACCCATCTTCTTGGGTATCTCAATGTAGGCGGTGTTGAACTGCCGGTAGCCGTTGGGCTTGAGCGTTCCGAAGATATCCCGGATAATCTGCTCCTGCCAGTCAATTAGCTCGAAGGACTTTCCGGCCCATGTGCCTTTGGTGTGGCACAGACACTCAATGAAGCCGACCGCATAATCCGCAGCGTCCTGATCATAATAGGAATCCTTAGCGGCAAACTGCGTCGGTTTGTATTTCTTCAGCTTACGGATAGCCGGTCACCTCCTTCTAAAAAGCATAAAAATAAGCCGCCTAAGCGACTTCTTCCGTAACGAGGAACAGAGCCGTCTGGCTCAGTCCCAAGGGCATATTCAAATGCCGATGTTTAGTTGTAGTTGTTCAGCAGAATGCAAAGCGCCATTTCTGCTTCCTTGCAGGTGGGCTCAACATCCCAGCCTCTGTCGTAATTGCACACGATCTGGCCGTCGATCTTGATCATCAGCTTGCTGATCTTGCCGCCGTTGATCCCGTAGGTTCCGCTGGGCTCCTCGTAGTGCTTTACCCAGTAATGACAGACTGTGTATTTATCCTTTATGTTGGCATCCGGGATGCCGATGGTTCCTTCGCTCCACATGCTCTGCACCTCCTTAGTTCAGCTGGAAGCGAATGCCCATGATCTCGGCGGGTTCTTCGCCTCCCCAGAGGGTTTCATGTCTCGTGATGGTGCAAAGGCCAAGCATTGTGCAGCCCTGCGTAGCAAAGGCATGAAGGTTTTCCATCACCGCTGTTGACTGGTTGGTGTAAACGAAGGTCTCGATCCCGGCGCTGCGGAGCGCGTCGATGAAATCCTTAACTTCCTTATCCCAAAGGAAATCGTCCATCTCCAGTTCGTCTTCTTTGCGGGCGATGCTCTGTGCAAAGGCGCGGTAGGCTTTGCAGACTCCCTGCTCGAAGGGGAATTTCATCGCTTCCTTCTCAGCGTACCAAGTTTTCAGTTCCTCGCTATCCCAGCCGTAGGTGTCGATGATGTGCTGCTTGCGGCTCTCGTGGGCTGCGCGGCGCTCCTCATATTCGTGGCCGAGGCGCTTCAGGTTTTCAAAGTAGGTGTTGTTTGCGTTCATGGTGTTTACCTCCGTTCGTTTTGGTATGTACATATATCACTCTGAAGGCACATAATAGCAAGCTATTTATGCGATATTTCCCGGTATAATCTACACAAAGATTCGGGTAGAAAACTGTGTATTTATACCTCTCCCGTCAGGATGAAATGCACATATTCCTTGCGGTTTTCTTCGAGGTAAACGACCAGCTCGTAGAAGTCACGCTCGTAGGAAAGGCGCTGGACCGTATTCACAGCAAACATGTTCGTAAGGCCTGTGTCGCGGATCGCCAGAATCTGTTCCTTTATGGTTTCAGTCATGATCCGTCACCACCTTGCATTCGTCTTCACCGTAGGCAACAGAAAGGCCGGAGCCATTATCCCAATTCACCATGATGGAACCGATGTCGTCCACGCCAACCACGGTGCCTCTGGTACCGATAGGCGGTGCCTGCACATCGTCCATCCTCAGAAGCTCGACGCGGGTACCGGGCTTGAAGCGCTCACGAAGCGCCTGCAGGCGTTCTTTGGAAATCAATCGCATACTTCCACCTCCTTTGCCGGTGCGCCGTTACGGAAGGCGGAGCTGCCGGTGAGATTGCGGAGCAGGATTTTGCGTTCCGTTTTGTAGTCCGCGCCGATAAAGCCGAGGCGGAGCAGGAAGCAGCGGAATGCGTACTTGTCATTGTCGGTTTCCTTTTCCTTGGCAGTCACTCGCTTCTGGGTCCTTGCCATCTCGCAGAGGGCCGCGATGAAGAGTGTGTAGGCCTTTACCTCATCAGCCTCAAGCTCGGTGGAAAACCACGGGAAGGAAATCCTGTCTTCCTCCTCGGTGATTGGAAGCTCCGTCACGTCCAGAGCCTTTTTGATCAGGCTCCCTTTGGCCTCGATGAGCCTGTGCAGGTTATCGAGGGAATCTTCCGTAAAACTGGCTCTCGGCATCTGCACCACCAAACCGTATTCATCGGAAGCGGCCTCTGGCTGCGTATCTTCTTCAGCGGTAAAGCCCGCGTCCGAGAGGGCAGCCTTGACCGTCTCGATGGTGGCGGCATCGGTGCGCTCGTCCCAGACCATCGCTCCGTCCTTTTCAACGGTGATGTTACTGATGACGTAGTTGCAGGTCGGCATGCGCATGTAAACGGGCTTCATTCCGATGACCCCGGAAATGATCCCGACCAGAGCCTTGCGTTCGTCTCCGGTTACGTTGTAGTTTGCTTTCATGGGGAATCCTCCTTTGTGTTTTTTGGTAGGTACATATATCACTCTGAACGCCTGTAATAGCAAGCGTTTTCGGAAAAATATATGTACCAAATCTGGCCGGAGGATTCTGTGGTTAATCGGCGATTATTGACACATCCTCATAAGCGTAAGTCAGGCCGTCTCGCTGAAGAGAAACACCGTCAGCGGAGCCGACCTGTTCTATATACCTTTTTATAATCACGTCGCAGAACTTCTCGTCCAGCTCAACGGTGTAGCAAGAGCGGTCCGATTGCTCACAGGCAATGAGCGTGGAGCCGGAGCCGCCGAAGGGATCAAGTACCAGCGTATTGCTCATGCTGGAATTCATAATCGGATAGGCCAGCAGCGCAATCGGCTTCATGGTCGGATGATCGCTGTTTTTCTTCGGTTTGTCGTATTCCCAGACCGTGGTTTCCTTGCGGCCTGCGTACCATTCATGCTTGCCTGATTTCTTCCAGCCGAAGAGTACAGGTTCATGAACCCATTGATACGGGCTGCGGCCCAGCACCAAAGAGTTCTTCTTCCAGATGCAGCAGCCGGAGAGATAGAAACCAGCATCGGCAAAAGCTCTGCGGAAGTTCAGCCCTTCGGTGTCTGCGTGGAATACATATATGGAAGCATCGTCAGCCATCGCTTTTTCCGTGAGCGTGAAAGCGTCCAACAGGAACTGATAAAAAGCGTCGTTTGCCATGTTATCGTTTTTGATCTTCCCGGCACTGCCTTCATAGTTCACATTGTATGGCGGATCTGTCACCACAAGATTTGCTTTGGCACCGGCCATCAGGAGCTCGAATGTTTCTGCTTTGGTGGAGTCGCCGCAAACCAACCGGTGGCGGCCCAGCGTCCATACATCACCGAGTTTTGAGATAGCGGGCTTTTTCAGTTCTTCCTCTACATCGAAATCGTCATCATGGATACCGTCTTTCAGGCTGTCCTTAAACAGAGCATCCAGTTCGGCGGGTTCGAATCCGGTGAGGGATACATCAAAATCCACGCCTTGCAGATCTGCGATAAGCAGGGCCAGCTTTTCTTTATCCCAATCGCCGGAGATCTTGTTCAGCGCAACATTAAGGGCTTTTTCCTTTTCTTCGGAAAGCTCCACAACGACGCATTCGACCTCCGTGATACCCATATCAATCAGGACCTTCAGGCGCTGATGCCCGCCGACCACGCGACCGGTGGTCTGGTTCCAGATGACGGGTTCCACATAGCCAAACTGCTCAATGGAGCGTTTGAGTTTTTCATATTCCGGATCACCGGGCTTCAAATCCTTACGCGGATTGTATTCCGCAGGGATGAGCTCGGTAACTTTCTTTTTTTCAATTAACATATCAGTCCCCACTCAGCGAATTTCTCAAAGCCACCGACGCGGTCAATGAAAGCTCTCGCTGTTTCTACGATTCTCTCGTATGGAATACCATCAACGATATCGTCGCCAATGGCACAGACAAGCTCGACAGGCGCTCCGGTTTCCTGCGCCTTAAGCCAAGCGTATATGTTGACGCTGACGTCAGCCTTGGACAGGTCCTTGCCATGCAGACCGCCGCCTGTCACAGAGTCGCCCATATCAGAACCGAGCTTGCGGTTGACAGCGCCGGTATCAACATCGGTGCCACCGGTCCAGTCACCGAGCGGGTTAATCTCGGCCTCCGGATAGGTTTCGCGCAGGTGATAGGTCTTGGCGTTGCTCTGACAAATAATCAAGCGGGCCTCGTCCAGAATGTATTTGCCATCACAGCCATAGGTGGCATAGATTTGTTTTGCAATGTCCGCCAGTGCTTTCTGTTCTGCTGTTACAGGCATCCCTTTGAAGATGCCGTTATCACCGCAGCGGATGCCTGCGCTCTGGTTATCTGCCAGATGCGCATCCTGCGGTATTTCAACATAATCAGGCAAGATGCCATCACCGGCGATGCGGTGAACAATCACTGCGGCCTCATCGTTCGTAATATGAACGGAGGTCTCCGCTATGATGTGACAGACGCCGTGGCCGATTAGAACCTCCACAGCTATTTTCGGATTTCTATCCTTTTGATACGCAAGGTCCACAAGGGCACCGGCGATACGGTCGGCCACCTTGTCGGGATGCGACGGATTTACTTTTTCATACATATCAGTTTCCTTTCCGAGCGGTAAGCAGCCGCTCCATAACATCATCCTGCGGAGAAATGCCGCCGTATTCCGTCATGCAGTTCTCACGGACGATCTGGAAAATCTCTCCCCAGATACGGTTTGACTGTGTCATGTACTTATCACCGATAGCGACATATGGCGATTGAATGGCAGCGCCGGTAGTAGGGTGCTTGGCAAGAAAGCCAAACTCGGAAGTGGCTGCCTCGCACTGTATCCACCTTGCAGAAGCCATCGCATATCGTTCGATCATCTGCGGAGATATCAGGTGGGCGCAGCCGCGATCCTTCAGCCACTTCCATGTGGTCTCATATATTTCCACAGCGCAAAGCTGCGTCCCGTCCTTTTGCTTTGCGGAGAGAAAGTCCGATGGCTTTGGCATCGTTTCTCCGTCAAGGTCCGAAGCCTTGCTGCCAAAGTCGATGACAGTCAGTTTTCTTTTTCCCGGATTACCAGCGTCAATCTTCTCAGCAATCGGCTTTTTCGGCCTGCCGCCGCTACCGGGTTTAGGTCCTCGTTGTCCCATGTTCACACCTCTTTTCTTCGGACAGGGGCTATTCCCTTAAAAACTTATGCGAATTTGCACGCGAAGGCCCACGCCCGTTGTCCGGAGGATCAGTCGTAGAGATTTTGACCGCCCTACCCGGTGGGGTGGTTATGCCAGCGATCACCACGTTCCGCATGAATCCTTGCGTGGCAGCTTTTACAAAGAGCGATCAGATTTGATGCGTCATGCGTGCCGCCTTCAGCAAGAGGGAGCCGGTGATGGACCTCTTCGGTGGGGACGTAGAGGCCACGCTCAAGACACACTTCACACAGAGGGTGCTGGGTGACATAGCGGTCTCGGATACGCTTCCAAGCACGTCCATACCTGCGTTTGGTCTCAGGGCTGCGGTCATATTTTTCGTAGCGTGCATTTTCCTGTTTCTCATGCACCGGACAGTACCTACCATCAGTCAGGTTGGGACAGCCGGGATAGGAGCAGGGCCGCTTAGGTTTCCTTGGCATTGCTTCACCTCGCTTTCCTCGCATAAGAAAAGCCCTGCAGGAGCATGACTCCCACAAGGCTTCCGTATGTTTTATTTTGTCCATCATAATACTATCATAAGAAGCGACTCTCATTCTCTCTCATTTACTCTCATGATAGCAGCAACACAGGAAAGAGCCGTATCGTGCATCCGGTAAATATGCTGAATGCTGTAATGCATCTCCACCGCAATCTTCTCCCACGAGAGGAAGCAGAGGTATCGCTTCTCCAGCAGGGTTTGCAGCTCGACGTCGGAAACAGCATGGATCGTCGCCATGATTTCCTTCTTCAGCTCGACCAGATTTTCCACATCGCGTTTCAGGCTTTCCTCGACCTCTATTATTTTTATGACCGCGTTTTCCACCTTGGAGCCGCCGCGATTCGGGTTACGAGGCATATCGCTGTAAACAACGGTGCAGGACGTGGCCAGTTCGTTTAAGGACTCGATTTGCTGGAGCTTAGACTTTATTCGCATATCCAGCGTCCGGGCCTGTGATAAATATTCCTTTGCAGTCATTTTTGCTTCTCCTTCCGCAGCTTTTTGATGAGATACTCCGGATCGACTTTTGACAGAACACCAAACCAACCGGAGCGGAAGAAGCGCTCGATTTCTGCAAGCTCGGACTCATCATCGGTAAGCCGGTAGTCTTTTACGGCCTGAAGGATGATGGCCTGAGCCAGATTCTCGTATGGGTCCAAAGTCTCACCTCCGAATTTGTGTTCCTCGGATTGACTCTGATTTGCATGGATTGTCATTTATAAAGTTCGGCCTTCACAGCGGCAATAAGACTGTTCTGGGTTTTCTCCTTGCTCTGCAGGGCCTTCAGTACATGGTTATCGACGGTACCGTCAGTGATAATGTGGTGAATGACCACGGTTTCGGATTGTCCCTGCCTCCAGAGGCGGGCATTGGTCTGCTGGTATAATTCCAGTGACCATGTGAGGCCAAACCAGATGAGGGTAGAGCCGCCTGCCTGCAGGTTGAGGCCATGACCGGCAGAAGCGGGATGAATAACAGCTACCGGGATTTTTCCGGCATTCCAGTCGCGGATATCGGCAGAGGTCTTGACCTCGCAGACCTTGAAACGGGCCTTGATACGATCAAGATCGTGCTTAAACCAGTAGGCCACCAGCACTGGCTTTCCGTTCGCACCTTCGATCAGATCCTCCAGAGCGTCCAACTTCCGGTCATGTATACAGATCGGCTGTCCGTCATCATCGTAAATCGCGCCATTGGCCATCTGCAGGAGTTTCCCGGAGAGGACGGCGGCATTGGCAACGGTGATATCCGCTTCCGGGAGCTGCAGAACAAGCGTCTGCCGCAATTCGTCATAGCGTTCAGCCTCATCGTCAGATAATTCCACCACGCAGTTATTCATCACGAGCTCCGGCATCTTCAAATGGTCGGAAGCCTTCATGGAAATCGTGATATCGGAGATATTCTGATAGATCGCTTTGTCCGCACCGGGCAAAAGCCGGTAGGAGTAGATGATCTGGCCGTTTCGCTTATCCGGTGTAAAGTAGTTGTTCCGGTACATGCCGATGAAGCGACCGAGGCGCTGTCCCATGTCCAGAATCTTAAATTCTGCCCACAGATCCATCAGACCGTTTGCGGAAGGGGTACCGGAAAGGCCAACAATGCGTCTGATCCGTGGGCGCACCTTCATAAGTGACTTGAACCGCTTTGACTGGTGGCTTTTGAAAGAAGAAAGCTCATCCACTATTACAGTATCGAAGTCAAAGGGCAGGCCGCTTTGCTCTATAAGCCATTGAACATTCTCGCGGTTGATGATATAGATGTCAGCCGGTCGCATCAGGGCTGCTTTTCGTTCTTTTTCCGTACCCACGGCGACGGAGTAGGTCAGGAGCTTCAGGTGATCCCATTTCTCAATTTCGGCAGGCCATGTATCACGGGCGACGCGCAGAGGTGCAATTACCAAAACGCGGTGTGCCTCAAAGCTGTCAAACAGAAGGTCCAGAAGGGCCGTAAGCGTGATCGCCGTTTTGCCAAGGCCCATATCAAGCAACACTGCCGCGATGGGGTGTGTCTCAATATAGTCGGTGGCATATTGCTGATAATCATGTGGTACATATTTCATCAAGGATTCCTCCAATCTGGCTCTCGTCATCCAGCACGTAGACGCGAAAGCCGAGCTGCCGCAGCAATCGGTGTCTCGCTTCCTGCAAAGGGCGCGGAGCCTTGCCGGGAGCCTTGACCTCCACAAAAGCCATATGGCCGCCCGGCATCAGTACGATACGGTCCGGCATGCCATCAAAGCCGGGACTCGTGAATTTCGGTGCCAGACCGCCACGAGCCTTTACTGCATCAGCAAGTTTTTTCTCTATTGTCTTTTCTCGCATAGTTGTCCTTTCATCAGGCCGTTAAACTGGGAAAGTGCAAGGTGTATCAATGCCATTTACTGAACTTTTTCTTAGGCTCAAAAAATATGTCCCTAAGAGAATTTTTGTATAAGACCTTGATAGACCTTGCACATCCAGTAAAATCAGGTCAGAAAATCATCAAAATCGCCGTCGTCTTTTTTCAGGCACAGGCCTTTAAAAAAACGCTTCCTTTTGACTGCGATCCGCTCAAAGCCTGCATTCTCCAAGGCAAAATAGAAGTCTGCTGTGCTGCGGACATACTCGTTGGTATCAAGGCAGTAATTCCGGTACGCCTGATATAGCGCCGAGGAGCTTTCTTTATATTCCGGACCGACATCGCATTTGTCTTCGATAAAGTGTCCGAACCAGTCATTCTGGGCACGGTATTCATCAATGGCCTTCTGCACGCACGCCGGAACCGGAATCTTGTAATCCAGCTCAATGACCTTCTTGGCACCTTCGATTACCCACGCGAGGATACTCTCACCGGCATTGGCATAGAGATATTCCGCGTAGTTTTTCTTATCACCGGCACCTTCGATCTTGGCGTCAAACGGGATCACGATGAGTCTGCGCCAGATACCATCATCGGAGGCGCTGACACGCGGCAGATGGTTGGTATAGAGCACCAGCGTGTGGCAAGGCGTGAAAGAGAACGGGTCCTTATATTTCTTTTCCGCGAACATGTCATCGGTGGAGCAGAGCTGTTTGACGGTAGAGTCGTTAAGACGAGCTCCTTCCTGCATCTCCGCCGCAATCAGCAGACGCTTGCCCTTGGCCTCTGCCAGTTCCGGCTTGATGTTCCTCCGACAACCGACCGTCAGGGTATCTGCGGAGATGTTGCCGCTGTATAGGCCCAGCACGCGGGAGACGGAGTTCCAGAAGGTGGATTTACCGTTGCGGCCTCCGCCATATGCAATAATCAGGGCTTCCACATAAACCTTACCGATGACGGCCAGCCCGCAGATCATCTGCACGTAGTCGATGAGCTCCTGATTGCCGCAAAAGATCAGGTCAAGGCAGTCCAGCCAAATCTGCTCACCTTTGCTACTGGGTGAGACCGCCGTCATCTTGGTAATGAAGTCTTCCGGCGAGTGTTCTCTGGCACCGGCGAGGCCTTTGCGAAGATCGTAAGTGGCAGCAGGCGTACAGAGGGCAAAGCAATCGGCATCCAGATCACGCGGCGAGATCTCCAACATCGGGTGTGATTCCTTTAAGGTTGCAGTGATGTATTTGGAATCCCGGCGACGAAGCGCAAACGCCTGATATGCCTTGGCAGAGAGGAATGCTTTATATGCTTCGAGTTGTTCATCGCTCATCAGCTGTTCGGCCTTTGCCTTGCTGGTGCCGTCGAGAATAGTCTGGGCTCCGCAGTCCTCCATTTTCTTAAGAGCCTCCTGCATTTCCTTGGTGGCTTCCTTCAACTGTCTGCGGGTGAGCTCGTGAGCGACGGCCTGAGCACCGGGCTCGGTTTCTTTCCAGTAGTGTTCCGTATAGCGGATGAAGTGGGTAGCCGGTGAGTAGCGCAGCTCATTCGAGAAGTGCTTTGCCAGCACCTCGGCCTGCCCTACGTCGGAGAAGTCCTCCGGTTTATAACTGGTATCATCGTTGTAAACGTCGGGAGGCACATAGCCATCCTGCGATGCCACGCGGGAATAAAACTTCTGTGCGCTGCGCCAGATGGTTTTGAGCTCGCCATCCGAAAGAGGTGGATCACACTTTACGGCTTCATCTATAAAGCACTGGTATGCTTCATCGGTGTCGCCGTATTTTTTGATGACCTTCCCGGCAAAGCGGGACATGGTGGCATTGCGGTTTCCTTCGGAGATAACATGGTCACCATACTGGCCGCCGCCCATGTCCTGATCAAAAGCATCCGCATCCTGCAAAAAGTCTGTCAGGTTCATGCTGCCTTCCCGTATCTCCACGTCAGCAGTGGTGGTGCCGAAGAAGAAACGAGCAGCGTCCAGCGCCTGCGTATCGAAGTACGGAAAGATCGTGTTGACCAGCCGTTTCATATCGCTGTAAGCGGCAGCATCGGTCATAAAATCTATCGGGAACAGGATATGGAATTTTGGTCTGGCAGGCTTGCCGTTTTTCTCACGATTATGAAAGCGGCTGTAATGTACCGCAAAGCTGACGCCGGGAAAGGCAGCAGCCACATCATCCGGAGTGATCCAATCGGCAGGTTCCTCCGAGTGATCGTTATCACAGTCAACAGGAAGGCAGTCACTGCCGATGAAGTTGTCTCCATTACGGTAGTGGTTTTTATATTCCGCACATACATAGTCGTGACAGATGGCTGCTTTCAGGCTGGCTTCGTCCGTCACGTCATGTCGGTGGGGATAGGAGCAGTTACCGGGATTGCCGGT
>JAZLIB010000095.1:0-11862 GCA_045617185.1 Vescimonas sp.
GGGTTAGACGTTGAAGCAATTCCTGATTTAGGTTAGATTTTATTCATACTATCGCAACGCGAGGTAGGAACTTTCGCATATCTCCACACTTGTACGCGCGAGGAAGTTTTGAAACCTTAGGTTTCAAACGGCGTTTTTTGGTGACTTTTTGCCGCTGATGGCAAAAAGTCACCCGCCGGAGGCACTTAAAAAGAAAGCAAGAATGTTCCCTACAAACCCTAATTTACCGAACAACAAAAAACAACCCGCCGAAAAGGAGTTTGTCCTTTTCGGCGGGTTTTCTATGTCATAAAATATCCTTATGGGGCTGAGACGTATGCGAGGTATCCTTTTAGGATAGGTTACTTACTTCAGATAAATGCGGGCGCCGCCGGTATATTCCTCCACCGTGCCGAAGCATTGTGCGGAGGGAACGCAGGTCTTCAACTCGGCAAACAGTGCCTCGGCATCATCGGGGTGCACGGCAATCAGAAGACCGCCGGAGGTCTGAGGATCGTAGAGCATATCCTGCACGGCCAGTTCGATATCGCCGGGATCAACATAGCGCTCGGCAAACTGACGGTTACGGTACATACCCTCGGGCAGCAGACCCATGCGGGCGAACTCCAACGATTCGGGAATGAGATCCATATCCTTGGTGCGAAGCGTGATCTGCACATCGCTGCCCTGCGCCATTTCGCAGGTGTGACCCAAAAGGCCGAAGCCGGTCACATCGGTGCAGGCGTGAACACGGTATTTGACCATGGCATCGCGGGCAGACTTGTTCAGCGTGGTCATCAGTTTTGTGGCGCGAGCCATGGTAGCCTCCTCTGCCAGTTCTGCTTTGGCGGCAGTGGTGAGGATACCGATACCGATGGGCTTGGTGAACAGCAGCACGTCGCCGGGCTTGGCGCCGCTGTTGGTCAGTACCTTGTCGGGATGGACAAAACCGGTGACGGCCAGACCATATTTGGGTTCGGGGTCGAGAATACTGTGGCCGCCGGTAATCAGAGCACCGGCTTCGTACACTTTATCGTAGCCGCCACGCAGAATCTCGTGGACGACCTCTTTGGGCATATCGGCAGGTACCGCCATAATATTCAACGCCAGTTTGGGCTCGCCGCCCATGGCGTATACATCGGACAGCGCGTTGGTGGCGGCGATAGCACCGAAGGTGTAGGGATCGTCAGCAATGGGAGGGAAGAAGTCCACCGTCTGCACCAGTGCCAGTTCATCGCTGATGCGATAGACCGAGGCATCATCACTCTTATCAAAGCCTACCAACAGATTGGGGTCGCTGTGGACGCGGATACCCTCCAGCAGTTGAGCCAGTACACCGGCGCCCACCTTGGCACCGCAGCCGGCGCAGTTGGCTAATTTCGTCAGTTTAATTTCGTTATTCATCACGGCCTCCTTGTATAGCCTGAAAATCAACTTGCAATTGTATCTTGTACAGATTATAATTATAACATCGTTATTTTCGTTTGAGAATAGCAAATATAAATTTTTTATCGGAGGATTGAAAATATGTCTAAAGTTGTTGTAGATGCCCGCGGTGAACAGTGCCCCATGCCCGTGGTGAAAGCCACCAAGGCTTTGCAGGGAATGAGCGAAGGTATTCTGGAAGTCCATGTGGACAATGAAACCGCCGTGCAGAACGTACTGCGCATGGCCAGCGGCAAGGGCCTGGAGGCCAAGAGCGAGAAGCTGGAGGACAAGCATTTTGTCATTACCGCTGCTGTCAACGGCGCTGTGGCAGAAGACGAGCCCTGCTGCATGCCTATGGGCGGTGATACCGTGGTAGCCATCGGTACGGCAACCATGGGCGTGGGTAGCGATGACCTGGGTAAGACGCTGATGAAGGGCTTTATTTTTGCACTGTCTCAGCAGGAAGTGCTGCCCAAGACCATTCTGTTCTATAACGGCGGCGCTTCTATCCCCACCGAGGGTTCTGTTTCTCTGGAGGATCTGAAGGCTATGGAGGCGCAGGGCGTGGAGATTCTGACCTGCGGTACCTGCCTCGATTTCTACGGCTTGAAGGACAAACTGGCTGTGGGCAATGTGACCAATATGTACAGCATCGTGGAAAAACTGACGAAGGCCGGTAAGGTCGTTAAGCCCTGATCATGCGGGAGAAAGAGTTTCGCGTTATCATGACATTCCCCACCACGACCGATGCCATGGCCATGGAATCATACTGCCAGTCACACGAAGTGGCGGGGCGGCTTATTCCTGTGCCGTCAGCCATCTCGGCAGGGTGCGGTATGTGCTGGAGCGCGCCGTCTTCTCAGCGTGAAAGCGTGGAGCGTGCGGCAAATGATGCCGAGCTGCGCTGCGAGGGTGTCTATGAAATGCTGATTTGAGGTTAACGAGATGATTTACTTGGATAATGCTGCGACCACGCTGCACAAGCCGCCGCAGGTGGCGGAGGCTATGATCAATGCCATGCAGTCTATGGGTAACAGTTCCCGCGGCACACATGCCGGCAGCATGGCGGCGTCACACACTGTGTACGATGCCCGCGTGAAACTGGCAAAGCTCTTTGGTTGTCCCCGTGCCGACCATGTGGCATTCACAGCCAATATCACCGAATCGTTGAATATTGCCATCAATGGACTGATCGGTAAAGGTGATCATGTAATCACCACCGACTGTGAGCACAACAGCGTCCTGCGTCCCTTGTACCGTCTGGAAGATGAGCAGGGTGTGGAACTGAGTTTTGTGAGTGCCGATAAGCAGGGAAATCTGGACTACGATGCCTTTGAGCGCCTGATGCAGCCCAATACCCGTGCCATCGTTTGCACCCATGCGTCCAATCTGACGGGCAATCTGACAGATCTTCAGCGCGTGAGTGCTGTGGCTAAGGCGCACGGCGCGCTGCTCATTGTAGACGCAGCGCAGACGGCGGGTGCCTATCCTATCGACATGACGGCGCTGGGCATCGATGTGTTGTGCTTTACCGGTCATAAGGGACTGATGGGCCCGCAAGGTACCGGCGGCCTTTGCGTGCGTGAGGGGCTGACGCTGCGTCCGTGGAAGGTGGGCGGCAGCGGCGTGCAGAGTTATAGCCGCACGCATCCCACGCAGATGCCTACCTGCTTAGAGGCGGGGACGATGAACGGGCACGGTATTGCAGGTTTGTCTGCTGCGGTGGACTTCATTATGGAAGTCGGCGTATCCACTATCCATGAGCGGGAAACAGCGCTGATGCGCCGCTTTTACGAGGGGATAAAGGACGTGCCGGGCGTCACCGTTTACGGTGATTTCTCCCGCGACCGCACCGCTATCGTGACGCTGAATCTGGGCGATTATGAGTCGGGGACGGTATCTGATGCGTTGTCCGAGGACTACGGTATTGCCACCAGACCCGGAGCGCATTGCGCGCCGCGTATGCACCAGGCATTGGGAACGGTGCAGCAAGGCGCTGTACGATTCAGCTTTTCGTGGTTCAATACAGAAGAAGAAGTCGATGCTGCCATACAAGCTGTGCGCGAATTGGCAGAAGAATAAATGAAGATAGAAAAAGAGCGAAACCGAAATCGGTTTCGCTCTTTTTGCCTGTAATACTTACTTGCTTAAAGTCAGCTCGAACTCATCGTCTACGTCCTTCACGGCTACTTTGTAGCCCTGAGAGGAAGCGAAACGGGTGATGTTCTCCACGGCAACGCGGTTATCGACCATGACAACCAGTTCAGCGGGAGCGTTCTTCTTGACTTCCTGCTGCACCATAACAACGGGAACGGGGCAGCTCAGACCTCTTGCATCAATCATCTTACTTGGCCTCCTTTTTCTTGGCGATGTTCCAGATGGAAATTACCAGCAGCACAGCAAAGCCGATAGCCACAGCTACCTTGCCGTTGACGCTGATACCACCGGCGGAATACACACCGTCTTCGCCCAGCTTGGCAGCAGCACCGGCCAGCTTGAAGTTATGGGCGAAAGCGGCACCCACGATCATACCGAACACGGTGACGGCGCTGTCGCCATTACCCTCGCCGGCGAGGATCAGCTGACGCAGGGGGCAACCGCCCAGCAGCACACTGCCCCAACCGACCAGAACCATGCCCAGCAGGTTCCACAGCTGGCTGGCGTGAGCAATAGGCTGCAGGTAAGCGGAGAAACCGTGGAAATTGCCGAGAATCACGTTGCCCAGCAGAACAGCCACGAACACTGCCACAAAGCCGGACAGCAGGTTGAAGTCACGGAACATGACGGCATCACGCATACCGCCGACCATGCACAGACGGGACTTCTGAGCCAGAGCACCAACGATCAAGGCGACGACCAGAGACAGAATCACGGGAGCGTGCTTGGAGCCGGGGCCCTCTGCAGAGAAGGCAAACAGTGCGGGAACAGCAATGGCCAGAACCAGCAACACCACCAGAACGGCGGGCATCACAGCACCTTCAGACTTGGCGACCACATAGCTGCGCTTGAGGGTGAAACCCTTCTTCAGGAAGAAGATACCAATCAGGATACCGATGAAGAAACCGGCCAGACCAACGAAAGCGTTCAGGCCACCGCCGCCCATACGAATTACCATACGCAGGGGGCAGCCAAGGAACACCAGAGCGCCGATCATCACGAACATACCCAGCACGAAGCGAGTAGCGGGGGAGGAGCCGGCACGAGCCTTGAATTCACCGGTGGCCAGAGCCATGATGGTGGCACCCAGTACGAGGCCGACGATTTCAGGACGCACATACTGTACCACTTCTGCGCCGTGCAGGTGAGTAGCACCGGCGATATCGCGCAGGAAGCAGGCAATACAGAAGCCCATGTTGGCAGGGTTGCCGAATGCGGTCAGCACAATAGCTGCGATACCGACAACCAGACCGGTCACAATGACCAGCCAATTGATTTTCTTTGTCATTTTCTTTCTCCTTATTTTTTCGTTATATTTGAAAAAGAATCACGTTTGACGCAATTCCCTGCAAATATCGGAATTGTTATATGAGCATATCGTAGGTGCCGGCAATTTCTATGTCTTCTGCGTTCAGCGCCTGCAGTAATTGTTCTTTTGTTTCGGGTGCGCCGCTCCAGGCAATGCCGCAGTCTGCTGTCAATGCACGGGGGGCGGAGATCAGCTTGCCGGGCAGTGAAAGCTCACGACACAGCTTTTCTGTGGCCATTGCCTCTGCGGTGGTATGAAAGGTGACCACGATACGAGGATGTTTCTGTTTCATAGTGAACACTCCGCTATTCTCTTACAAGAACTACGAAAATAATAACACAAAATTATTTTGATAGCAAGAATTTTTTGGATTACAAAAAGGCGTGATTACCCGCAAAAGGGTAATCACGCCAAACAATGTAAGTCAATTTTCAGCAAAATGTCATAGCCAACGCCACAATAATAGGCATGGTAATGACGGACATAAGCGTCTGCACGGAAATCATGCTGGAGGGGAAGGCTGTATCGTGGCCGAATTTGGCAGAGAACATACTCAGAAGAGCCGGTGGAGGCGCGCTGGCTGCCACGGTGATGGCGATAGCCACATCATGTGCAGGCTTGACAAGCAGACACAGAACCAACGCAGCTACGGGCAGAATCAGCAGACGCAATACGGCGGATATCCACATGGTACGGCTTTGCAGTGCGGTTTTGAAATCTGCCTGAGAAAGTTGATAGCCCAGAATAATCATGGGAACGGGCGTGTTCAGGTTGGAAAGGGACTGGATCGGTGTATAGAGCAGGTCGGGCAGGTTGACACGCAATATGTAGAGCAGAAAAGCCACCACTACGCTGATGACACCGGGGTTGAGCAGTAATGGGCGGAGGGAGAATTTTTCCTTGCCGCTTGACATCAGATATAGACCGTATGTCCAGGCGACGAAAGTGAACACCAGTACATAGGCGGAGCCGTAGAATACGCCGATAGTACCTAAAAGTGCCGTTTGCAGGGGATAGGACATGAAACCGCAGTTTGTAAGCACCGTGCCGAAACGCATGGCCTGCTGGCGGCGCAGATCCTTATCCCGCACAAAAAGTGTGGCAGCCGCAATATTGATGAGATGGATCGCCACGGCTACTACCAGCGCTGTGCAGAAATTATGGAAGTTTTCGTTGTCAAAGGGACGCTGGAATGCCACCACCATCATGCAGGGGGAAACCACATACATGATAAGGTTGCTCATGCCCACCGAGGCTTTTTGACCCAACAGCTTGGTCTTGCCCAATGCAAAGCCGATACCGACCATGATGAACAGGATCAGTACCTGCTTACCTACCATCAAAAATGAATCGATCATATGTGAATACTCCTTATGGGATAGATAGTTGACTGTAAAAAAGTCTATCACAAAACCGACCCATGTCAATAGTTCGTGGTTGTTTTCGCTCTGAAAATAGGCTATAATATACATTTATGAAAGTAATCTAAGGAGGAACAACTCCATGAAACTGATGGTTCTCGATGGCAACAGCATCATAAACCGCTCTTATTACGGTATTCGCCCGCTGACAACACGGGACGGACTCTATACTCATGCGGTTTTCGGCTTCCTGACGACATTACAACGTCTGGTAGATGAAGAACAGCCGGAGGCTCTGTGCGTGACATTTGACCGCCGTGAGCCTACTTTCCGCCATTTGGCAGACGAGAACTACAAGGCCCAGCGCAAGGGTATGCCTGAGGAACTGGCCATGCAGATGCCGGTGCTGAAAGAAGTGCTGGATGCCATGAATATTCCACGTTATGAAATGGCAGGTTTTGAGGCGGACGACCTCATCGGCACGATCTCCCGCAAATGCGAGGCGGAGAACTGGGAGTGCGTGGTGGTGACCGGTGATAAGGATAGTCTGCAGCTCATCACCGACCGTACCAAAGTCAAGCTGGTGTCTACCCGCATGGGACAGACCACTACCAAGGATATGACCCCCGATTCGTTCCGTGATCAGTATGGCTTTGCTCCCATTCACATGATCGACCTCAAGGCGCTGATGGGCGATACCTCCGACAACATTTCCGGTGTGCCGGGTGTGGGTGAAAAGACCGCCATGGCGCTGATTCAGGAGTATGAGAGTATCGATGCCATTTACAGCAAACTGCCCGATATCAATGCAAAGCCGGCGGCAATCCGCAAACTGACTGATGGGGAGGAGAGTGCACGGCACTCCTATTATCTTGCTACTATCGTCACCGATGCACCGCTGACGTTTGCACCGCAGGATAATCTGCGCAAGCCTTATAAGCCGGAACTGTACGATCTTTTCCTGCGCTTAGAGTTTACCAAACTGATCGATAAGTACGGTCTGCAGCCCACGAAGGAGGCGGCAGAAAAACCGTCTGACCTTACTGTAACAGTGGAGCAGGTGACAAGTGAGGACAAGGCACAGGAAATGCTGGCGCTGTGGCGCAAGGCCGATCATGTGTCGGTTTATGCTCTGCCGGACTTAAGCGTCATGGGCGTGTTGTGCCACGTGGATGAGAACAATGCCGTGATGGCAGAACTGTTCTTTGACCGCTACGCAGGCGACTGGAATGCCCTGCTGAACGCATTGTTCGCGGGGGATATCAAAAAGGTGTCCCACAATGTGAAGGACCTGATGCGCACCTTACTGGAAAACGGTCTTTGCGCGGATGGGTTTATCTTCGATACCGCGCTGGCGGCCTATCTTTTAGATGCTACGGCGGCGCAGTACGACCTGCAGCGACTGTTCGTGTCCTATTACCATGAAGAACTGCCCAAGCCGGTGCATCTGGAGGACGATGCGTTCTCTCTCTTGGGTGACACCGCTGCGGCAGAGGCGGCGCTGGATAGTTACACCGCCGCCATTGACGCACTCTATGAAACTCTGCTGCCCCTTTTGCAGGAGCGGGATATGTGGACGCTTTATACCACGGCGGAACTGCCGCTGTGCCGCGTACTGGCAGAGATGGAAATGGCAGGCTTTAAGGTGGACAGCAAAGCTCTGACCGAGTTCGGACAGATGTTGTCCGCCACCATTGAGCAATTAGAGAATCGTATTTATGAGGCGGCAGGCGCACAGTTCAATATCAATTCTCCCAAGCAGTTGGGTACGGTGTTGTTTGAAACGCTGCAATTGCCTCACGGTAAGAAAACCAAGACCGGCTGGTCGACTAACGCAGATGTGCTGGACAAACTGCGCTACGAGCATCCCATAGTAGACGATGTGCTGACCTATCGGCAGTATACCAAACTGAAAAGCACCTATGCCGACGGCCTTTTGAAGGTCATTGAGCCGGACGGACGTATCCGTACCAATTTCCAGATGACGGTGACGGCTACGGGGCGACTCAGTTCTACCGAGCCGAATCTGCAGAATATTCCTACCCGCACGGAACTGGGCAGCCAGATGCGCCGTATGTTTGTGGCGGACGAGGGCAATGTGCTGGTAGATGCAGACTATTCTCAGATCGAGCTGCGGCTTCTTGCCCACATGGCTGGAGATGAAGTGATGCAGCAGCAGTTTATCTCCGGTGCGGATTTCCACACCGCAACCGCTGCCAAGGTGTTTCACCTGCCCCCCGAGGAGGTCAGCCATCAGTTGCGTTCCCGCGCCAAGGCGGTGAACTTTGGTATCGTGTACGGTATTTCCGCTTTCTCTCTCAGTCAGGATATCGGCGTGTCCGTGGCAGAGGCTAAGGACTATATGGAGCGGTATTTTGACACCTATCAGGGCGTAAAGCAATACATGACCGATGTGGTGGAAACGGCGCGGGAGCAGGGCTATGTGGAAACATTGCTGCACCGCCGCCGTGATTTGCCGGAGTTGAGCAGTTCCAAGTTCAATCTGCGTGCCTTTGGAGAGCGCGTGGCATTGAATATGCCCATTCAGGGCACGGCGGCCGATGTGATGAAACTGGCCATGGTGCGTGTATTTGAGCGACTGAAGAAAGAGAAACTGCAAGCCAAACTTATTATGCAGGTACACGATGAACTGATCGTGGAGTGCCCCGCCGCGGAGTGCGAGCAGGTAGAAATGCTGCTGCGCGAGGAGATGGAGCGGGTGATGGAGTTGTCTGTCCCCCTGCTGGCAGAGGCGCACAGCGGTGCGGATTGGCTGAGTGCGAAGGGATAATTTCGCGTCTGCGGACGCGAAACTCTGCGAGGCTTTTGGATAGAGATAAGAAAGGAAATCGGACTATGAATATCAAAATTGTTCCCATGACGGCAGACCATCTGGAGGAACTGGAGAAATTAGAGCGAATCTGCTTCTCCCGTCCGTGGTCACGGAAAATGCTGGCAGAGGAACTGGATAACGAGTGTGCCGCATTTTTAGTGGCAGAAGATGCCATGACGGGCAAGGTGGTTGGCTATGCGGGTCTGCTGGTGGTAGCGGACGAGGGCTACATTACCAACGTGGCGGTGTTCCCTGAATATCGCCGTCAGGGTATTGCCGCACAGATCATTCAGGTGTTTATCAATTTTGCCATGGGCAACCGGCTGGCGTTCCTGACGCTGGAGGTGCGGCCCAGCAATACCGCAGCCATTGCCTTGTATCAGGGCTTTGGCTTTGAGGAAGTGGGACGGCGGAAAAACTACTACGATCTGCCCAAGGAAGATGCACTGATTCTGACGAGAGAATTTGACTACGAGGAGGATGCACAGTGAAGATTTTGGCTTTTGAATCCTCCTGCGATGAAACCGCTGTTGCTGTGGTGGAAGATGGCCGCACGGTATTGAGCGATGCCATTTTGTCCCAGGCCGATATGCACGCGCTTTATGGTGGTGTGGTGCCGGAGATTGCCTCTCGTAAGCACGTGGAGGCCATTGCCGGTCTGACCGATCAGGCATTGCGTGATGCCGGTGTGACGAAGAAGGATATTGATGCGGTGGCGGTCACTTATGCGCCGGGCCTGATCGGTGCGGTGCTGGTAGGTGTCAGTTTTGCCAAGTCCGTGGCCTACGCCTTAGGTGTGCCGCTGATCCCCGTGCATCATGTGCGCGGCCACATTGCCGCCAACTATCTGGCATTTCCTGATTTGGAGCCGCCGTTTCTGGCGTTGGCCATCTCCGGCGGCAACACGCTGATCGTAGATGTAAAAGACTATACAGATATGGAAATTCTGGGTGCGACTCGTGACGATGCGGCGGGTGAGTGCTTTGATAAAGCCGCCCGTGTGTTGGGCTTGCCGTACCCCGGCGGAAAGCCAATGGATCTACTGGCGCAGCAGTCCGAGGGCGGCAAATATGTACTGCCTTGCGCCCATGTGGAGGGTGCGCCGTTGGACATGAGTTTCTCGGGGTTGAAGACCGCGGTGGTCAATCTGGCTCACAATGCGCAGCAGAAGGGTGATGGCCTTGATGCGGCGGCGTTAGCGCGTGATTTCACGCAGGCGGTCAGCGATGAACTGGTACCCCGTGCGGTGGAGGCGCTGCGTATGACCGGACGCAAGCAACTGGTGGCGGCCGGCGGTGTGGCAGCCAACTCTATTATCCGCGCCGATTTGGAGCGAGCCTGCGCTCGTGAGGGTGTGAAACTGTATCTGCCACCGCTGAAACTGTGCGGTGACAATGGTGCCATGATTGGTGCGCAGGGCTATTACGAGTACATGGCAGGGAAGACCGCTCCGTTGGATTTGAACGCCTATGCGACCATGGAATTGAGCGATACTTTAGAAGATATGGTATAAATGATAAGTAATGCGTGGCTTTCGGCCACGCATTACTTTTTGCAGAAACGCGGTCATATAATTGATATTATGGAAAGTAAAAACAACAAAAAAATAATATGACTGAAAATGCAGAATTATGTAAATAAAAACAGAGGACTTTTGCGGGCCAAAAAATAGCGTTATAACAAAATGTGAAAATGTGTTTAAAATGGAGATATATGTTGAAAATAAAGAGGAAATCGAATGTGGAAAAAGGTGTGGATAATGTGGATAACTATTTGTAAAGCATTATCGGAATAATAATTATGTAAAGTAAAAGTGAAAGTGTTTCGCCTTATGAAAAAGACGGGGAAAGTAAGGGGAACGAGCCTTCAGACGGCCTTGCCAATGGGGTGCTGGATTAACAGTGAAAGGGGTGAGAGTAAACAAAAGATTGACATAATACTGCTTTTTTTTGAAAGAAATCTGCCACGATTACAATTTGTAATCGTGCGGAGTGCGCGGCAAATAAATGGTTGCGCAGGCGGGGAAAGTATGGTATGATAAGTGCGCTGACGAAGTGGAATATCGTATAATGGAGAGTTATCGAAGTGGTCATAACGGGGCTGACTCGAAAGCGATTTCGGGTCTGGTTTTTTCGTCCGCACGATTTCTTTTTCCTACAAGCCCTAAATGTAGCTCGAATTTTGAACTTTCCGAGTGTTCTTGCCTGTTTTTCTTGCAAACGCTCTGAACAACACAGCGAATCTAAATTTCATATGGAGATGTACCCAAGCGGTTGAAGGGTCCGGATTCGAAATTTTCCGTGAAGATGGTCGTTTTATCCGCTGAAAATCCTTGATTTTACGGGGTTTTCAAAATAAAAAATCGAATAGTTTTTTGCTTTCTCTCCTGCTTTTCTCCCCAAAAGTTTTTTGAATGAATTTTGGCGGTAAAAAATAGGATTGAAATATACACGGAGAGTTATCGAAGTGGTCATAACGGGGCTGACTCGAAATTTTCCGTGAAGATGGTCGTTTTGTCTGCCTGAAATCCTTGTAAAATCAGGGTTTTATAGAGTTCGAAAACTGAATATTTTAGTTGTTCTTTCCGTCAGTTCTTTCCAAAACCTTTTTCTATCGAAAAAGTGCCCGAAAGACGGCGGTTAGCATATACGGAGACGTATCGAAGTGGTCATAACGGGACTGACTCGAAATCAGTTGAACCGCAAGGTTCCGTGGGTTCGAATCCCACCGTCTCCGCCACAGAAAAGCCTGTAATCAAGCCGATTGCAGGCTTGTTCTTATGCTTTTTTTGAGAA
>JAZLIB010000096.1:0-18518 GCA_045617185.1 Vescimonas sp.
GATTCGTTGGCCGAATGCAACGATTATTCCGCTTCACATAAGGAAGATCCCCCCTATTTTCCCGTTCTCCAATTTTCCCATTGATTTTTCTGTTCCAACCGTGTATAATATGCCACGTATCCGGGTGTAGCCCAGTTGGTAGGGCGCCACATTTGGGATGTGGAAGCCGGGAGTTCGAGTCTCCCCACTCGGACCATATAAGGATGGTTATTCTGATACGAATAACCATCCTTATATTTTGCCTATTTATCTGTAAAAGGCGTATTTATCAGCATTTTCATAGAACGAGGGCGTCCTCGGCGGTATATTTTCCGCTGTGGATGCCCTCGTTTTGCTATTTATAAATTTTTGTTCAAAAGCCTAACGCGGAATAACTGATTGTTATTTTTCAGTATTCTTTTTCCTGACAAATATATTTAGACAACGCTTGCCTTGAAAAGACGCATGAAAAACGATGAAAGCGAAACCGTTTCTGCTTGGACTGCTTTGAACACAGATTGCCGGTCGGGTGCCCTATCCTTCTTGCAAGTTAAATAACTCTGCAGCGTTTTTATAGGTCAGCTCATATAGATGTTCTTTTGAAATGCCTGCTTTTTGAAGCGCCGCTATTAAAAGCAGCATGTTTTCAAATCCGGGAATTCCGGAAGCACCGTTTTCTTTCTGCTCAAGTGTGTGCGGCGCATGGTCGCTTTCGATCCATGTTGCCGTGCCGTCGAGCAGCGACGCAAATACAGCCCGACGATCCGTTTCTCCACGCAGAGGTGGATTCATTTTAAGATATCGATCATGTTGCGCCGCATCCTGCGTAGTAAAAAGCGCATGGTGTGGCGTTACGCCCATGGTTATGCGCAGGGTTTCACGCGCTTTTACAATCTCCGCAATGGCGCCGCGCGTACTCACGTGCGCAATATGAAGTGTGCCTTCAAATCCGGTTTGCTGTGCGATTGAAATAACATCTCTGACCGACTCAATCTCCGCCTCGGGAGGGCGAGCGAGAGAGTGTGTGTCAAATTGTCCCGGAATATAGCGTTCAGGATGCAGCAGGCATTCCTTTTCTGCGTGAACCGCGACCACACCGCGGTAGTTCAGTTCTTTGAGCGTACGGAACACAACGAGCTGGGTTTCATAGTCGCAGATGCCCATATTCCCCGTGCTCTGCCCGAGAAACAGTTTCAGTCCCACCACACGGGGATAAAGCTCACGATAGGCAGCGACCACCTCGGCAATCTGCTTTGGATCCGGAGTCAGACCAGCCCAGAGGTGATAGGTGATGCCTGCAATCCCGTCTGCGAGTTCAAAGCGTTTTAAGATTATGTCGTGGTTCGTCAGCGCGGGATTCGTATTCGGCATATCAAACACATGAGTGAAACCGCATTTCTTTGCCACGGAAAGGCCGTGTGCAACGGTTTCCTTTTCTGACTGATTCCAGTCACGAAGATGTACATGAGGATCAATCACAGCATTTCGCCTCCGGCTTGCAGATCAGAGAGTGTGTAGAAGGTTCCCTCCTTGCACGCAAGGCGCCCTGCACAGAAACATTCGCCGCACAAACCCACACCGCAGAGCGTCAGCCGCTCCATGGAAACATAGATACGGTCCTCGCTCATACCAAGCGCGCGCAGACGTTCTGCGGCGGCCCTCATCATGGGGCCGGGGCCGACAATGTAGATACGGACATCGCCGCGTACATCTTCTGCGGTAATTGTGTCGAGCACGCGGCCGGGTTTCCCGTCATCGGCGACATAGGTAATCTCGCCGTAGGAAGACAGCACATCTTCAAGTGCCTCTTCCTCGTGTTTGGCAGGCACGCCGACTTTCATCTTCATGGAAACTTTCAGCTTTTCAAGCTGTTCTGCAATCAGCGGCAGAACGGCAACACCGCTACCGCCCGCGAGCAACAGCGCCCGCTCAGACGGCTCTATGTGCATCGGCTTGCCGTACAGACCGCGCGTATAGACTGTGTCGCCCTCTTTGAGAGAGAAGCAATAGTCAGAGAAAATACCGCGCTTGCGTATGAGAAATTTGAGCGGTCGGTTTCCTGCAACGGAAAACGGTTTTTCGCCTACCTGCGGAATCCATAGGAACGCAAACTGTCCCGGATAACAGTTCATTTCGCCCGAAAGCGTCAGTTCTCGCATATCGCCCGAAACCGTTTTTGCCTTCAGGACTGTTCGCTTCTGATACTGTAGTCTGTTGCCGGAGATGAGATACGGCGTTACATCTTGTCCGCCCTTGAGCGCAGCAAAATAGTTTTCATAGTCACGCATTTCAAGGCGGGAAAGTACGGAGCCGATACCGACACTATCTGCACCGGCTTCCATCATACGGCGCACATCCAGCGCTGTGGTAACGCCTCCCATGCCGAGCACGATCGGCTCGTCTCCAATAGCGGTGCGAATCTCGCGAATACACTCAATCGCGCGTTCCTTGACCCACTCACCGGACGCACCGCCTTTGCCGCCCTCCAGCTTGGAGAAAATAACCTCGCCGGACACAGGGTCGATATGCTCCAGTGGTCCGACTGTATTGATTGCCGCAACACCGTCCGCACCTGCGTCAATGACCGCCTTTGCGATCTCACCGATGTGCTCCACATTCGGCGTCAGCTTGATGATAAGCAGGGCGCTTCGCTTCGGCACATTTTTCAGGATCGTGCGAACATACAACGATGCCGTTTCAGGGTCGCTGCCGATAGAGGCGCCAAAACCTGCCTGCGCGTGCGGACAGGAAAAGTTTAGTTCCAAAATGTCTGCAATTCCGTCAAATTTTGCAACGAGCGTGGAAAAATCCTCTGGCTTGTTCGCAGATAAGCTGACATTCAAAATCGCGCGCATGCCGTTATCGGAAAATGCCTTGAGCTTTGGATAGACTGCGTCCATGCCCGGGTTGCGCAATCCAACGAAGTTGCCGAAATTGCCTTCTTGTGTCGAGCAGACGACCGGCTCCCGATGCCCAAATGTCTGAACGACCTGATAGCTCTTCGTGGTGATCATATCGCAGGAAGGTACCTTGTCTTCAAAGTGCAAGACCATGCCGGGCTCTGTCGTCAGAATACCGGAAACGGTGGAGAGAATGATGTCTCCCCGTTTATGATTTCCGTGAAGCAATTCGTAAGCTCTGTTCAAATCGATGTCTCCTTTATCAGCTTATTAAGCCCTGCAACGACTCGTTCAAGATAATCGTCCGGTGCGGGGCCTTTTTTCCAAGGATGCGTAAGGCCGCTGGAGCTATTGATGCGTGCGAGGGAAATCGGGTATCCTACTTCCCTCATCAGTTCCATTACTTCAGGTGCCGTACCGCCCTGACTGCCGACGCCCGGGATGAGCAGCGGAATTTCGCGGTCGGCGTAATACGCGGCTATATCCGCAAACTCCTTGAGGTTTGTCGCACCAACGACTGCACCCATGCCGCTGTGCTCGCCATGCCAATGTGCGATCTTTTTTGCGACCGTCATATAAAACGGTTCACCGCTTTGCTCGATCTTGTTCTGCAGATCCTTTCCGCCGGGATTAGAAGTGCGGTTCAAGATGTACGCACCCTTATTTTCAAACGCAAACGGCATCACCGAATCGGTGCCCATATAAGGCGAAATGGTTACGCAGTCAGCCGTCCACACATCGAACGCTTCTTTGGCGTAATTCAGTGAGCTTGTGGCAATATCGCCGCGCTTAGAGTCAAGAATGACAGGTGTGCCGGGAAACAAATCACGAATCATACGGATCGTGTCGGCGAGCGCCAGAGAGCCGTCAAATTTCTCATCCATCGGTCGGTCAAGCTGCGCATAGTAGCCGAGATTCGGCTTAAATGCCGCCACGCGTAAGCCGCGCTTTTTCATTTCTGCGAAAATTTCCGCATAGTAATTCGTGATTCTGTGTGTGGTGTCTTTTTCGCTATAAGGGAGCGCATCCACAACGGGGTCAAGTCCCATGCACAGGATATTGCCGGCGCTCTCTGCACTCTGCTTCAGTAAATCCAGATAATTCATATCAATTCTCCTTCGGGAAACCGTGTTTTTCACCCCACTCGAACGGACTTTCGCGCCACTGACGAAGGCTTTCCAGGCTTTCTTCATTGATGTAGCCGATTGCAAGTGCCGTTTTGAGCATCGTATCGTAGTCGAGAATCGTATAGACGCTGCATTTTGGCGTGAGCGCATCGAAAGCAGCGGCAGCCTTATCCAGTCCGTAGGTAAAGATGGCGAAGCAGTTATCACACACACCATCCGCCCGGCGGATCGCCTCAAGCGCCTTGATACTCGAAGAACCGGTCGAGATCAGATCCTCAATCAGAAGTACCTTCTTACCACCGAAGCTGCCGCCGGCAAGGCCCTCAATCTGATTGCCCATACCGTGATCCTTGGCAGAGGAGCGCACATAGCTTGTCGGCTTGCCGAGCTTGTCGGCAAGGCTGGTTGCGTGGGGGATGCCGGCAGTTGCCGTGCCGGAAATATTGTCTATGTGACATAGACCCAGCGCCTCGACCATATCGGCGAACGCATCGCGGATTAGTGCACGATATTCCGGTACCGCGAGAAACTGACGGTTGTCGTTATAGATGGGCATACGGTACCCGCTTGCCCAGGTAAAGGGCTTTTCGGGGCTGAGCTTAATTGCGCCGAGGCTCAGTGCTGCCTCAGCCAGTTTGGGGCCGTAATACTCCTGAATTTCAGCAATGTTTTTCATGCGTTATTCCTCACTTTTTCCAGATTTCCTTAAAGGTGTAGAACTTACCGCAGTAAGCGCAGGCAAAGTGATCGTCTGCTGTGCGGTAGAACTTGCAGGGCACATTCTCGCTGTTGACCGGATTCGTAATGCAGGCCTCATTCTTACAGATCAGATCGTCAAAATTATAGATACGCGGGGGCATATATGCACGGAATTTCTGATACACCTTGCCGTCTCTCACGATATTGAGCGTGCTGCCGGGAGCGACGGCGGCAAGGCGCTTCAGCTCCTTTCTGCTCATCTCTGTGCGCTCGGGACGGAATATGATGCCCTTATATTGGCCATTCGCACCCTGACTGATCCACTGACCGCCGCGCTCTCCGTCAAGATCCATAACGCTTGAGATGAGGTTCATGTGGCTGCGAATCTCCTTGGGATTGTCACCCTTACCGATGTGGTCGATTACAAGACCATTCTGGATGGGACGCACGCCCTCACTGTATTCGGTTGATTTCTTTATACCGGTTGCCGGCACTTCATGAATGTAGTCCGCTTCCTCAGCCTTGGCTTCACTCATCTTGGGGACAAAGTCCTCCCCGATGACGCCCGCGATCAGCGCAATGAGCACGATGCGGCAGTAGTAACCATTGATTGACTGGCGTTCCCAACCATTGAGACTGGTTTCGTCCAGCCAGGTCGGGATCGTGGGATGCTCTTTGTGGCGCGGAAGCGGATGATAAAACTTCGTACCCTCCTTGACCTGATCAAGAAAGTCCTTGCGGAAGGTAATCGATTGGCGCAGGACATCTTGTTTCTGCAGAATTTTTTCACCCATTCTCTCCAACTGTGGACGGGTAAAGTACCATTTATCCGAAATATCTCCGCTTTTCAGATAATTCTCGATGGAATCAAAGGAGCGAACTTCAAAGCCGTTTTCGCGCATCTTTTCTACATAGTTTTCAGGCATCTGCAGCTCATCGGGAGCAATCAGATCGACCTTGACATGATCGAATACCTTCAGACCGTCCGCCTTGCTGTGAACGGTTCTGCCGTGGTAAAGGTCACCGACCAGTGCGATATGGATGTTTTCAAAGCTCATGTTATTGTCTTCGAGGAAGGAGAATTCATCCAGAAGCTCCTGCGTCGGGTGTTCATGCTTTCCGTCACCGGCATTGATAAATGCGGGGGCATACGGCAGATTGTTTCGTTTAGTATATTCTTTCGTTTCTTCGCTAAGCCACTTGGTCAGACCTTCCACCGTGCTTCTAACGACGAAAATCTGGTTCTGATAGCCGGAGATCGTGTTGAATGTGTCGGCATAGGATTCACCCTTATTGATGGAGGAACCACCAATGAGCAACTCACTGACCTTGGCGTGGTGGAACTTGGCAGCATTCTTGAAACTTTCACGCGTTCTGGTCGAGTTTTCCAGAAATACGGAGTAGATGCCAAAATCAGGATCGTTGATGCGGAACTGATTTTGTACCGCCTCGTTACCTTCCAGAATTGCCTTTTTCAGCTCAAATACCTTTTCAAAAAGATACCGTCTTTCTTCGATAGAGAAGTCCTCGATGATATTCAGGGATCTGCCTTTGAAAATGTTGCTCATAGCTCTATTCTCACTTTCTAAAAAATTTTAAAAATAGGTACAAAAAAATGCCGGTTAAAAAACCGGCATTAAAAAATACTATTCGCAAAAAAGGAAACACTATTTCCACAGATGTGAATTTTAGCTTTGCAACGAATGCGCATACGCAACCTCCATGTGAAAAAGTGTTCGATTTAACCCAAAGATAATCAAATTTTACACAGTATATACTACAGTGTTCTGATTGTCAAGAGATTACGCCGTTATTTTTCCGTTTTGTGCAAGAACACAGCGCATATCGGACACAGGAAATATAGGAAAGATATTGTCGGATCGGTTATGGCTGCGTTATCATATGCCGCCTATCAGGTATGAGTTTGTTAAGCCCTATTGAGCGGAAGAGAGACTACTTAGTTACATAGTTTCTCCCTTCCGCTATTACTTCAAGTTCCGTTCGGACTATACCAAGCGCCAGTTGGATTCCGATCCGGATAATCCGGAGTATCAGCGTAAACATGAGCAGATGTGCGAGGATCTGGAATCCCTGCAGGATGTATTTCTCAAACCGGACTTCTATTTCATGGTACTGACGATTTCGGCCGTTGCTATCCGTTGAAAATTGGTTAATTCCATAGTTGCATGACAGAAAATGTGTGATACAATGGGTACGAGAAAAATAAGAGGATGTGGTATGATGGTTGATATCGAGAGAAGAGTATTTAAAAAGGGACAGATTCTGTATCACGCAGGCAGCTTTGAACCCAATATGTTTAATATCCTATACGGCCGTGTGGCGGTGTATATGGACTATAAGACCAAGGAGGAGCAGAAAACGCTGGAAGTGGGTGAGGGTGATTTCCTCAATGTAATCAGTTTTCTGGAAACGCGTCCTCGCCATACCACGGCAGTGGCACTGGAAAAGACTGAGGTTGGCGTCATTAACCATGAGAACTTCGGCAAGTTTTTTCAGGATCAGCCTGCCAAGGTCATGAGTCTTTTGCAGCACATGAGTGCGCGTATCCGTCTGATTGAGAAGAACTATCTGCGCGCCAGTGAGGCATTGGAGCGCCATGCGGATATGGAGAAGGTCAAGGCGGAGGACAACGAGTGGTACGAGCAGCATCACGGCATGTATCGCATGATCTACAATATGTTCAATCTGGAAAAGTTTGAAGAAGGGAAAAAATAACTGTCCATACAGTAAACGCTGCAGCTTGTGCTGCAGCGTTTTTATGTGTTGCATATTTCAGATGGGAATATTATAATGCAGTATAGTTGTATTTTTTTCGTATTGGGAGGAGAAAAACATGGCACGAGTGATAGAAGTCACGGATTTTCAGGCAAGTGAATTGGATGTGTACGCCCGCCTGACGGAGGCACAGTTGCTCAATCGCGCTCAGCCGCAAAACGCCATGTTTATTGCCGAGAGTCCTAAGGTGATCGAGCGTGCCTTAGATGCCGGCTGTGTGCCGATCTCCATGCTCCTTGAGCGCAAGCATATTGAGGGCCAGGCTCGCGAAGTGATCGAGCGCTGCGGTGATATTCCCATCTACACCTCTACGTTGGACATACTGACACAACTTACCGGCTTTAAACTGACACGCGGCGTGCTGTGTGCCATGTACCGTCCTCAGCAGCCTACAGTCGAGGAAATCTGCCGTAACGCTAAGCGCGTGGCGGTGCTGGAAAATATCATGAATCCCACGAACTTAGGTGCTATTTTCCGCTCGGCGGCAGCCTTGGGCATTGACGGTGTGCTGCTGACCCCGGCTTGTACCGATCCTTTATACCGCCGCAGTGTGCGCGTGAGTATGGGTACGGTGTTTCAGATTCCATGGGCGTATATCGGCGAGGAACTGGAGCAATGGCCTCATCCCGGTATGGAACGCCTGCATGAACTGGGTTTCCGTACGGCGGCCATGGCGCTGCGGGATGATTCGGTCAGTATTGATGATCCGCAATTGATGGCAGAGGAGAAGCTGGCCATCGTCCTCGGTACAGAGGGTGACGGTCTGGCAGACGATACCATAGCCAACTGTGACTATACCGTGCGTATCCCCATGTCCCATGGGGTGGACTCGCTGAATGTGGCGGCTGCCAGTGCTGTGGCATTCTGGCAGTTGGGTACACGGTAAAAGAGGTACATTATGGAACAGATTAATGGCTTGATTTTCTTTTTCCTGGCGATTTTTATTGGCTACTTTGCCACGAAATCGCGCCTGCTGCCCAAAGAGGCGGCAGATATATTGCCTGCGGTACTGATCAATATCTGCTACCCGGCGATGATTCTGGATACTTTTATCCATATTGATACCGAAGCGTTGCTCCATACGGGCCTGCCCGTGGCGGTAGCTACCTTGGGCGTAACGGTGGTGCTGTTTTTTGTGGCGTTGTGGCTCTTTCGCAAACAACCTGCCAAGCGTAAGCCACTCATGTGCATCATGACCGGCATTGGCAATACTTCCTATGTGGCCATTCCCTTGCTCAGCGTTTTCCTGCCGGCGGAGGGTATGTTTATCGCCATTGTCAATAGCGCCGTGCAGGATATTCTGATCTGGTCGCTCTATCATCCGCTGTTCCTCGGCTCGGGTACAAAGAATAAGAAAGAGTTGCTGCGTAAGATTTTTACCAGTCCTTGCCTGATCGCCGTTATCGTGGGCATCATCATGGCAGTCTGTCGTGCAACATTACCTGCTTTTTTACAACTTACGGTGTCCCGTCTGAGCGATACTGTGGCGCCCGTGGCGCTGTTGTTCCTCGGCGCGCTGATCTGCCGCCATGGCCTGTTGTCCTGGCGTAAGGATCGCACGGCGATCGTGTATTCCCTTGCCAAAGTGCTGGTGCTGCCGCTGGTGGTCTATGTTGTGTTGCGGTTTTTCCTGCCCACATCTACCACGCTGCTGCTTGCCATTCTCTTTGCCAGCCCTGCACCGTTGACGGCCGTAGTCTGGAGTAAGATTTATGACAGCGATGAATGTTTTGCGGTCAATGGCTGTATCTGCTCCACACTGTTGTATCTGCCAATCGCCGCTGCAGCACTGTACCTGTTCTCGCAGATGGGTTTATTGTAAAATAATAACGGAGTGAACGTAACTGTTCACTCCGTTTTCTTATTGCTTCCTTGCGGTAAGATATTCGTCACCCGGCCGCCAATAGGGGCAGTCGTCGGCGTGAGAAGCGAGGAAACGTGCCATTTCGTCCTCGTCTAAATCCATATCGCAGACATAATCATCGTATTCTTCGTCGTAGTTGAAAAAACTGCAGTTTTCGCATTTACCGCTCATCATGATGCCACCTTTTCTATGTTCCTTTGTATGTATTGTAGAGCGGAAACGGTGGCGCTGTCAACCTAAATTAAAAATTCTTCCATATCTGCCGGACGCATGATGGACACCTCATAGGCGGTGTGCTCTGTTATGGTGCCGCCAACGTTTTTGGTGTATGTGCGGCTCTGCACCCGTCCCTCCACAGTCAGCCGACTGCCCACGGCCATGTCCGATACCTGCTGGGCCACCATGCCCCATGCAATGCAGGGGAGATAATCGGCTCGCCCGTAACGGCGATTGACCGCCAGAATGATGTCGCAGATTTCACGCCCCAAAGGGGTGTGACGCAGAGTAGGCGTTTTGCAAAGAACACCGGAAAGCTGAATCTGGTTGAATGGCAAATGACCTCCCAAAGTCAGCGTACGTGCAAAGACGGAGATGATGAGCCGATGACCTATGCCACTTTTGTTGTTGAAAGAACGGAGCTGCCCTTCAATGGTGACATAGTCACCCTCGTGGATGGGTGTGTGCTCTAAAAGTGATTCGGCGACAATGACCGGCAATACATCGGTCTGACCGGATAAACGCTCGATGGATAGAGAGAATTTATAGAAAGACATCCCGTGGTTAATATGGGAGAAAGCGGGAGATGACTCCACCTGACCGCATAGGCGAAGACGGTTAAAATTATTGTCCATTTGTATCCTCCTCGTTTGTTGAGTCGCACCAATATATGATGCGTGGAGGAGGAATATGCCCTTTTCAAATGGAGAAAGTTATGGCATAATAAAACAAAAGGAGTGATCAAAATGCGATACAAGGGTAAAGTTTTTCGCCCGCCATCTGAGGCATACAGCCTGATTGTGCAGGTGACTTACGGCTGCAGTCACAACGGCTGCGCCTTTTGCGACATGTATGATGATAAGCACTTTGCCATGCGCCCCATGGAGGAAATCCGTGAGGATTTTGAGATGGCGCGGCAGGTCTACCGCCATGTAGATCGCGTGTTTCTGGCAGACGGCGATGCCCTCATGCGTCGTACGGACGACCTTATTCAGATTCTGGGTCTGGTCTACGGATTGTTCCCTGAATGTGAACGTGTGACCTGCTATGCCTCACCCACCAGCTTGCATATCAAGTCGGAAGAAGACTTGAAACTGTTGCAGGAGCACGGCTTGACCATGGTGTATATGGGACTGGAATCCGGCTGCGATGAAGTGCTGAAGAAGATGAACAAGGGCCATGATGCGGCCTCCATCATTGCGGCAGGACAGAAAGCGCGGCGCTGCGGCTTGAAACTGTCAGTGACGGCGATTTCCGGCCTTGGCAGCCGCGAACTGATGCGCGAGCATGCCATCGGTACGGCTGAGGCGTTAAGCGCAATTAAGCCGGAATATATTGGACTTCTGACGCTGATGGTGGAGCACGGTACACCCCTTGAAAAGTGGGTACGAGAGGGGAGTTTCACGGTACTTGGCCCCATGGAGGTGCTGCAGGAAACGGAAATCTTTTTGCAGCATATTGACAGCGAGGGAAGTATCTTCCGCATGAACCATGCCAGCAATTATCTGACGCTGAAAGGTACACTAAACCAAGACCGAGAGGCTTTGCTTGCTAAGGTACAGCAAGGCCTGCAGGGTTACGGCCTGCGCGGCGAATTTATGCGAGCACTATAAAAAACTGCCGATCGAAATGATCGGCTGTTTTTTTAATTATTAATTATTCGTTTGATTGAACATCCGCTTTTTTACCGCTTTTCCGGTAGGAGTAGCAGCCAGACCGCCCAATGCTGTTTCGCGGAATTCCACCGGCATACGGCGCCCCACTTCACCCATGGCGTCGATGACTTCGTCCACGGGAATACGGCTTTCAATGCCAGCCAAGGCCATATCAGCGGCGCTGACGGCATTCAATGCGCCAATGACGTTGCGCTTGACACAGGGAACTTCTACCAGACCGGCCACGGGGTCGCACACAAGGCCCATCAGATTCTTGATGGCCATGGCTACCGCATTGCCGATTTGCTGATTGCTGCCACCACGCAGGCAGACCAAGGCACCGGCTGCCATGGCAGAGGCGGTGCCGATTTCGGCCTGACAGCCACCGGTAGCACCGGCGATAGATGCCTTGGCGGCAATCACGGCGCCGATACCGCAGGCTACATACAGAGCCTCTAAAATCTGCTGCTCGGTATAGTCGTTGCGGCGGTACAGAGGCAGCAGTACCGCCGGCATGACACCGCAGGCACCTGCCGTGGGGGCAGCCACAATACGACACATGCAGGCGTTGGATTCTGCCATGGACAGAGCCTCAACGATAACTTCGCTGATAAAACCGTCTGCGATTGCCTGACCGCTTTGGGCGTACTGACGCATTTTCAGGCCATCACCACCGACCAGACCACTGACACTTTTGCGTGTGCCGGTATAGGACCCTGCTGCTTCCTGCATGGTTTTGAAGGTATAGAGCATTTTGTTGATGGACTGTTCGCGGCTTACCTGCCGTTCTTCCATGTCGTAATCCAGCACGATTTCCCAGAAGGGTTTGCCGGTTTCTTCAACCTGATTCAGAATATCCTGAATGGAATCAAGTGTTGCCATCGAAGACTTCCTCCTCCTTATCATAATAGGTCAGACTCAACACGCCGGGCAGATCCCGCATAAAGGCCACATATTGCTCCTTGATGTGCTGGTCGGTTTCAATGACCATCAGCGTATCACCGCCGCGCTTGTGGCGGCACAGACTCATGTTGGCCACATTGATCTGCATCTGGTTCAAAATGGAGGTGACGGCTGCCACCGTACCGTGTTCGTCCTGACTGCGGACGATCAGCGTATTATATTCACCGTTAAAGTTCACGTCAATGCCGTCGATCTTATTGACCATAATGCGGCCACCGCCAAGGGAGCAGGCCTGCACGGTTATGTGTCGATCCGATGCGTTCCATACCTCGACAACCGCGGTGTTGGGATGCGCATCACGCAAAGAAACTGTGTCAAACTCATAGGTAAGGCCTGCGGCCTTTGCCTGCTCATAAGCATTGGGAATACGGAGATCATCAGGCTTAAAGCCCAGTAATCCACCCAAAATAGCACGGTCTGTGCCGTGCCCTGAACCGGTTTCGGCAAAGGAACCGTGGAGATGAATGGCCGCTTTTACGGGCTCTTCGCCCAAGAGAGCGCGCACCATATTGCCTATGCGGGCGGCACCAGCCGTGTGGGAACTGGACGGGCCGACCATGACGGGGCCAAGCATATCGAAAATATCCATTTATCCACATCCTTTTTGTGTTTTTTTCTTGAGAGAATCATAGCACATATATAAATAATAGGCAAGCGCAAAAAAGAGCGGCTGCCCATGAGGGTAACCGCTCTTTTGCTGATAGTATACGCTATGCGAAAAAGTTTATAGAAAGCGCTTGATATCGCAGACCAACTGCTCTTCCACGGCAATCAGCATACGACAGATAGCACGTGCGGTGGTTTCGGCAGCCACGTACTGGTTGAGATATTTGTGCAGGGACTTGATGCCCATGCCGCAGCCGTCGGTGATGAGATCGGCGACTGTCTGATCGCTGTCATCCAGCCCCATCTTCACGCCGGTCTTCACGGCGGACATACTGCGTGCCATGGGATTGGGCTCTTTTTCGCCCGTGCCGATGGAATCCAGCAACTTGTGGATTTCCTCCATAATCAGTTCGTGCTGCTGACGGCTCTCCAAAAGAATTTTTTGCAGTTCCGTATTCTGCGTGCGATCCTTCACATCGTCCAGTGATGCTATGGCCATTTTAGCACCTGCGTCACATTCCTTGAGCAAATAAATACTGTCTTTTACTGCCATTTTACTGTCCTCCTTAAAATGCGCCGGGACGCTTGTCATAGGAAATCGATGACACCGCGTCCTTTAACTGTGAAAAGGTATGGATATCCCGTGACTGTAAGAGTTCCTGAACCTGCGGGGAGAGGGAATAAAAATATTCGTAGGCCAAGGGATCGCTATTGAGTAAATCGGTTAAGTTTTTTTCCATAAAAAACACCTCCGTGCGTAGTTTGCACGGAGGTGAGAAAAATATGCGGTTTTCAAAATTATCGCTGATATTCAAATTCCAAATCGTACATGCTGACGGTTTCGCCGTCCTGAATGCCCATCTGTTCCAGTTGATCGAACAGACCGCTGGCGCGGAGCTGCTTGTCGAAGTACATTCGGCTTTCGTAGTCGGAGAAGTTGATGTTGGCCATAAGGCGCTGCAGCCACGGACCTTCCACCAGCCACACATCGTCCTCGTGCTCGATATGCAGAGGCTCGGACATATCCACTTCTGCGGGGCGGGGCACATACTCCGGCTCATAGACCACCACGGGGGGCAGGGTAGAGAGCATATGACCGATATGCTGCACCAGTTCGCGGGTACCCTGATGGGTGGCGGCGGACATGGCGAAGAACTCATAGCCAGCTTCTTCCACATGGGTGCGGAAAGCATCCAACTGCTCGGTGTCCATCAGAAGGTCGGTCTTGTTAGCCACCACGATCTGAGGACGCTGGGCCAGATCAGGGGAGTACTGCTGTAATTCTGCGTTGATGGCGTCAAAATCCTCGATGGGATCGCGGCCCTCACTGCCGGATACGTCTACCAGATGCACCAGCAGACGGCAGCGGTCAATGTGACGCAGGAAGTCGTGACCTAAGCCTGCGCCCTCGCTGGCACCCTCGATAATACCGGGGATATCGGCCATGACAAAGCTGACACCCTCATCCACATACACCACGCCCAGATTGGGGTAGAGGGTGGTGAAGTGATAGTTGGCGATTTTGGGATGTGCCTTGCTGACCACGCTCAGAAGGGTGGACTTGCCTACATTGGGGAAACCGACCAAGCCTACATCAGCCAGCAATTTCAGCTCCAGAATGACATCATGGCTCTCACCGGGCAGACCTGCCTTGGCAAAGCGGGGTACTTGACGGGTGGGGGTGGCGAAATGCTGATTGCCCCAACCGCCGCGGCCACCCTTGCAAAGGATATAAGGCTCACTGTCGGACATATCCTTGATGATCTCGCCGGTTTCGGCATCGCGGACCAAAGTGCCGCGGGGGACACGAATGGTCAGGGACTGACCGTCCTTGCCGCTTTTGCGGCCGCTCATACCGTCAACACCGTTGGTGGCTACGTATTTGCGCTTATAACGGAAGTCCATCAGCGTGGACATATTATCGTCGACCTGCAGAATGATGCTGCCGCCGTTGCCGCCGTCACCGCCATCGGGGCCGCCGGCTGCAATGTATTTTTCGCGGTGGAAAGCCACGGCACCGTTGCCGCCGTTACCGGCCTTGACGGTAATGCGCGCCTTATCAATAAAACCATTTGCCATATATTGTTAACCTCCTTGGGAAAAAAGTGCATATCATACCATTCTGCCTTATTTTAGCGGAAAATATGCCATGCGTCAAGGACGGGAGGAATAATATGATAAAAAGTAATCGAAAAGATGAAAAAAATGAAGTTGAAAAATTGTGGAGAAAATGGTAATATCAAGAACATATTTGCTCCTGCGGTGATGGTAGGATATGGACTTTTCTTGTTGCGCCTATCTCCATCACTGAAAAAGGGAAGAAAGGATAAGAAAAATGAGAAAAAATCAACAAGAATCTTCTGTCGAAAACATTTACAAGTTAGATGGCCGTGTGCCGGTCGGTAAGGCAATTCCGTTCGGTCTGCAGCATGTGCTGGCAATGTTCGTGGCGAATGTGACACCCGTGATGCTGATTGCAGGTGTTGCCATGTATAACAGCGTGGCTTTTACCGCCGTTGATGTGGCACGTCTGATTCAGGCGTCCATGTTGGTTGCGGGTTTGGGTACCCTGATTCAGTTGTTCCCCATCTGGCGTGTTGGCTCCCGACTGCCGGTAGTGATGGGCTTGAGCTTTACTTTCCTGGCTGCCATGATGAATCTTGCGGCAAAGGACTACGGCCTGATGATTGGCGCGATTATTATTGGCGGCTGCATTGAAGGCGTTCTGGGTTTGACCGCAAAATACTGGCGCCGCTTTGTTTCTCCCATTGTTTCGGCCTGCGTGGTGACGACTATCGGTTTCAGCCTGCTTTCCACCGGCATTTCTTCCTTTGCTTCTTCCGGCGCTTATGAACTTGGTTCTTGGCAGAATCTGGTGGTTGCGCTGATTACTTTGATCGCGTGTCTGCTGTTCAATGCGTTTGCCAAGGGATTCTGGAAGCAGCTTTACGTGCTGTTCGGTCTGGTTGTTGGTTACATCGTGTCTATCTGCTTCGGTATGGTGGATTTCAGCGGTATGAAATCTACCATTGACGAACTGGGCGTGATCTCTCTGCCCCATCTGTTTGCCTATACGCCGAAATTTGATATCGGTGCCATTGTTTCGGTGACACTGGTATTCCTGGTTTCTGCTGCAGAAACCATCGGTGATACTACTGCAGTCTGTACCGGCGGTCTGGGGCGTGACATTACCGAGAAGGAAGTGTCCGGTTCTTTGGCCTGCGACGGCTTTATGTCTGCCATCTCCGGTGGCGTATTTGGCTGTCCTCCCATTACCTCTTTCAGTCAGAATGTTGGCCTGGTAGCAATGACCAAAGTCGTTAACCGCTTTACCATCATGTTTGGCGCATTGACGCTGGTGCTTGCCGGCTTGTTCCCGCCTATCGGCGCATTTTTCTCCACGCTGCCTGACTGCGTGCTGGGTGGCTGTACGATTATCATGTTCGGCGCAATTATCGTTTCCGGTGTGACGATGCTGGGTCAGTGCGGTATGAGCCAGCGTAATACGCTGATTGTGGCAACCTCCTTCTGCATCGGTATCGGTGTGACACAAGTGCAGGGCTTCTTTGATCACATGCCTGCTATTGTTGGTGATATTTTTGCCGGTAACCCGGTGGCCGGCGTGTTCGTGGTAGCTATGATTATGTCTCTGTGTCTGCCCAAAAAGGTTGATCTGGAAAGCATTGATGCACTGACAGAGGAAACCATTGATAATGACGATCAGATTTTCCCTCCGAAAGATGATAATGAGGATTAAAGAATGAACAAAAGAAGGCAGACGATTTGTCTGCCTTCTTTTTGCTGGAGATAAAAAAATTCCCAACCAATCGGTTGGGAATTTTTTATGAACTTTCGATTACTCGGCGGGGTAAACAGAAACCTGCTTACGATCCTTGCCCAGACGCTCGAAACGCACCACGCCGTCAGCCTTGGCAAACAGAGTATCGTCAGTGCCGATACCTACGTTCTTGCCGGGGTGGAAGTGGGTGCCGCGCTGGCGCACCAGGATGTTGCCTGCCAGAACGAACTGACCGTCAGCGCGCTTGGGGCCAAGGCGCTTGGACTCGGAATCACGGCCGTTCTTGGTGGAGCCCATACCTTTTTTATGAGCAAAGAATTGCAGACCAATATGCAGCATATTTCAGTACCATCCTTTCTGTAAGATGATTGCGGGGAACAGGAGGTCAAGCCTCCATTACTTCGATATTTTCCGGATACTCGTCGTGGAGCTCGGCAAGATATACCATGAAGCCGGTCAGTAAATTCTGACAGGCAAACTCGGCATCCTTAGCCAATCCACCGGGGAGACGAAAGGCGATTGAGCCGTTCTTCTCGTTGACTTTCACCGAGGCACACAGCCCCATCACATCATTGATGGTGGCATCCACCAGACGCACGGCGCTGGTGATGGCGGCGCAGACGATGTCCTCGCCCTCTTCTGCGTAGCCGCTGTGGCCAATTGCATCAAAACCGATGATGCGTGCTTCCTCTGTGAGGAATGTTACGGTCGTCATACTACCTTAGAAAGACTTCTTGCCGATCTCAACCTTGGTGTAAGGCTGACGATGACCCTGGCGTTTACGATAGCCCTTCTTGGGGGTGTACTTGAAGATACGGATCTTCTTGCCCTTGCCGTTCTTCACGACAGTAGCGTCCACCTTCGCGCCCTCCACCACGGGAGTGCCGAACTTGGTATTCTCACCATCGACGATGGCCAGAACCTGATCGAAAACCACGGAATCACCAGCATTAACGTCCAACTTCTCGATGAACAGAGTGTCACCCTCAGAAACGTTGTACTGCTTACCACCGGTCACGATAATAGCCTGCATTACTTGTTGCACCTACCTTTCCTTTATTACGGTCTCGCTGTCGGGGGCGTTCGACTTCACGGTCGAATCTTGATACCCATTCAAAGCGGCTTATCAAGTATATCAACAATGTTGGGGATTGTCAACTGATTTTGTGGCTTTTTGGCAAAAAATTTTACATATTTTTGTCAGATATGTACCACTATTCAGCGGTAGGATAGGCAAGCTTTTCTTCTGTCCAATCAGCAATCAGTTCAGCATAAAATTGGCTGCATTCACGAGCCAATGCGGCGTCGAGGTTTACATAATTTCCACATTCGATGGCGCTCTTGCCGGGTACGGGGCCGTCATATACTGCACCTTCGGAAAATACCTTTTTCAGCAACTCAATGGCGGCGGAAAGGGTGAGCTGTTTACTGTCAAACAGAAAGTAAAAGCCGGTCTGGCAGCCCATGGGGCCAAAGTAGATGACGGCATCCTTCTCAGCGCTGTTGCGCAGGAATGTAGCAATGATATGCTCCATCGAGTGCATTTGGGCGTTGGTGAGCAGGTCGCCGGAGTTGGGCATTTTGAAACGCAGGTCAAAGGTCACTATATCACCGTCACGGCGGTTGAGGTACAGACCCGGTACAAGGACATCATGATTCACAGTAAAACTAACAATACGTTCCATATTAAACATCCAGATTATCGATAAATGCCATGACGACGCGGTTGAGATCCTTCATCGCCGTGGGGAAATTGAAATAGTAATCGTGTTTGACCACCAAGCAGTCGCTGACGGACTTGATAGCCATGAACTTCACGCCGTTGCGCATACACACCTGTGCTGCGGCGCAGCCCTCCATCTCGCAAAGCAGGGGGTGGAAGGTTTCCGCAATCCACCGTGTGCGCTCGCAGGG
>JAZLIB010000097.1:0-3505 GCA_045617185.1 Vescimonas sp.
ATTTAATGGCATCCCCGACGGCGTGACCTACACCATTAGCCAGACGGAAAAAGCCGAAGGCTACGACGATCCGGGCTATGCCGTGGACAGCGTAGCCCCCGAAACCGGTGATGAAGCAACCACCACTGAGGTGACCGGTACAATCAGCGACAAGGAAGATACCGCCATCATCCACAACGAAAAGAACACCCCCATCGACGTGGGCGTGATCGTGGACTACGGCGCATTCATCATCCTTGCCCTGGGCGCTCTGGCAGTATGTGCATGGCTCATGATCTCTAAGAGAAAAGAGCGCAAGGCAAATATCGAAGAGTAATACAAAATGGAAATGCTTGAAACATACTTCGTTGAAATCAGACAATGGCTTCAATCTGTAAAATTTAAGCGTACTCGGTTCGGCGGTGTTGATGAGGCAGACGTATGGAAGAAGCTCGACGAGCTTAACAGCCTGTACGAGAAGGCACTCATCGCCGCCTTGGCAGAAAAAGAATCCGGGGGCGCCGACGCGGTCGGCGTTCCCCGGAATGCCAAGCGGGAAGGGTGACGGGCATGGATACAAAGCTCGCTCCTCTTGCACCTCTTTCGGAGGTCATCTCGAAACGCCGACGTGACGCGCTACTCCGCTGCGAAAATCGCTCAATGCTGCGCAGCACACTTGGCACTGTGCTCTTTCTCGCTGCCGCACTGGTCGTGTTTTTCCTGTTCTTCCGGTTCCATATCGTCGTGGGCAACGAAATGTTCCCGAGCCTCACCGACGGCGACCTGACGCTGTGCTATAAGGTTCGTGAGCTGAAGAAGAACGACATCGTGTTCTATGAGGCGGACGGCGAGACCCACTGCGGTCGCGTCGTTGCCAAGGGCGGCGATCGGATCATGATCTCCGCCGACGGCACGTTCTTCGTCAACGGCACGGTACAGGAAAACGAAATTATCTTCCCAACCTATCCCCGCGGAGAAGAGGATTATTCGGCAGAGGTTCCGGAGGGTACTGTGTTTGTTCTCGGCGATTTCCGGACTGAGACCTTGGACAGCCGCGATTTTGGCTGCATCCCCATCGAAGTGATTGACAAAAAGGTCATTGCACTGATAAGACACAGAAAGTTCTGAAAGAAAGCCGGTGATCTGATTGAACAAATTTTACAAGGCCATCAATAAAATCGTCAGAATTGCGGCGGTGATTTTGGTGCTGAGTTCGCTACTCTTTTCTGGCTTTATGATCTGGGACAATAATCAAATCTACGTTTCGGCAAAAAACGTCAAAATGGAGCTCCTCGATGCTAAACCAATGGAATCTGAGGATGGCAAGCTGGATTTTCGCAAGCTTCTGGAAATCAATCCCGATGTGAAGCTCTGGATTACGCTTGACGGCACCGCGATCGACGCCCCCGTCGTGCAGGGAAAGGACAACTATTACTACCTGAACCGTGACGTTTTCTGTAAGCCCTCCCTGGCCGGTTCGCTGTATCTCGACTCCAGAAACGCATCCGACTTTTCCGATATCTATAATATTATCTACGGACACCACATGAAGGGCAGCCTCATGTTCGGCGACCTCGACTATTATCTCGACGAGGAGTTCTTCGCCGAAAATACCACGGGCTCCTTCCGCCTCCCCGATTCCATTAAAAAATTTGAAACGCTTGCCGTTATGCAGATTCCGGACAGCTCCAAGGAGATTTTCAGACCGAATTACTATACGGACGACCTCTCGGAGCTATGTACATTTATTGAGGAAAACGCCCTGCATATTTCCCCAGATGCCTTTGCAAAGCTACAGGCGAACCCCGACAGCTTTCAGGTGACGGCGCTGATCACCTGCACCGACGGCTACACCGGTACTCGCCTTGTTCTGCTTGTGATGTCGGAATACGTAAAGCCCGATAAGCCCAACGGAGATAACAAGGCGGACAATGATGAGCCGAATGCGAAACCTCAACCGGAGCCCAAAACCGGCTATAACGACCATCTCACGCTTTGGCTTTGCCTGCTCTTGGCGAGCGCTGCGGTCTTTACGGCCTCCTTGTTCTGCCTGACAAGGCGCAAAAAAATCCGTCGATAGGAGATCGGATGATTATGCGTAAAACAGTCCTTGCACTCATCTGTGTGCTTTCCGGCCTGCTGCTTGCTTTCTCCGGATATAAGGTCGCATCTATCGTGATTACCTCGGCAAACGAGAAACGCGCCTTCCTTCAGCTTGCCTCCACCGTCGAACAGGCTGCTAACACGGAATCTGCTAACGTCGAGACGGCAGGGCCTGATGAGGAAGCAGTGAAAACTGCAATGTCGATCCTGCCGGAATATGCCGGAATCTATGAGCAGAACAGCGACCTCTACGGCTGGATTTGCATTGAGGATTCCAAAATAAACTATCCTGTTATGCAAACGCCCGACGATCCGCAGTTTTATCTGAGTCATGCCTTCGACAAATCCGACGCAAAGAGCGGCACTCCGTTTCTTGACGCCGATTGCACCGCCGACGGCGGGATATTCATTGTTTATGGTCATCAGATGAACAACGATTCCATGTTCGGCACTCTGCCGGAGTATGAGGATAAAGCCTATTGGGAGGAGCATCGTTCCATCCGCTTTGACACGCTCTATGAGCACGGCGAATATGAGGTTATTGCTGCTTTTTTCAGTAGAATCTACACACCCGAGCAAAAGGGGTTTCGGTATTACGATTATACCGACCTTAGCAGCGAGGTGATCTTCAACAGCTATGTCGAGCAGGTCAGAGACTCTGCTCTTTACGACACCGGCCTGACCGCCCAATTCGGCGATACCCTGCTTGTCCTTTCCACATGTAGCTATCATACGCAGGATGGAAGATTTGTCGTCGTTGCGAAAAAAAATTAAATTTGGGGCTGCCATTCATGGCAGCCCCTCAGGCTGTCAAAAAACCTATCCAAACACCCTCGTTTCTGGTATAATAAAGGAAACGGGGGTGTTCTTAATGAAGCAATGGCAGAGAGACGCGCGGAAGGAGCCAGTCATCATAGACTTGGACTCTCTTGTGCCGAAAGACCATTGTCTGTGGTAATGGTTCGAAATACCTGACTGAACTTGTCGCCAAAGCGCTCATGAAGTACCTCCATAGCACCGGCGATGCCCTGACTGGTCTTCTCACTGGCGCGAATGGAGAGGCAGCAGCCTGTCATCCGTTCTACAATCGTAAATACCGCAGGCTCACCCCTCCATCCAAAGACCACTTGTGGAATCGTACATGTTCTGCCATCCAACGCAGAAAGGCAGAATCTCTGGGAACGCTGGTTGGGCGACGGCAGCGGCTTCGGTTAGCCTTGTATACAGCGGCACCGCGTTTGGCTGAATATTTCGGTCTGCGGCCATGGCCGAAGTAGACGGGGGTGCCTCGCCGCAGCTCATAACCTACCGTTGAGGGGCTGCATTTGATTTCTCGCGCAATAGCGCGGTTGGAATACCCCAGCTTCTTGAGTTCCTGGATTATTCCACGTTCTTCTGCGCCTAAATGCTGTCCACGCTTGCG
>JAZLIB010000098.1:0-7229 GCA_045617185.1 Vescimonas sp.
CTGGTGCGCGAGGCGGGACTTGAACCCGCACGTCCGTAGTGGACACTAGAACCTGAATCTAGCGAGTCTGCCAATTCCACCACTCGCGCATTGGTATTCACTTAAAAAGGGAATTGGTGCGAGTGATGGGACTTGAACCCACACGTCCAGTCGAACACAAGCACCTCAAGCTTGCCTGTCTGCCGATTCCAGCACACTCGCAAATGAGTCCCTCAATGAATGCTTGATTATTATACCATGTCACGGCTATTTGTCAAGAGCAAAATGGCTTTTTTCTCTTTTTCTTTGGCAGATTGTTTTTTGCCGTCCATCATGTTATAATTGGCTCAACACTTCTCCGATCGCACCGTTGATGGTAAGATCCGCGCCTACATCTTTTCCCAGTTCGCCCTTGTTGATGACCACCAGCTTATTGCCGCGGTAATAGCGCACCAGTCCTGCTGCCGGATACACCACCAAGGATGTACCGCCGATAATCAGCACATCTGCCTCTTGAATATAGCGCAGCGCCTGATCCAGCGTATGCTCGTCCAATCCTTCCTCATAGAGCACCACATCCGGCTTCACATCACCGCCGCAGGTGCAACGAGGCACGCCCTCGGTATGCAGCACATGGTCAAGGCCGTAGAACTTGTGGCAGCGCTCGCAGTAGTTGCGCAACACACTGCCGTGCAGTTCCAGCACTTCCTTGCTGCCCGCCTTCTGATGCAGACCGTCAATGTTTTGCGTGATGACCGCTTTCAGTTTGCCCTCACGCTCCCACTGTGCCAGTTTCAGATGGGCAGCATTGGGCTCGGCATCGGGCGCCAGCATCTTCTTGCGGTAGAAGTCGAAAAATTCCGCTTTATGCCGCATATAAAATGTGTGACTGAGAATTGTTTCCGGTAGATAAGCAAACTGCTGATGGTACAGGCCGTCTACACTGCGGAAGTCGGGAATACCGCTTTCCGTGGACACACCGGCACCGCCGAAAAACACAATATTATCGGAGTTCTCTATCATTTCGCGCAACTTAGTAATCTTTTCATTCATTATATTACCTCTTTTCATAAGGAGTACACTCATGAACATTCAAATTTTCGGATCAAGCAAATCATTCGACAGCAAAAAAGCAGAGCGTTGGTTTAAAGAACGTCGCATTAAGTATCAGTACATCGACCTGAAAAGCAAGGGGCTATCCACCGGAGAATATCGCAGCGTCAAAGCCGCTGTTGGCTATGATGCACTGGTAAATAAAGACTGCCGCGCTTACGAAGAACTCTACATGGCCTACATCACACCGCAGGCTGCAGAGGAAAAGTTGTTGGAGTATCCGGAACTGTTCAACGCCCCTATCGTGCGCAACGGCAAGCAGGCCACCGTAGGCTACTGCCCCGATGTATGGGCCAAATGGGAATAACTTGATACGATTTACGCTCTCCCCATTATGGGGAGAGCGATTTTTTATACGTAGGAGTACTCCACCAATACCACAGCAAAATAATTGCCGTCCATATCCTTCACCATCTGACGGATACGGTCACCAACCTCCTGATTGCTCAAACCGATATCGTGAGGAACCACGGCATCGAAAATGAGATTGGTATGGGTGTTGCCGGGCACCATGCGGAAATCGTGGATGGTCATGCGTTCATCAATGGTTTTTACCATCTCTGCTACTTCTGCGCGTAACTGAGAAGTCATGCCGTCGTCGGTGACAATGGGATCCATGTGGATGACCGCCTCGCAATTGAGTTCCTTACGCAGTGCCGCTTCGGCATTGTCGATCACATCGTGCAGTTCCAGAATATCGCCGCTGGCAGGTACTTCGGCATGGAGCGAGATCATCACACGTCCGGGACCGTAGTCATGAACCACCAGATCGTGAATGCCGCAAATAGGCTCATGTGCCATGACAATTTCTTCAATCTGCTTGACGAATTCCGGATCAGGCGCCTGCCCCAGCAGCGGAGCAATGGTTTCCTTGGCCGCCTTGATGCCGGAAATCAGAATCAATACTGCCACGATCATACCTACATAGCCATCGATCATCAGACCCGTAAACTTTGCCACCAGCATAGCAACAAGCACCGCAGCAGTGGAAATTGAGTCGCTGATACTGTCTGCCGCCGTGGCCTCCATAGCCGCAGAGTTGATCTTCTTACCGATCTGACGATTATACATACCCATGTAGAGTTTCACAGCGATGGACGCCACCAGAATGATGATAGCGATCACGCTGAAATCCACAGCCTCCGGATGGAGGATTTTATCAAAAGAAGTCTTCGCCAGTTCTACACCCATCAGCAGAATCAACCCCGACACAATCAGGCCGGAAATGTACTCAATTCGTCCGTGACCAAAGGGGTGTTCTGGATCGGGCTTACGTCCTGCCAGTCGGAACCCCAACAAAGTGATGACAGAAGAACCGGCATCGCTCAAGTTGTTAAAGGCATCTGCCGTAATGGCGATAGATCCGCTGAGCGTACCAGCCAAGAATTTACCGATAAACAGCAGGATATTCAAGCCGATACCGACCAAACCGCACAACTGACCGTAGGCGCGGCGCACAGTCGGATCGCTCACATTGTCTCGATCGCGGATAAACCAGCGAGAGAGCAGATTAATCATAGTGTTTCGTTCCTTTCTTGCTTGGGATAGAATTTTCTTTTTGTAAGGGCGTAACAGATGGGCAGCACATACAGAAATACCGCATAGATTACCGCACTGCTCCCTACGCCCATCATCTTCAGCGGAATGCCGCAGGCTATGTTCCACGGAATCAGCGCTGAAAGTACGATGCCGGAATTTTCCATATCCAGCGCTTTTTCACCGTTCGCTATGCCGTGTTTGCGGTAGGAATCTGCCACCAGTTGGCCACCCATCACTACTACCACGCATTGGTTGCATAGCACCATACCGCAAGCAATACTGACCACTACCGTAGCGGCGAACAGACCTGCGCGATCCGCTATTTTCCCTACCAATCCCTTAGCGCCTAACAGCACCTTGGTGCCGCCCAAAAGGCCGCTATACATGGTCGCCGTGAATACCAGTACTGAGCAGGTCACCATAGATATCACACCGCCGCCTGACACAATGTCCGCCAATGCGCCGGTGGAAGGATTGTAACCCAAAATCAGAATCTTTGCCGTTTCCCAAAGGGATATGTGCTGCACAAATACCGTAATAGCAATGGCACTAACAATACTGATTTCCATGGTGTGGCGAATGGGTATTTTCAAAAGTGGCAACGCCAACATGATAACTGCCGGCAGTACTGTCCACGGCGAAATCACAAAGCTATCCTGCAAGGCGGCGAGCATTTCATCGTTCATTTGTGTCAGGGGGTGGGTCACCGATAATACCCCATAAATCGCCACGGAAATGCCCAATGGCAACCACCCCGTGCGACGCATCATTTTCAGGTTATCATATAACGGCGATTCTGTCAGTGCCGCCACCAGACTGGCACTGGAGGAAACCGGCGAACAGCGGTCGCCGAAGAAAGCACCTGCCAGCACCGCACCGGCCGTTACCACTTCGCTGACACCACCGGAGCGCGCCACGGCCATAAGGATAATACCAGCTGTGCCTGCCACACCGAATGCTGTACCTAACGCATAGGATAGCAGGCAAGTCAACAAAAATGCGATCAGGATAAAGAGCTTCGGTGTAATCAGTCGAATACCATGATAGATGAAAAAAGCAATCGTACCGCAGGAGCGCCATAAGCCGGTAATCATACCGATAAGCATGAAAATGACGATCAATGACAGTACCTTACTGCCCTCACCCCACATGGCCTTCCACATATCGCGCCAACTGTAGCCGTTGGCTTTTCCACGCAGCAAAAACAGGACAATGCCAAACAGCAGCGCCCAGAACATATCATAGCCGGTGACAAGGCAGGCCACCATGGCGCCCATGAAAAGCGCAAAGCAAATTATCGCACTCATCGACTTTTGATGGTCAGTTTCATCTGACAGCACAGACGGTCAAGATCTTCATCAGTTGCCGCAGGCAAGCGCAGCTTACCGCCGCATTTTTTGCATACCAGATCTACTGCCGCACGGCGCACCTGAATAGCATATTCTTTACTGCCACATCCGCAGCTGATGCCGTCACGGGAAGCAATATCCTTCAACTCCGAAAGCACTTCGTACATGATCACATTGTCGGTAAAGGCCTCCGGTTCTTCGTTCTTTTCCTTCTGAGCAAGGATTGCCAGCTGCTCCATCTGACGCAGCACCTGCTGCTCTTCACCGATGTAACAGCAAAGTTGATGGGACTTGGGACAGGCCAGACCGATACCGCGACCCTCCAGCACACTTTCTGCACTGCATTCAGCCTGATGGGTCTCACCGCATAGGCCGCATGGTACCCACATTCGGAATTTCACACCGTCTGTTTCCACCTGCATACTGCTTTTTTCACACTCGCACTCGATATTGGCTGCCGCCGCAGACAGTGCAAACTTACTGCGCCGTGCCACCACCGCCTTACCACATTGGGGACAGATATAACCGAAACTGCGTGTTTCTTCCATAAAAAACACCTCATTAAATAGTTTTCATTCTATTGTACTACGTTCCTCTTTTTATTTCCAGTACGCAATGCATTTTTTCCTTGCAAAAATGATATCTTTTTCGTATGATAAAAATAGTTCAGTATAAGAAGGTGTTGCCATGAAGCTTAAAAAATCTTTCACCTATGCCCTGCAGCACAGCTTACCTATTTTTGCCGGTTTCATTCCCTTGGGACTGGCCTACGGCGTGCTGATGCAAAATGCCGGATATAACGCGCTTTGGACAGGTGCCACCTGTCTTTTCCTCTTGGCCGGCTCTTTGCAGTTCTTGATGATTTCCTTTTTTACCAGTTCTGTTTCCCTTATAACGGTAGCAGTGATGGCGCTGCTGGTCAACAGCCGCCATATCTTCTATGGCATCTCTTTTATTGAAAAATTCCGCACACTCGGCCCGTGGAAGCATTACCTGATTTATACGTTGTCTGACGAGAATTATTCTCTCCACTGCGCCACAAAAGCAGATGATACCATGGATGAAAAATGGATCTACATATTCACATCTACTCTGGTCATGCTCTATTGGCTGATTCCCAGTGTATTGGGTGGCTTGATCGGCTCACTGATTCCATTTGACATGACGGGTGTGGACTTTGCACTGACCGCTCTCTTTGTCACGATTCTGCTGGATCAGATGAAAGGCGCTACCAGCCGTCTGCCCGCAGCGATTGCCGTAGTTTCCTCGGCCCTCTGCCTGCTGATCTTTGGCCCGAGCAATTTCATTCTTCCCTCTCTGATCATCACCGTGGCTGCATTGACCGTACTGCGCCGCTATATTACGCCGGAAAAGGAGGACGCATAAATGAGCATTGATGTCACTCGTTCGATTCTTATTATCGTAATCTGTGCTGCCTGCACCTACTTAGAACGCGCTCTTCCCTTCGTTATTTTCCGTGGCCGCGAGGTACCCGCTGCCGTCCGTTATCTGGGGAAAGTTCTTCCCATGGCGATCATGGCCACATTGGTCATCTATTGCATTAAAGACATCAGTTTTACCGCCTTGGGCAACTTTGTACCCTATCTTGCCGGCATTGCCGTGACGGCACTTGTCCATCTTTGGAAACGCAATAATCTGCTCTCCATCGCCTTAGGTACCATCGTCTATATGGTGCTGGTGCAGACCGTATTCGCATAAAATAATATTTACAACAGAAATATGTAAAATAAGGGGTTGACAAAACCGTTTTCCCTCGTTATAATATGTTCTGTTGTTACGCGCGAGTGGTGGAATTGGCAGACTCGCTAGATTCAGGTTCTAGTGTCCACTACGGACGTGCGGGTTCAAGTCCCGCCTCGCGCACCAGGAAATCAGGCTAACCGTTTGGTTGGCCTGATTTTTTATAGGCGGGACTTGAACCCTAAGAGGGTTTTGCCGTGAAGAAAATATGCCAGTGGCATATTTTTAGGCAAAATGTCCGCAGCGGCTATGCCGCAAGGTCGGCAGTTTTGCGTAGCAAAAGTGCGTCCCGCCTCGCGCACCAGGAAACAGATCAGTCGAAAGACTGGTCTGTTTTTATTTTGGATACAAAAAGAATCCCGTCTATCAGGCGGGATTCTTTCTTTTATTCCATGACTGGCCGTTCGTCACCACAGAAAAACACAGCAACTGTACCGGGACCGCTATGACTGCCGATAATCGTACCAATATCGCAAAGACGGATTTTTCCCTTTACCTTGGGGAATCGTTCCTCCAACGCTTCAATCAGCATTTGGGCATCTTCCGGGCATTGGGAATGACACACGTAGCATCGCTGATCGTAATTAACACCGCCCTGCGCATGTTCTGCCATGGCCTCTACCGTGGCCTCCACAGCCTTTTTCTTACCGCGCACCTTGCCGTAAGCCTTGATAGCACCGGCGGCATCTAAGCGCATAATGGGACAGATATTCATAATTGTTGCCACCATTGCCGCGGCACCGGATACACGGCCCGTCCTGCGGAACTGGGTCATGTTGGATGAGAAAAACTGATGGTGCAGTGTATTGCGATTGTCCAGCACCCACTGTGCTACCTCATCAATGCTCTTTCCTTCGTCGCGCATATCCGCCGCCGTATCCACCAGCATACCGTAGCCGCTGGAGGAGCATAGAGAGTCGATCACGATGATCTTGCGGTCGGGATATTTCTCCTGCAATTCCTTCGCCGCCAGCATCGCGTTGTGTACAGAGCCGGACTGGCCGGATGTAAAGGCAATATGCAGCAAATCACCCTTTTGCAGCATTTTTTCAAAGAACTCCAGGTACGTACCCACGTTAATCTGCGAAGTCTGAGGCAGTTTCCCTTCCTCTAAAAAACGGTAAAAACGCGGCAGCGCCTCTGCGTCACGTCCCATGTCGTCCACATACTCCTGCCCATCCACCACATAGGTGTAGAATAAAACCGGAATATCTCGCTCCTCCATGTACGCATAGGGCAGATCCACAGTAGAGCAACAACTCAAGGTAAACTGACGTTCCATGCCAAGGCCTCCATCTAATATCAGATATCTCGTCTTATAATTTTCGCAATTTTTTATGCAGACATTATAGCACTTTTCTCTTTTCTGTCAATTTCATTTTCGACATATTGCTAATTTACAAAACAACTATTATAATAATATAGGAAGTACGAGCAGATATCATTCGCGGCATTTTGAAAGGAGTAATTACCTATGAAAAAAGTCGG
>JAZLIB010000099.1:0-12133 GCA_045617185.1 Vescimonas sp.
AAGATCTATAAGTGCAAATATTGTGATGAGACGCAGGTAGAAAGTACTACTTACGGTGACCATGCTTTTGAACTTGTAAGTGAGACGACCGGTAACTGCTCTGTAAAGGGCCAGAAGATCTACAAGTGTACCATCTGCCAGGAAGAGAAGGCGGAAGATACTGTATACGGAGAACATAACTTCGTATTCGATCACGAGACGACCGGTAACTGCTCCGTAAAGGGACAGAAGATCTAGAAGTGTACCATCTGCCAGGAAGAGAAGGCAGAAGATACTGTATACGGAGAACATAACTTCGTGTTCGATCACGAGACGACTGGTAACTGCTCAGAAAAAGGCCAGAAGATCTACAAGTGCGAATATTGTGATGAGACCAAGGCAGAGGATACCGTGTACGGCGATCACAGCTTCGTATTCGATTATGAGACGACCGGCAACTGCTCTGAAAAGGGCCAGGAGGTCTATAAGTGCGAATACTGCGATGAGACCAAGGCAGAGGATACTGTATACGGCGATCACAGCTATTGTCTGGTAGAGGATGTTCCGGCTGTAAATGGCAATAACGGTTATAAGAAGTACCGTTGCGATTACTGCGGCGACAGCTATCAGGAGACCGTAGAACCAGAGTTCGAGATCGTGGAAGAGACCGTAACCACGGTAACGTATCAGCTGGCAACCAGCATCACAGCAGGAGAGAAATACATTATTGCATCCGGCAATAACGGTAATGTAACCATTATCGGAAATAACAATGGCACTGCATTTAAATCTACCGCATACGTAACCAACGGCAAGATCGATATGTCCGGGAAGAACCTCAATCAGTTCATGTGGAACTTCGCTAGTGCAACAACCGGAAAGATATCCAACAACGGATTGTATGTCAAGACCTCCAGCGCATCCCAGTTTAATACAACCGGTGAGCAGATGGCGATCAAGAACTGCGGAAACGGCGCATACCAGATTTACAAGACAACCAGTTCCGGTGTGACGAGTTATCTGAATCCCAATAATCTGACTTCCAAGACTCTGAGCGCAAAGAATGTATACCTATTCAAGGAAGTAAAGACAACGGCCGTAAATCGTTACGAAGTTCACATTGAATATGAGAACACAACCACTACCGTGTATGAACGTGCAACCACCATCGACACCAACAGTGAGTATCTGATGGCATCCGGCAGCAACGGAAATGTCAAGATCCTGGGTCACACCGGCTACAACGTTTACAATACGGCAGCAACGGTATCAAACAATGTACTTACATCTTCCTTCTCCCATGCAAACGGAAATGACGCGAACTACTTATGGAAGTTCTCGCAGGCTAATACGTCTGTAAACCAGACGTCCAGTCCGGTCATCTCCAATGCAACTGCACTGGGATCCAATGAGCCGATTTCCTACATCCAGAACTGGGATCGCAACCAGATCGGTGCATGGGGCGGCGGTATTACCGTAGTCAATAAGGGCGGCTACTTCACTATGAAGCAGTGGGACAACTATATTGATGCAGGCAATACACAGAATGCAACCAGTGCCAAGAATATCTACTTATTCAAGAAGACGACCAAGGTCGTAACGACTGAAAACCGCGTATTAGTTAAGATCAACTAATGAATGTAGAGACGAGGTTTTGTCTTGCCTGAAAGTGTTATTCGTGTGCTACGGCTATATGCCGCAGTCCTATGGCAGAGTTTGTGATGAAGGATTCGGCGACAAGCAGGGCAGAGGTGCGGAATTTGTTATCGCTTCTTCACCAACCACGGCGGCGATGTGACCGACCCAGGGTATCCCGATCGATTCGATGTAGCCTGCCGTGACATTTACGATGGTTGCGTGGCACTGCTTGAAACACTATAAAAAAACCACCTGCTGACAAGGTCGTCAGCAGGTGGTTTTACAATTAAAGCAGATGTTTTATGGCAAACAAAAGCAGTAAATGAGCAGGGTAGAAGATGTAGAAGAAATATTTCAATTTTCGTCCGCGTTGGCCGTTATAGGCGTGAACGGCAGGCAGTGCCAGCAGGGCGGTGATTTCATAAGGGGAAAGCGCCGTTGCCGACAGACAGCCAAAGAGATAGGCGAGCGTCTTTTTCTCACGCAGCAGTTCGATGACGCAGGCAATGATGATTCCCTTGTAACTGTAGTCACTGCGAAGCAAGAATGCCGTGGCGGCACAAAGGATAACGATCAGGAATACGAGCAGCGGCTTATGGGACAATTTACGAATGGTATATATGGCAATGAGGGAAAGAAACAGCGTAAAAAATACATTTTGCTGGGAAAAATTGAACGCTGTGCCGCTGAATGCGAGGTCAAAGGGGATTTCCGAAATAAAAGCAAAAATAAGTAAATTTAATGCGTATCGACGAAAATTTCGGGTGTGCGTCATGCCTTCTGTAAGGAAGAACAGCATCAGCGGAAAGGTGGTGCGTCCGATAAAATGAAAGAGATAGGACAGAATGCAGAGCATGGGACAGGACTGCATAGCGCCGAGGGATGGGAACTGCGGAAAACTTGTCAGACCAAGGGCGGCCAACTGTGGGTCAATCAGAGTCCATGCGATGTGATCCAGCGCCATGGCAATGATGGCAATCAATTTGAGTGTACTGCCCGTCAGACCGTGACGGACGGAAGTAGTGGATTCCATGGCGGCTCCTTCCTGCGTTTTCTATGTAAAAGATGGTAGCACGAGTGAACTCTGGTTGTCAAATGATGTTTGCAGCAAAATGTGAGGAAGTTCACCTCTTGCATGGAAAGGGGAAATGTGATATACTGTCTTTAAAATGGGAAAGGAGGTCCTCCATGCAAAAGGCTGGTATTAAAATCGCGGCACAAAACCGCAAAGCGCACCACGATTATTTCGTGGAGGATCGCTACGAAGCAGGTGTGGAACTGTTTGGCACGGAGGTTAAGTCTATCCGCGGTGGCGCGTTGAATCTGAAAGATTCCTACTGCGTGGTCAAGGACGGCGAGATTTTCGTACACCACATGCACATCTCTCCCTATGAGCAGGGCAATATTTTCAACAAAGACCCCGATCGCCCCAAGCGTCTTCTGATGCACAAGCGGGAAATCCGCAAACTGCACGATCTGCAAAAGCAGGACGGCTATGCCTTGATTCCGCTGTCGGTCTACTTTAAGGACTCGCGGGTGAAGATCGAGGTGGGTCTTTGCAAAGGTAAAAAGAACTACGATAAGCGGCAATCCATTGCTGAGCGCGATGCCAAACGCGAAATGGATCGCGCACGGAAAAACCGCTGAGTATACCAAGAAAAAGGAGTTATCTTATGAACAATCCTATTGTGACTATCGAAATGGAAAATGGCAACAAGATCGTTGCAGAACTGTATCCCGACATCGCGCCTCAGAGCGTGCGCAATTTTATCAGTCTTGCCAACAGCGGTTTTTACAACGGCCTGATTTTCCATCGCTGCATTTACGGTTTCATGATTCAGGGCGGCTGCCCCGACGGCACCGGCATGGGCGGCCCCGGCTACTGCATCAAGGGTGAGTTTGCTGCCAACGGCGTCACCAACGATCTGCGCCATACCCGCGGTGTGCTTTCCATGGCACGCGCACAGGCAATGGACAGCGCCGGCAGCCAGTTCTTCATCATGCACAAAGATTCTCCCCATCTGGACGGTCAGTACGCCGCTTTCGGTATGGTGATCGAGGGTATGGAGGAAGTGGACGCGATCGCTTCCCAGCCCCGCAACATGATAACCAACAAGCCCAAGAAGCCGCAGGTCATGAAGTCTGTCACCGTGGATACCAAGGGTATTGAGTATCCCGAACCCGACAAACTGCCTGATCCTTTCCACAGATAAGTTTTTGAATTGTTTTTCATGCAGCTTTGCCGCATGAAAAACACCGCACAAACGAGCAATGCGAGTTTCTCGCGCCGACCAAGGCGACCCGTTATGGGTCGCCGCGATAAGCGCGAGTTATTACGCAGAAATCCTTTGATTTCTGCGTAATAAATTATATGGGGATGTACCGGTTTCGACGGGGGTGTGGAGGCCGGATAAGCGGGCGGTGGCGCCTGGCCACCTTAAAACGGGCAAACTTATAAATTAAACAACAACACTAATACTGTTGCTGTCGCTGCTTAAGCAGTGACCGTCTGAACCGGAGAGGCCACAGGCCGGGGAAGGCGTCGTTTATGTGGCGGACGTGAGGCGGGTAAGAGTTGCCCCGCCCATGCATCATGACTCTACTGAATCGTAAAGTCTGTTAAGTGTCTTTGCGAGGAGGGAATCTTTAAAACTTGACTGCGCCCGGAGAAAGTCTTGTTAAAGCGCTTTCGGACAGGGGTTCGACTCCCCTCATCTCCACCAAATATACAAAGGGGCGGCTTTGCTGCCCCTTTGTATATAAATAGTTGATATCGGCATTGGACTTCTTCGCTATATACAGAGAAGTTGGAGGAGGTATTCTTATGCTCAAACAATTACTGTACAAAATCGTGGAATGTATTGCTCTCATTCACGACTGGATTTTGCAACTGAATAACGACTATGAATTCGCTCTGTCGGACAAGGCTTTGCATTTTATTGTTATCGGTGCGGTCGGAATGGTGATATTTCTGATTGTTCATCCTGCTTTTAAGGCACTCGCCCAGCGAGGGAAAATCGGGGTTGTTTCCTGGATTTATACTACCACAGTCATCATCGTTATCACATTTGCTATCGAGATCGGACAGAAGATTACCCATACAGGTCACATGGCATTTTCCGATATCTTCTTCGGGGTTGTCGGTTTCCTGGCAATGCATCTGACGTATACGTTGATTGCACTTGTTGTGAAGACCATTGCGAAAAAAGTGAAACAGCATAAGCGTGATGAAGATGAACTGAATACGGAGGAGGAAAAGGTACCGGATTCGGAAGTGCATAATGTGCCTTAAAACCGCCGCCATCTTGCAGTAAATTCTGCGCGATAAAGATTGTACGAAATAGGAAAAGCCGCCCATTGGGCGGCTTTTTTGATAAATCGGTATATGGGTGTAACAAATTTATATACAATATTTGACAATTAACCCGTGATAGTGCAAAATGGGTACAGAATATAATACACCGCAAGGAGTGGCTTATATGATGGATAAGAAAAATGACCCTAAATCCTTAATGATGTTTATCAGTTCTATGCTGATCTTTGGTACCATCGGTATTTTTCGCCGCTACATTCCTCTGCCATCGGCGCTGCTGGCCTGCTGCAGAGGTATTATCGGTTCGGTATTCCTGCTGATTCTGGCGACTGCGAGAAAGCAGGGGAATCGGGAAAAGATCGGCGCAAAAAAGTTCACCATATTCGCCATTATGGGTGTGCTGATCGGCATCAACTGGCTGTTACTGTTTGAGGCGTACAACTACACTACCGTGCCGACGGCGACCCTTTGCTACTACATGGAACCGACCATCGTGATCCTGCTGTCACCGCTGGTATTTCATGAAAAACTAACGCTGAAAAAGGGAATCTGTGCGCTGGTAGCGGTTGTAGGTATGGTATTCGTGTCCGGCGTGGTGGAGAACGGTGTGCCGTCTCTGGCGGAAATGAAAGGCGTTTTACTCGGCCTGGGTGCGGCGGTGCTGTATGCCACGGTGGTGATCATCAACAAAAAGATGCCCGGGGTGGAGGTATATCAAAAGACTACCATTCAACTGCTGGCAGCGGCCATCATCATGGTGCCGTATCTGCTGCTGACGGAGAATTTTGCGGAAGTGAAATTCAACATAACTGCCGTGATCATGCTGCTCGTTGTGGGCCTTGTTCACACCGGTGCGGCTTACGCGCTGAACTTCGGCAGTATGGACGGCCTGCGAGGACAGAGTATCGCGCTGTTCAGTTATCTCGATCCCATTACGGCGCTGATCCTTTCGGCTCTGATTCTACATGAAACCATGTCCGTGTTGGGCATGATCGGTGCGGTGCTGATTCTCGGCGCGGCATTTTTCGGCGAGTTCGAGGGTAAGGCAAAAAAGGAAAAAACTGGCGATGAAGCGTAAAATCTCCTTGATACTGTTGTTTTTTCTTAGCGGACAATGGGTTTCCCTTGACTGACGGGAAAAAATCAAGTACAATAACAATATGTATATATCCGCTTGTCAGGAAGAGCAGGCGGAGGGAAAATTTAGTGAAAATCACGAAGGAGGCCCCCTTATGATGAACGAAAAATATCAAGCCCTCTTTACGCCGTGGAAGATCGGTAATGTGGAGATTAAAAACCGCATCGTCCAGACCTCTATGGGCGGTACGTCCCTCTTTGGTTGGTTGGAGCCCTGCCATTTTGACAAGGAAGCCGCTCACCATATTCTCAACCGTGCGCAGGAGAATGTCGGCTTGGTATTGCCCGGTATGCAGTGCGTGCGCGATACCATGGGTAAGCGTTGGCTGTATCAGAACAAGAAGATGTTCAAGGATCTGGCTGAGTGGATGCCCGAGTTCCACAAGACCGGTGCTAAGTTGTTCGTCCAGCTGGCCGGTGGTTTCGGCCGTTCCATGGCTATCAACGACATGATGGTCATGCTGCTGAAGAATAAGCCCGTGGGTAAGGTCGCCAGCTGCTTCCTGGATGTGGAGTATGCCTGCGCTTCCTGCTCTGAGACTCCTAACCGTTGGCAGGAGGATTACATCTCCCGCGCTTTGACCCGCGAGGAGATCAAGGAGATGGTGGAGGCCTTTGCCAAGACCGCCAAGATGTGCAAGGACGCCGGCGTTGACGGCGTGGAGATCCATGCGGTGCATGAAGGCTATCTGCTGGATCAGTTTACCATGAAGAACTGGAACTTCCGCACCGATGAGTACGGCGGATCCTTCGAGAATCGTTATCGCTTCCCCGTGGAGATCGTACAGGCTATCAAGCGTGAGTGCGGTCAGGACTTCCCCGTGGCACTGCGTTACTCCGTAGTGTCCAAGACCAAGGGCTGGGGCGAAGGCGCTGTGCCCGGTGAGGAATTCGAAGAATTCGGCCGCGACATGGAAGAGTCCGAGAAGGCTATCAAGTATCTGGAAGAGGCCGGATACGATATGTTCGACTGCGATAACGGTACATACGATGCCTGGTACTGGGCTCATCCTCCCGTATATATGCCCGAGAACTGCAACCTGAGCGAAGTGGAGCACATCAAGAACTTCACCAGCAAGCCCGTGGTTTGCGCCGGTAAGATGACCCCCGATGTGGCCGCTGCTGAGATCGCTGCCGGTAAGATCGACGGTATGGGTACTGCACGTCAGAACCTGGTCGATCCTGAGTGGGTTACCAAGTTGATGAACGGCCGCGAAGAAGAAATCAAGCCCTGCATCAACTGCCACAATGCCTGCTTCAGCTTTGCCAAGTCCAAGGGTACTGCCAACACCCAGAGTCTGGACGATTCCCTGCATCTGGCTCGCTGCGCTCTGACCCCCAGCACCATGCAGCACAATAAGTATAAGATCGTTCCCACTAAGAACCCCAAGAAGGTGGCTATCATCGGTGCCGGTATCGGCGGTATGGAAGCTGCTCTGGTGCTGAAAAAGCGCGGCCACATGCCCGTGATCTTCGAGAAGGAAGATCGTCTGGGTGGCCTTTACAACACCGCCAGCGCCATGAGCTTCAAGGGTGCCGACAAGCAGCTGCTGAAGTGGTATGAGCGTGAGTTGAAGGAATACAGCATTGAAGTACGCTTCAACACCGAGGTCAACGATGTCAATATGCTGCTGCGCCAGTTCGACGAAGTGATCGTCAGCGTGGGTAGTGAGCCCAAGCATCTGCTGGTGCCCGGCTTCAACAAGACCCTGACTTTCACCGACCTGCTGGATAGCGATAAGGAAATCGGCGATAAGGTCGTGTTCTTCGGCGGTGGCCAGTCTTCCTGCGAGGCTGCTTACGAGCTGGTACTGCAGGGCAAGCACCCCGTTATCGTGGAGTATGCCAACGATCTGATCGTAGCGAAAGGCACCTGCCTTGCCAACAGTTCCTTCCTGCGCGATATGCTGCGCTTTAAGAAGGTTCCCATCTATCTGGAACATTCTATCAGCGAGATCGGTGACGGTTACGTTATGGTCAAGCCCAACAACGGCGGCGAAGCTTTCCGTGTGGATTGCGACAACGTGGTCAACGGTATCGGCTTCGTGCCCAAGGCATTCAACGGTGCAGGCCGTCACGTCCACAAGATCGGCACCTGCGTCAACTGGGGCAACCTGCGCAACGTCATCTGGAGCGCCTGGGACGTGTGCATGAAGATCTGATAGGATCTGTATTTTCCAATAAACGAATAAAGCCGCGGCAGTATAAAAGCTGCCGCGGCTTTTGATGTGATGCGGGGATTAAATTCAGAAGAAAGGGTTGTTTTTTGCACAGAAATCCGTTACACTAATGACAGTTAAATTTGCGGGAGGAAACGTATATGTCTTTTGAAAAAAGAAGAAAAGCTTGTATCGGTCTGCTGGCCGTTTCCATTATCTTTTGGATTCTGCGTAAATTGAGCATCGTTTACATACCCGCTGCTTCTGCCTTTGCGCTGGCTGCCTCCATGGTTTTGCTGGGCGTCACTATGCTGAAGGCTGATGCCTCCAAGAAACTTGCCTCTGTGTTTATTATCGCATTTGGCTTGTTTATGATTGTGTTCGGCGCGATCGAACTGTACGGATATTTCCACGGATAACATACTTTATAACGCATTAAGGCGCATCGTCTTTTGACGATGCGCTCTTTTTTTGCGCTTGTTGACCCTTTTCGTGCAACTTGTAAGAGGTTCGGGTTCATAAGTGGGGAGGTGAGGAAATGCGTTTTCCTTTGCTATATGAAGAAGATGGGAGCGCTGTGCGTACGACATGTGATCTGTGCGGAGGAGAAATTCGTTGGAATGAGCCGTTTTACCGTATGGACGGTGAGACAGTATGTGACGACTGTGCAGGTGACTACGCACGGCAGATCCTTGCGCCATTCCGTCAAGAGGGAGGTGCGTAACATGGGACAGACTCCATGGAAGGACATCCGGGCGCGATATGAGCAGGGTGGCATCAGCTACAAGGAACTAAGCAGACAGTTCAGCGTGCCGGCCAGCGTGATCGGTAAGCATGCAAAGCGTGAGGACTGGGGCGGTGACCGCAAGAGATATGCCAAAAAACGTTCTCGGGGCGATTTGGACGGAACAGTTGAGCGATTGATTGTTATTGTTTCGGGTATGGTGGATAAGACCGCAGACGGTGAGGAAATGGATGTAAAGACATTGAAGGAACTGACTGCCGTGCTCAAAGAACTGAACAATCTGTCCAAAAACAAGAATGAAATCAAGGCAGACAACCCGCTGGTGCGCGTGGTGTTAGAGGGTGAGGCGGAAGAATGGGGCAGATGAAGGAACGACAACTGCTGATCGGTACACCCAACGAAAAACAGAAGCAGTTTTTGCAATGCCGGAAGAAATACATCGCCTTCGGCGGTGCTCGCGGCGGCGGCAAAAGCTGGGCGGTACGTACCAAGGCAAAACTGATGGCGCTGCACTACCCGGGGATTCGTCTTTTATTGATCAGGCGAAGTTATCCGGAGGTGGAGAACAATCATGTGCGATTTTTGCGCACGGAACTTCAGGGAATCGCGGAGTATCGCGCCACAGCAAGACAGTTCGTTTTTCCGAATGGGAGCGTACTGGAGTTAGGGTACTGTGCCTGCGACAGTGATCTGGATCGATACCAAGGTGCGGAATTTGATGTGATTTTTTTGGACGAGGCTACCCAACTGCGGGAGGGGTGGATGCGGCAGTTTGCCGCTTGTCTGCGCGGTGTGAACGACTTTCCTAAGCGCATTTACTACACTTGCAACCCCGGCGGGCCAGGACATACCTACATCAAACGTCTTTTCATCGACAGACGATATGAGCCGGGAGAGAATGCAGAGGACTACGCCTTTATTCCAGCTCGGGTGACTGACAATCAGGCACTGCTGAAAGCACAGCCGGACTATCTCAAACAGTTGGAGTCATTGCCGCGCAAACTGCGTGAGGCGTGGCTGGAGGGAAAGTGGGATATCTTCGAGGGACAGTTTTTTCAGGAGTTTACCGACAATCCAGAGCATTATGCGGACAGACGCTTTACCCATGTGATCGAGCCGTTTGAGATACCGCGGGAGTGGCGCATTTATCGCAGTTATGACTTTGGCTATGCCAAGCCTTTTTCCTGCGCGTGGTGGGCGGTGGATCCCGACGGTGTGATCTACCGTATTCTGGAACTGTACGGGTGTACCAGTAATCCCGATGAGGGGGTGCGGTGGACACCGGACAAACAGTTTGCAGAGATGCGACGCATTGAGGATAGTCACCCATGGCTGAAAGGACGGGATATTCAAGGCGTGGCTGACCCCGCTATCTGGGACAGCAGCCGCGGTGAGAGTATCTACGAAACGGCACTGAAATATCGTATCTACTTTACCAAAGGGGACAATCGACGGATTCCCGGGTGGATGCAGATGCACTATCGACTCAGTTTTGATGAGGAGGGGTATCCCATGATGTACGTGTTTAGCACCTGCCGAGCGTTCTTGCGAACGGTGCCGGCGTGGCTATTCTCGGAATGTGAAGTAGAAGACCTTGACACCAAACAAGAGGATCATGTGGCGGACGAGTGCCGCTATTTTTGTATGTCGAGGCCGATTCCACCACGAAGGAGTGACAGCAATGCAAAACCGCAGGACGATCCGCTGGACCTGAAAAAGGGTAACTTCGGGTCGTGGGGCGCGATGAAAAAATTTTAAAGATTCTTATGCGTGTTATCCATGTGCGTGCAACAAATGGGAGGTAACACGGGATAGATGAAAGCGATAACCCCAACAAATGAATGAGGGAGGAACGATATGGAAGAAATGGAAATCCTGCGATCGATGATCGGTCGGGAGGAAGTGCGCAAGGCTGCCGACATCCTGAAAAAGTACAAGCAGGGGAAGGCAAACCTGGAAAAGCGCATTATCGACAACGAACAGTTTTGGAAATTGCGGCACTGGGAGCAGATGGCAAAGGGCGGCGAGGGCGGTAACGATGGTGATCCTCAGCCTACCAGCGGTTGGCTGGTGAACTGTATTCTTTCCAAGCACGCTGATGCCATGGACTGTTATCCTGAGCCTACCGTATTACCCAGAGAGGCAAATGATCGGGAGGAGGCCACCAAACTGAGCCGTATTCTGCCGGTGATCCTCAAGAAGAATCAGTTCAAGCGTGTGTACTCCGATGCGTGGTGGTATAAGTTGAAATCCGGCTGTGCCGTTTATGGCGTATTCTGGGACGGCAACAAGTTAAACGGTCTGGGCGATATTTCTGTTAAGCGTATGGAACTTCTGCATCTCTTTTGGGAACCGGGTGTGAAGAATATTCAGGATTCACCCCACTTTTTCTCCACGGAACTGGTGTCCAATGAGCAGTTGCTTGCACAGTATCCTCAGTTGGAGGGAAAACTGTCCGGAGGCAATTTCTCTGTGAGCCGCTATCTCTATGACGACACGGTGGACACCTCCGACAAGTCCTTGGTGGTGGACTGGTACTACAAAAAGGGCGGCGTACTGCACTACTGCAAGTTCGTGGGAGAAACGGTGCTGTATGCCACGGAAAATGACACGGTGGTGCCTACCAAGACGGCGGTAATCGGCATGGACGAGCAGGGTATGCCCATCATGGGACAGGTGCCTGCCGGTCGCTCTATGGCAGAACGCGGCTGGTATGATCACGGACAGTATCCCTTTGTGTTCGATGTGCTGTTTCCTGAGGAGGGAACGCCCTGCGGCTATGGTTATGTGGACTTGTGCAAGAGTCCGCAGAAGCAGATCGATCTGATGAATCAGGCGATTCTGAAAAACACACTTGCGGCGGCTACACCTCGCTTCTTCGTGCGCTCTGACGGTGCGGTGAATGAAAATGAATACGCCGACTGGACAAAGCCTTTTGTTCACACTAACGGCAATCTCGGCGCCGATTCCATTGCGCCCATCCATGCGGCAGGGCTCGATAGCGTATATGTGGCGATTCTGAACAACAAAATTGCGGAGATGAAAGAGACGGCAGGTAACCGCGATACTGCTAACGGCGGTACGGTTTCCGGTGTAACGGCGGCCACCGCTATCGCGGCGCTGCAGGAGGCCGGCGGTAAACTGAGCCGCAATATGATCGAT
>JAZLIB010000100.1:0-13317 GCA_045617185.1 Vescimonas sp.
CGTTCTTATCCATTCTCATGTTAGCCATAATTACTGAACCTCCTTATTGAACAGGTTGCAAACCTCTTCGTGCTTATGCATTTCGAACTCACGATACATCTGATTACGCTTGACAGCCAGATCCCAGTCAACCTTGTGACCATCGAAGTCGGGGCCGTCCACGCAGGCGAACTTCATCTCGCCGCCAACGGTCAGGCGGCAGCCGCCGCACATGCCGGTACCGTCGATCATGATGGGACTCATGGACACGGTGGTGGGTACACCGTAGGGCTCGGTGGTCTTGCAGACGAACTTCATCATGACCATGGGGCCGATGGCGAAGATCTCGTCATACTGATTACCCTCGTCCAGCAGCTGCTTGAGTGCCTCGGTAACCAGACCCTTCTGACCGTAGCTGCCGTCATCGGTGCAGACCTTCAGCACGGAGGACACGGCCTTGAATTTATCTTCCAGAATGACAACGTCCTTGTTCTTGAAACCGACCACAGCGTGAACTTCCGCGCCGCAATCATGGAACTTCTTCAGAACGGGATATGCAATAGCGCAGCCCACGCCGCCGCCGACGACACAGACTTTCTTCTTACCTTCGGTTTCGGTAGGCTTGCCCAAGGGACCCACGAAGTCATGCAGGAAATCGCCCTGCTGCTTGTGGCTCAGCTTCTCGGTAGTAGCACCCACAGTCTGGACAATGATGGTGACGGTGCCCTTTTCACGGTCATAATCGTGAATGGTAATGGGAATACGCTCACCGTTCTCATCCACGCGCAGGATGATAAACTGGCCGGGCTGTGCTTTCTTGGCAACCATCGGTGCCTCGATCTCGTACAGGATCACGGTAGGCTTCAATGCCTCTTTCGTCACGATACGATACATAGTTTTTCCTCTTTTCTGAAATAATGAGTCAGTCACTTTTCCTTCTTTTCATGAGGCGGTTTTGTAACCGCCCACTTCACGCCTATATCATAACACCTTGTTAAATAATCGTCAATTCCTTTTTCCGTGGAAAGCGGCGAAGTTTCGTTGTCGTTTTGCGCTAATTTCAGCGAAAAAATTTGTGTAAAAAAGCAGATTTATCTGGAGCGTGGCAGCATTGCCCACCAGATGGCGTTGGTGGTATGCTTTTGCCATCTGTGAGGGATATTGTTTCGCGTTTTCGACTGCGAGGCGGTTTTGTCATTATTTGCTCCGCAGGGTCACTTTCTGTCATCAGCAACAGAAAGTGACCAAAGAACGCCGTCAAAAACCAATGGTTTTTGAAATTCCTTTTCGCGGCTATACTACGAAAGAAATGTATTAGTCATTACCACGCGAACGAATGCAGTGTATGCCGTTGTTGCAAATATGACTCCGTTTGCAACTTATTGCTGCCGCAGATGGTGGAACGGTAGAAGTGCAATCTTCTACATTTTGCAAGTGTGAGTGGCTAAACGGGTTAGACGCTGAAGCGATTCCTGAATTAGATTTGTTTTTATCTTTGCCATCGCAACGCGAGGTAAAATTTATCATTTACTGCCTCACTCGTACGCGCAAGGGAATTTTTAGAACCGCAGGTTCTGAACGGCGTTTTTGCCTACTTTTTCCGCTGATGGAAAAAGTAGGCCCCCGGAGGGAAATAAAAGTGAAAAAACTATTGATGAAAAAAGTCACCCGTCGGGGACAAACAAAACCGCTCCCACCCCAACAAAAAACCACCTCTTACGAGGTGGTCATTTTTTTGTCACGGCGGCGTCCTATGAACACATACACCACCAGATAACCCAACGCACCTACAGCAAAGGCGGCAACGATATCAATAAATGCGTGCTGCTTGATGAGCAACGTGGAGGCGATGACCAGCACCGCCCACACGATTGTGGCCACGCGCCACCCCCGTTTCTTCATGCCCGGCGTTTTCCAGATGGCAAACACCGCCGCCAGCACGCCCAGTACGTGAACGCTGGGCAACACATTGGTATTGGTATCAATGGAGTAGGTATACAGAACGGCCTTGGTGAAGATATTATCGTGGGCCATCACGGCAGGACGCAGATCCTGCCCATTAGGAATCAGGATACAGATGATGGTACTCATAATGAAAGTGAACATCAGTGTCCACATATATCGGCGGAAGCCCTCGCCGTCTTTGATGATCAGATACACACCCACGGCGGCCAGAATGGGACTCCACGTCACATAAAAGATGGCAAAATACTCGCAAAACGGAATATAGTTGTCAATGGCCATCTGGGTCGCCCAGTAATTGTCGGTAATAAAATGTTCAATAGTGAAGAACATGACCAGATATATGGGCAAAAACGCCCCCCACCACGCATGGGGATGGGTCTTGAAAAATCGCTTGATCGTTTGCATGATACCTCCTCAGGAAAGTGAAAACGCAGCATTGGCATTATAGCACCAATTCCGCAAAATGTAAGTCTGTTTTTGGAAATGTCACAATTTCTTTACATTTTTCCCGCCATGTGAAAGGCTTTACAAAATACCCAAATTTTAGTATAATGATGGGTAAGATTTGTTGATAAAGGAGTATATCCTATGTATATGAAACGTACAAAAAGAATCGCGGCTCTGCTTCTGACACTGGTGATGGCACTGTCGCTGGCAGGCTGCGGCAAGAAAGACGATTCGTCTTTGCGCATCGGTCTGTTGGGGCAGAGCGCCGTACCCGATCCCGCTATGGTGACCACCGACAGCGAAAAGATCGTAGTCAGCCATCTGTACGAAAATCTGATGAAACTCGCTCCCGGCGGTGACGGCAGTGTCAATATGGTCGGCGGGCAGGCCCAATCCTATCACTGTGAGGATGAACTGGACGGCACGCAGACCTATACCTTCACTCTGCGTGACGACATCAAATGGTCGGACGGCCAGCACGTGACGGCAAATGATTTTGTCTACGCATGGCAGCGCCTTGCCGATCCTGCCACCGCCTCCCCCAACGCCTCGCTTTTAAGTGTGGTGGCGGGCTACTCGCAGGTGCGCAGTAAGGGCGATGCCTCCCTTTTGCAGGTCAAAGCCGAGGACGAGCATACGCTGGTGGTCAAACTGAACTGCCGCTGCCCCTACTTCCTCTCCGCCATCTGCACCGCGCCCGCTACCATGCCTCTGCGCGCTGACAATGAGGCCGCCACCAACGGTGCCTACTATGTGACCACGCAGGAAAACGGTCACATGCTGCTCTCGTCTGTGGGCAATTATTACGATGCCAAGCGTGTCTACACCGATTCTCTCCGCATTACTTTCCGCCAGACCACTGCCGAGTTGTCTGCTCTTTATGATGAAAAGGAACTGGACTTTATGCTGGGTCAGCCCGGCGACGGTACGCCGGACGGCGCCGATGTCTATCCCCGCGTGGCGGCTCTGCTGATCAACCAGTCCGCTCCCAGTCTAAAGAGTGTGGGCCTGCGTCAGGCCATGTCGCTGGTGATTGACCGCAACGCTATGGTTGCCTCTCTTGACGGTGCGTATTCTGTGGCAGACGGCCTTGTCACCTACGGTATTCTGGCTGAGGACGGCACCGCCTTCCGCGAAAGCAACGGCGCACTGATTGATAACGACAGCGAGCACTACGCCGACAACTGCGCCATGGCTCACGAAAAGATGGCGGAAGCAGGATATGATAACGCTGCCGCCGTAACGTCATTGGGCAAGATAACGCTTCTGTATGCGAAGAACGAAATCAATGACGAGATTGTCAGGCAACTCCAGCAGGTATGGCAGGACGAGTTGGGCCTGACTATCACGCTAAACGGTGTGGCTGCCGATGATATGTCCGCAGCGCTGAAAAAGGGCGAATTCACTCTGGCACTGACAGACGTAGCGGCCGGTTATAACGATGCCACCGCATTTTTGAGCCAGTTCCACAGCACCGCCGCGACGAATTACGGTCACTTCCGCTCCAACGCATATAATATGCTGCTGCGCGTGGCCGCCACCTCCTCCAGCGTTGAGGCACGCATGGCCTATCTGGAGGACGCCGAGCGTCTGCTTCTGGAAAAGGGCGGCGTGATTCCGCTGTACGATTACGGCTGTCACACGACATTGCGCGAGGGATTGACGGGGCTGTACGGTAACGGTGTAGGCGTGTACTACTTCAATCTTGTCACGGAAGCCGCGAAATAATGTAAAAACTGAAAGCCGATGGGATTGCCCCATCGGCTTTTCTTTTTGTCCGTTTCCATCAGCGAGAGGATTGTTTCGCAGTTTCGACCGCGAGGTACTTTTGGTATTTTGGGAGATTCCGTTTTTTAGATCTCTCCGAGGGCCTACTTTTTCCATCAGCGGAAAAAGTAGGCAAAAGTTCCTGTTGCGGTGCCCAAATTTCCTGCGCTGGCTAACGCCGAACGCTTGTAAATTTGCCCGCTGCCACTCACTCACCTCGCTGATTCCGCCGCTGGCGGCGCTCGGATCGTTCCCCGTCAAAAACCAATGGTTTTTGAATTTCCTTTTCACGGCTATACTGCAGAGGAATTATTTATATTTTCTGCCGCGCGAACAAATACGTATTTCACCGTTGTTGCAAATATGACCGCTATTGCAACTTATTGCTGCCGCAGACGGTGGAACGGTAGAAGTGCAATCTTCTACATTTCGAAAATGTAAGTGGCTGAACGGGTTAGACGCTGAAGCGATTCCTGATTTGGATTTGATTCGCAAAGACCTACGCAACGCGAGGTAAAAATTTTCGCTTATTTTTGCACCGATACGTGCGAGGGAGTCTTTAGAACCGTAGGTTCTAAACGGCGTTTTTTGGTAACTTTTTGCCGCTGATGGCAAAAAGTCACCCGCCGGAGGCTTAGAGCAAAAACGGCGAATGATGATAAAACCACACCACGGTTTATATTCCCGCAAAGCCAAATCAACAATAAAAACGACACCCAAGTGGGTGTCGTTTTTTACTTATCATCGGGAATGAACTCAATCACATCGGATACTTCGCACTGCAAAATATTGCATAAATCGTTCAGCGTGTTGAGCGTGATACTCTTGTTCTTACGCAGGGCATCTAACGTACCCGTACTGACGCCGTAATCTTTGATCAGCGTATATTGGCTGACTTGCTTTTGTTCCAAAGTTTTCCACAACGGATCGAATACGATCATTCACGCTCAACTCCTTTTCTTAAGCATAGCGTGAATAGTATGTCTTGAATATTGCCGAAAATTCGGCTATAATGCAAGAGAAGGAGTGTGGAACATGAAACGATTATTAAAATTGCCGCGGAAGTATAGAAATATCATCGGCTGCACAACCGTGCTTGGCGGAATGGGCGTATATGCTTTGTTGGGGCTTGGTGAGGAATGGTCATTGTTTTTATCTTTCCCGCTTGTGTTATTTTTCGCGTGGTTATGTCCGGAGCTTTGGGACGGAAAACAATAAAAACGACACCCAAGTGGGTGTCGTTTTTCATATCAATTCATATCAAAAATCAATAGTGCCGTCTAAGACCTTCAGATCATAGGGCTCAAAGACCACATGGCGGTACTTCTCCACGTCCATCTTAACGTCGGTCCAATCGCTGTGGATATCGCCATTCTGCTTGATGAGGATATCGTAAAGAATGTCGTAGGTCACGCCGTTTTCGTCTGTTTCCACGATGGTGGAGTAGGGCAGGGTCTTATGATAGGTCATGTGCAGACCCTTATACTCGAAATGGAAACCGTTGCGCATACGGCAACCGTCCAGACCCTTATAGGTAAACAGGCGCTTTAGATCCTGCAAAATGGGATCGTGCTCCTCTTCGTAGAGGTTTTCGGGCGTGGTTTCCGTGTAGTCGTAGCGGAACTGAATGGGAATACGGTAGGGCAGAAAACGCTCCACATATTCGGGCAGTTTGTCCGCAGGATAGTGCTTATACAACACGCAGTTGATGCGGGTGGGGCAGGCAATGCGGCCCAGCACCTCGTCGGGGGATTCCTCCACGTATTTCACCAGATGGCGGGAAATATTCATGCAGGTAATCTTATCCTTGTTGTGCTCGGTGAAAGCGATCATCTCGTCGAAGCCGGTGCGCTGCTGCAGGGGGAAGGTGGTGTTGATATACACCTTATGGGTGGTGGGAATGGCGTCCAGCATTTTCTGCAGAGAATCCAGATCGGCCAAAGGCTCACCGCCGGTGAACACGAAATCGCAATAGGGTGTGATCTCGTCCATGGTGTGAATGCTTTCGATAATTTTATCCAGGCTGAAGCCACTGCAGTCAGCGTATTCTTTTTTGTTAATGCAGAACGGGCAATGGTTCTGACAATCATAAGGCACGAAGACGGTAACGGTTGCGCCGCCCTCGCGTGTCTTGTACGGGTTGCTCATCTTGTTCAGTCTACCTCTCAGTAAAAAGTTCACCGATTATTTTATAACGAAAGCTGCCAAAAAGCAAGGAATATGTGCAAAAATAGTTGTTTTATTATTAACAAAGCCGGATCGTTTCTCAATAGTCGGGATCTTTCAGCTCTTCGCGGATCTGTGCAAAGGCTTTTTCCTCGCCCTCTTCCTTCAAAAGCAGCAGCCAGCGCTCGATGAGAGCGTAGGTTTCCTCGTTGATCCAGATGCTGCCCTTGGAGTGCTGGATATAGTCATAGGCGGAGGCATCGGTGTATTTGTCACCCTGATAGACGCGGCAGGCGGCGATACGGTCGCAGAACATCTCCGCCACGTACTTCTTGGGCATCTTACAGCCGCCCATGAAAATTTTGCCGTCCTTACCCATGCGGTAGTCAATCCAGTACTCGAAATGGTGGCGGTTGCGGCCCTTGTGGTGCAGCCACGAAAGGCTCACGCCTGTGGTCATGCGCTCATTGTCGTTGGGACTGCGGTAACCAAGGTAGTATTTGGCGCTGCGCCAGAATTCGGTGGGACTGTATTTGCTCAGGTCATGGGTCAGACCCTGCCACACCAGACCTAACTTCATGCAGTAGTGGCACACCAAGGCGCGGTGGCGGTTGACCGTATGTAAATGGGCGCGGATATGCATAGCGCGGCCTCCTTTGCATCTTTATCTATCATCAGTATAGCATACATCTGCCAAAAACACAGCATAAATTTTTCGCTGCGGCAGAAAATAAATGATGAGGTGAGGTGAATGGAAAGTTGTGCCTATTTTTATGCCATGCGTACAACCATTGAAAAAGAACTGCCACGTGAGGTGGCGGCTGTGCGCGATGTCATGGGACTGACCGCGCGGCGCTGGCGTCTGTGTGCGCTGAACGCGGAGGGGGCGTTGCGGTTAGGGAAGCAGCATTTACGCTGCGATACGCTGCTGCTGCCCGGGGGCTTATGACCTGAGGGCGTGCGGGCAAGGCAGGTGGTCAGTTACGGTCTGGGTACGCGGAACACGCTGACGCTGTCCAGTATGGACACCCGCCCTATGCTCAGCGTGCAGCGGCAACTTGAGAATCTGCGGGGTGAAAGGGTGGAGGTGCAGGAAATCGCTCTACCCGAGGCGTGGCAGCGTTTTGAAAAGATGCAGATTCTTGCCTTGGCGGGCATCTGCCTGCTGTGTGACGGGTTGTAACGAAACGGATAACGAAAAAGGAAGGTGTCTTGCGACACCCTCCTTTTTATTCAAGCAGTCCTTACAGATTCTTCTCGTAGGACTCGATCATCTTCTTGACCATCTGGCCGCCGACGGAGCCGGCCTCGCGGGAGGTCAGATCACCGTTGTAGCCTTCCTTCAGGTTCACGCCAACTTCGTTGGCTGCTTCCATCTTGAACTTATCCATGGCGGCACGAGCCTCGGGAACGTTCAGCTTGTTGGAATTCTTACTGGACATAATCGTGTTCTCCTTTCATTGGATTGAGCAATACGCTCGTTGGGTATCGCAAGCATAGTTTGTGCCGGCGGTGTGGGATTATGCAGAGCGGGGAAGTGGTAAATTTTGCAGAGATGAATTGAAAAACAGAAATAAAAAAGATGCTATTGGGTAATATCCAATAGCATCTTTCTTCACGCAATCGTTAATCGTTCGAAAACGCATTTCGGTAGAGGTTCATGTGTGATTCTCCCATCGCCCGATTACGTTTTATCAGCGGACGTTCAGGTGATTTTCCGCAACAACAAAATCATATTCCTGATAGCGGCCCAGCCAGATCATGTCCTCAGGTACACCACTGTTCACACGGTCTTCAAGATTCATACCGTAATATACAAAGGCATTACCATTTCGGAAATTCAATTCAAAAGTGGTGTCGAAGAAATAATACTGCCCGTTTATGCAGGCATAGTTCCAAACGTGGGGCTCGCCATCACTGGCCGCTCCGTTTGCAATGGTGGCATCCACATCTGCCTGCGCAAGGATCTGAGCAAAAGCGTAAGAGAAGGTAACGCAGATGCCGGTGTGCTCCAAAAGTGCATAGCAGCCGTCGATTTTCTCGCGGCTGACGGCGCGATCGTGAGCATAGGTCATTAAGGGACAGAACGCATGATACAGCGTCTGGGTCTTATCTGCTTCGTCGTCAGCAGGCGTTACCAGATCCAGAAAATCCTGCATAGCGTCGGCAACGAGGCGGATGCGCTCCTGCAGCGTTCCTTTGTCGACCTGATACGTCCAGTTCAGACGTTGCGCCTCATAATCATAACCGGTAGACCAACTGAATTCCAGATCATCACCGGAATAGAAGGGGCACTCATAACTTAAAACCATGTCGATCGTCTTGGCATATTCCACATCGGGACAGACACAACTGGTCTGGTAATTCATGTAGGCAGTCAGAAAGTCCTTATAAAATGCTAAAAAACCGGTATCAAAACAGCGGATCGTTTCTTTTGACAGCAGATAGGGGTTGTATTGATACCGACCCTCTTTGATGATCGGCTGAACATCGGAAAGCTGGAATACTTCAGGCGTATCGCTTTCCGGATCCGGATCTTTTGATGGCTCATCCTGCTTGGGCGGCTGAGGCAGAGGATCCTTTTTGTCATTCTGAGGGGCCGGATCCGGCTTTGTCGCTGCATTATTATCTGTGTCAGGACGACGGGGGCCATAAGTCTTGTCATCGTAAGAGTTGTCATCGTAAGACGGAACCGTTCCGGAGTTGTTTATTACGGTACTCGTATGGCCGGACGTTGTGCCGGTTTGCGGAGCCTTATCCTGACCGGACTTGTCATCATTTTCGGGTGACTGGGAAGTCTTGGAATCTTCGGAAGTTACCTCCGAAGTGAGAGAGCTGTCAGGAATCGATGGTTCTACGTTGCCTTTCTGTTTGCAGCCCATAAGGCTGAGAAGCAGCAGTACGGAAACAAATAAAGCGGCAATACGTTTATATCGCGGCATACGATGATCCTCCTTTTGTATAAGCGCTGACTATATTTTACGGAAATGAATAAAAGATGTCAAGGCGGGCTGAAGTATTTGACAGCGTATCATGTAATCATGTGGCAGACCGTAAGAATTCGCAAAAATATACGGCAAAAATTTGCAATATGGAGAAAAATGATATATAATAGCCGCGTCAGCATCGCAGTATTATTACAAATGTATGCAATATATCAGAATGGCAGAGGCTTGGCTGCAATCAATGCCTGCATGGGCAGATGATGTGTTTTAGCCGGAATCAGCGTGCTGCCAATACTGTTATCGTTGATAAAACAGAGAAAGAATAAAAAGGGATAAGGAAGGAATCATGAAAAAGAAAACAAAAACCATATTGATTATTGTGGCGATCATTCTGGCGTTAGCGTGTGCTGCGTTCCTCTTTGTCAACCATTACCTCAACAAGATCCAAAGAGAACAGTTGGATGACATTGTCGCACCCGCAGACGAAACCTTTGAAAATGACGGTGATATGACCGAGGCGGAGAAAATCGCATGGGCGACGATCGAACCTTTTATGGACGATGATCTGCTCAATATCCTGCTGGTGGGTCAGGACAGAAGACCGGGGCAGGGAAGACAGCGTTCCGACTCGATGATTCTGTGCAGCATCAATCTGAAGACCAAGGAAGTTTCCCTCATTTCCTTCATGCGCGATCTGTATGTGCAGATTCCCGGAGATTATTCCGATAACCGCCTGAACGCACCCTATGTATTCGGCGGATTCCCCCTGCTGAAAGATACGCTGCGCCTGAACTTCGGCGTGAGTATCGACGGCTGCTTTGAGGTGGACTTCGACGGTTTCAGACACATCATCGATTTGGTGGGCGGTGTCGATGTCGAACTGACCGAGGCAGAGGTGCCCCACGTGGGCGGAGGCGCTGTGGCAGGTATGAACCATCTCAACGGCGATCAGGCGCTTTCCTATGCGAGAATCCGCAAGATAGACAGCGACTTCGGACGGACGGAAAGACAGCGTTATGTGCTGACCTCCGTGTTTGATAAGGTGAAGGACAGCGGCGTATCCGGCATTACCTCCATGGTCAATGAGATGCTGCCGTATATGACGACAGATATGTTCAATTCGCAGATCATGGCCATCGCCCTGCAGTGCGGCAAGATCATGAGCGGTGCAAAGGTGAGTACCTATTGTGTGCCGTCGGGCGATGATTATTATAGCGATATGATCCGCGGCATGGCGGTACTGGTACCGGATCTGCAGATGATCAGACAGGAAATGGAAACCTATCTGCCGCTGGATTGATGGCACAGTAATGATAATATGTAGAACAGACGGCAGCGATAGTATATCGTTGCCGTCTTGTTTCATCTATACAAATATTTCTTGCCATAGAATAGATTTATCGGTATAATGCAACTATAGGGTTTATACAAAGAATAAACATGGGAGGAAACACACATGAAAAAACGCGTTTTATCTCTATTGCTCTGCCTTGTCATGGCACTTTCGCTGGTGCCTATGACGGCCCATGCCGCGGACTACTACGGCGTAGTGGTGGGCGGCACCGCAATCACCAGCGACAACTATAAGGATGTCTTTGGCGACGGTACAGTGTCCTATACACACGATGCCGACAGAAACCGCGGCACGTTAAAGCTGAACGGTGCCAATATCACGAGCTTTTATACTGACACCACCAATAACAGAACCGTGGGCATTTACTCCACGCATGATCTGACAATCGACATCGGTCAGGATGGCGCCAAGGTTGACCTGCACAATCATAAGTGCAGCGGTTCGAGTTACGGTGTCTATGTCGATGGCAAACTGACTATCTATAGCGGCTACACAGAACCGGATCCGATGACTGTCATTTCGGCTGCCAGCAGCGGTTCAAACTTCGGTGTCTATGCTACAGGGGATATCAATATGGATACCAACTGGGGCGTGGTGGAAGCGATTGGCTTTTTAGATGCAGACAACTTTTCGCGTCCCGGCTATGGCATGGCGGTGGGTATCTCCCATAAAATTTCCATTGGAGATGGCCATCTTTATGCCATGAGTTACTACGGCTCTGCGACCAATACGATGCCCGTACTGGACGATTACTTCAATAAAGTCATAGACAAACAATATGTGTTCAAGGGCAATAGCGGCAGCGGCATGAAGGATATCCTGCCTACATCATCCACCAGTGGCCTTATGGAACTGAGGGTGCAGCATATGTTTCCGGATCGCGGCCTCTGGGACTTTTTGATAAAGCGTTTCGATAAAGATGACAGTAAATATCTGGATCAAGAGGAGCGTAATGCCGTTACCGCGATCACGGGTACAACAACTGCGTCGACAAGATCGGGTATCCGCGCCCTTGCCGGTCTGGAATATCTGCCGAATCTGAAGACGATAGATTGCCATAACGAACTGATTACGAGCGCTGACCTCTCACAGTGCCCCCAGTTGGAGTCACTGAATCTGAACAGTAATGAACTGACAGACCTGGATGTGAGCAAGTGCCCCAATCTGACCGAACTGAGGTGCGACTATAATCAACTGACATCTCTCGATGTGAGCAATAACACCAAATTGAGAAGTCTGTATTGCTACGAGAACCCAATCAAAACGCTGGATGTGTCCATGTGTTCCAATCTCGAGGAACTGGATTGTGCAAGCCTGGGAAGCAGTACATTGGAAACGCTGACCGTCGGTCAGAAAAACGCGCTGAAGGACCTGTACTGCCCAAGTGTGGCGCTGAAAAGCATCGATGTGACCGGCTGCCCCAATCTGGAAAGTCTGGAATGCGGTTTCGCTTCGGGCGGTGTGATCGACCTGAGCAAAAACACGAAGTTGAAAAGTGTGCATCTTTACAGATATAAGGGCAACAAACTGGATCTGACACACAATACCAAACTGGAGAGTCTGTACTGTGGTCAGGATTCCAATCTGACGTCGCTGGATCTGAGCAAGTGTCCCAACCTGAGAGATGTGCAGCTCCCTTCGAATGGCCTGACGTCGCTGGATCTGAGCAATAACACAAAGCTGGAGAGAATGTATTGCCAGAACAATCCCATCACCACCATCAACGTGAGCAAGTGTTCGATGTTGGAAATTCTCGATGTGGATAACTGCAAGCTGACCAAACTGGATGTGAACAATAATCCTGATCTGAGATATCTGTTCTGCGTCAATAATAATCTGACCACGCTGAACATTGGCAACAAGCCCAATCTGCTCAAAATCGATTGCTATGGCAATAAACTGTCGGAACTTGATCTGTCCCATACCCATATCGGCAGCAACACAGATAATGATGTATACAGAGCGCTCGTCGGTGAACAGCAGAACGAGGGAATGATTACCGTCTATACCACAAAAGCCCTCGTGAACACGTTGAAGAGTTATTTCAACCTCCATAGTGATGACCATAATAAATATGTGCTGGTTGAGGATGTGGCAACATACGTTCCCTCCGCACCTGCTGCACCCAGCATCTCTATCAGCAACACCGCCTCTACCGGCAAACCTAAACTGACTTGGGCCAAGGTAGACGGCGCTACCCAGTATGAGGTGTATCGTGCCACTTCCAAGACCGGTACTTACTCCAAACTGACCACCACAAGCAATCTCTATCTGAACAACACCTCCGCCGTGGCAGGTACGACCTACTATTACAAGGTACGCGCCTTGAACGCAGGCGGTACGGCAGGTGAGTACAGCAACATTGTTTACATTACCTGCGACTGCGCCAAGCCGGTGGTAAAAGTGACCGCCAACAGCAGCGGTAAGCCTTACCTGAGTTGGGCCAAGGTGGACGGTGCTACCAGTTATGAAGTGTATTATGCTACCAGCGCCAGCGGTGAGTTCACCAAGTTGTACACGACTTCCAATCTGTACCTCAACCATAACTCTGCCGCAGCAGGTAAGACCTACTATTACAAGGTACTGGCACTGAGCAGCAAGAGCAGTTACGCCACCAGCGCCTATAGCGATGTGGTGAACTTCACGGTGGCAGGTAATACTGTCCCCGCCGCACCTACCATCTCCATCAGCAAC
>JAZLIB010000101.1:0-20933 GCA_045617185.1 Vescimonas sp.
AAACTTTTTATCCTTAGTTCATCGGGTAATTGACTTAACCCCGATTCCCCAAGCTTTACTCGCACATTTCTGTGCTCGTCTGGTGCTTCTTGATCGTTCATTGTTTAATTTACAAGGTACACATCCCGCAGCTGCGGAACAGTTTTATTATACTGCAGGTCATCCGCATTGTCAAGGCTCTTTTTAAAGTTTTTTTAACTTTCTTTTGAGCTGCGTCGTGCGTCACAGACAGCTTTGATAGAATACCAAATTGTAGGGCAAAAGTCAACACCTTTTTTCTGAAAAATGAAACTTTTTTTCACGGTGACCGAAGATGACATTTTTCTACCTGTATGCTATAATTATATATAGTATATTTACAGGAGGTGGTTCCTCTGTATATTTCACATATGTCTGCAACTTTCGGTAAACTGCAACAATCCGAACTGGATTTGCAGCCGGGTTTAAATCTGATATACGCGCCTAATGAATCAGGCAAGTCTACATGGACGGCATTTATACGTGCCATGTTCTATGGCCTATCCACCCGTGAACGCGGCACATTGGCCGACAAGAACCGTTACGCCCCGTGGAACGGCAGTGCCATGTACGGGCGGCTGGATTTATCGGACGGTGACCAACACTATACTATTATGCGCAATACCAGACGCGCCAATGCACCTATGAGCGGTTTTTCCTGCACGTACAGCGACACCGCTATCGCCGTGCCCGGCATGGATGCGCAGAATTTGGGTGAATCGCTGTTAGGCGTGCCCCGCGAGGTATTCGAGCGAAGTGTGCTGATCCGCCAAAGTGCTTTGGTCGTCGATCAGGATGCCGAATTAGAGCGGCGTATCGCTTCGCTGATCACTACCGGCGAGGAGGACACTTCCTATACAGAAGCCTATGAGCGTCTGAAAAAACAACTTAACCGTCGCAAGCACAACAAGAGCGGATCGATTCCCGCACTGGAACGTGAAATTGATGAGTTGGACGACTCACTTGACACGCTGTCAAATCTCAGTGTCAAATGCGAAAACGCGCGAGCCAGTCTGTCCTCTCTGCAGCAGCGACTGCAGATGCTCCATGTGCAGGAAGAGCAATGGAAACAGTTTGAAAAACAAGAAGTTCTGCAAAAATACCGACAAGTGCAACAGTCGGCAAACGATTATCAGCAACGTGCAGACCTGCTTATCCAGATGGCAGGTGATTTGCCCGATCAAACGTCGCTGACACATCTGGACGCTCAGGCATCTGCACTGGTATCTGCCCAGTCGCGGCTGACTTTCGCCCAAAAGAACTGCGAAGAATCTACCGTCAAAGAATCACGCGCACTCGCAGCCTATACACAGCATCCGCTTTACCCCGCCGATGAAAGCGAATTAGAGCGCCGAAAGAACAATATGATCCCGCCGAAATTACCAAGCAGAGTCTGGCTCAGCTGCCTTGGCATCGCCTCAATCGCTCTGCTTTTCGCAGTTCTGGCGGCAACGGGCGTGTTGCCTCTTATTTCGTGGCAAATGATTACCGCAGCCCTCGTTTGCCTGGGTGGGATCGGCGGCACGACATATTATCTCCTGCGCAAGCGGAAAGTATCCCGTCAAATCGAGGAGATTGATGCACGAAAAGCAACTCTTGCCGCTCAAATCTCAGAATACCTGCCGCTGCGCCAGGCAGCTGCAGATACTCATGCACAGTTTCTGCAAGCGCAGTCGGTATATGGCCAACTGTCAGAACAGTATCAGCAGGATCTGTTGCTCTTGCTGTCACAGGTGCAACGTTTTCATCCCGCTGTCAATGATTTGATTGGCGCGCAGATGGCGCTTGAAGATGCGCACCGTAAACACCAGGCTCTGCAGCAGGTTCAGAAAGAGGCGCAAGACGCAGCGCTGCGCTGCCAGATCATGGCCGAACATCTGCCCGATGCACCATTGCCCGACCCCGACACGCAACTGCTACGCCCCGAAGTAAGCCTCGCTCAAATTGATGCACAAATCCCAACGCTGATGTCCGATATTCAGTCAGTCCGCTCACAACTTGATACATGGCAAGGACAAATGCAAACCATCGGCGATCCGGTCACCATTACGCAGCAGCGCCAGACCAAAGCCGAGCAGTTGTCGCAGCTGCAAGTAGAATACGATGCTCTGCAAATGGCTATGGAGTCATTGGATAATGCCAATCTTACACTGCAAAATCGATTTTCGCCTGCCTTAGGCGCACGCGCTGCCGAAATTTTTTCCGATATCACTGCAGGTCGTTATCACAAGGTACTGCTCAGCCGCGACTTCTCTCTGTCTGCCGAATCGCAAAGCGATCCCACTGGACGCAATGTGCAGTTGTTGAGTCAGGGTACTGCCGATCAACTCTACCTTGCCGTGCGCCTTGCTATCTGTGATATGGTGTTACCGAGCGAGAAATCCGTGCCGCTGATTTTAGATGATGCCCTGCTGACATTTGATGAGCAACGTATGCAAGCCGCCTTGGATTATCTCTTGCGTGAGAGCAAAAAACGTCAGATCATTCTTTTCAGCTGCCAAAAACGCGAACAGACATATCTGGCAGACCACGAGGGCGTCAATATGCTGACGTTATGAAATAATCCGTACATTTCCTGCTAATACTGGACAAAAGTCCTATTTGGTGGTAACCTAATAATACTAAACATTCAAAGGAGATTCGTGTTATGAGTGAATGTACCCATGATTGCAGCAGCTGCGGCGAAAGCTGCGCTGAACGTAAGGATAGTCCCTTCCAGATCAAGCCCCTGCGTGACGGTTGCCGTGTAAGCAAAGTTTACGGCGTTGTGTCCGGCAAGGGCGGTGTTGGTAAATCCATGGTCACCAGCCAGTTAGCTGTTGCCATGCGTCGCGAGGGCTATAATGTGGCCGTACTGGACGCTGATATTACCGGCCCCTCTATCCCTAAGGCATTTGGTGTTCACGCACGTGCCGAAGGCACGGCAGATGCTATTATTCCCGTGCAGAGCCGCACCGGCATTCAGCTGATGAGCGTCAACCTGCTGCTCGAAAACGAAACCGACCCCGTCATCTGGCGTGGCCCCGTCATCGGCGGTGTAGTGCAGCAGTTCTGGGGCGATGTGCTGTGGCAGGACGTAGACTATATGTTCGTGGATATGCCTCCCGGAACGGGCGATGTGGCATTGAATGTGTTCCAGACCCTGCCCATTGACGGTGTCATCATTGTGGCCTCTCCCCAGGAGCTGGTGAGCATGGTGGTAGAAAAGGCCGTGAAGATGGCACAGATGATGAATATTCCCATTGTCGGTTTGGTGGAGAACATGAGCTATGTTCCCTGCCCCGACTGCGGCAAGAAGATCTATCTCTTCGGCGAGGGCAAGACCGATGAGGCTGCTGCCAAGTACGACCTGCCCGTTCTGGCCAAGATGCCTATTGATCCGGCATTGGCCAAACTGGTAGACGATGGCAACATCGAATCCTTCGAGGGTAATTGGCTCGATGGCGTAGTGGACAAGATTCTGGAAAAGTAAATGGTCTAAAATTAACAACGCTCGGTAGAATTTCTACAGAATTCTACCGAGCGTTATCATTTTCATCTCATTTCACAGCTGCTGCAACAGTAATACCAAGCCGGAGATACCCACAAAGGTATAGACAATCAGCCGCAACCGTGTCGGATTGATCTTCTCCGACACATATTCGCCCAACAGCATACCGCCGAGAATAAACACACTGCCCGCGGCGATGAAAGGCCACTGCGACCAGTTGTAGATACCGTTAATCATGCGTCCCGCGATGTTAACGATGTTGGTCACCGTAAATACAAATTGCATGCTGGCCACATAGCTTCTGTGATCTTTCGTGGCCGCGATAAAGTAAGGTGCAATAGCAGGTCCGCCGAGGGCAAACAAGCCTGCTGTCACACCGGCTAGTGCGCCGCAGCCAACGCCCACAATCGGTTTGGGCGCTGCTTTCACCTTATTGGCCACAAGCAGGAAATAAACAGATAACACCATCAGGAAAATGGCAAAGATAATAATCAGCGCGTGTAAATCGGCATTGCCTACCATACTTGTTACAATAAATGCTGCAACGGAATAGACGATCGTAGGTGGAATGGTCACACGCCAGTCGATGCTACGTCGATATTTGATGCACAAAATCAGGCAGTAGAGCATGTTGATGGATAGCGCCAGCGAGGGCGCGTCAATGATACTGAAGAAAAACGGAAAAATCATCATCATGAGTACCACCGAGCCAAAGCCCGTGACAGTTTGCAGTACACCCGCCATTGCGCTTCCTAAAATAACGGCTATCCATGTCATAGCAGCATCACCAACCTTTCTGTTACAAGGGATTATATCAGATGTTTTCCAAAAAAGAAATACCGCTGTCATAAGACAGCGGTATTATTGCGGATTCAGTTCTTTTTCTTGCCCAGATAGGCTTCCTTGATGGACTCATCAGCCAGCAACTCGGCGCCGGTACCGTGCTTGGTAATATTACCGGTTTCCAGTACATAGGCGTAGTCGGCGATCTTCAGTGCCATGTTGGCGTTCTGTTCGATCAGCAGTACGGTCACGCCCTGCTCATTGATGGTCTTGATGATGGAGAAAATATCCTGCACCACCAACGGAGCCAAACCCAGAGAGGGCTCATCCATCATCAGCACCTTAGGACGACTCATCAGTGCACGACCCACGGCCAGCATCTGCTGCTCACCGCCGGACAGCGTACCGGCCAACTGCCAGTTGCGCTCCTCCAAACGGGGGAACAGAGAGTACACCCATTTGATGTCCTCCTGAATACCTTCCTTATCCTTACGCAGATAAGCGCCGATCTTCAGGTTTTCCAACACAGTCAGGTCAGCAAAAACTTTTCTGCCTTCGGGAGAGTGGGCAATGCCGGCCTCCAAAATCTTGTTGATGGACATGCCCACCAGTTCTTTTCCGTCATAGGTGATAGAGCCGCTTTCCGCCTTCACCAAACCGGAAATGGTGCGCAGCGTGGTAGACTTACCGGCACCATTAGCACCGATCAGGGTAACGATCTTTCCATCGGGCACTTCCAGATCGATACCGCGCAGGGCCTTGATGCCGCCATAGGATACGTGTAAATCTTTAATCTTCAGCATCGTCAGCCACCCCCAAATATGCGTCAATAACGTGCTCGTTGTTCTGAATTTCCTCGGGTACACCTTTAGCGATCAGCTTACCGAAGTCCAATACATAAATGCGGTCTGCAATATTCATAACCAGATCCATGTGGTGCTCAATCAGCAGAACCGTCTTGTTCAGTTTGGAACGGATCTCTTTAATAAACTCAGCCAGTTCCAGCGTTTCCTGCGGGTTCATACCGGCAGCCGGCTCATCGAGCAGCAGCAGTTTAGGCTCAGTTGCCAATGCACGCGCAATCTCCAGACGGCGCTGCTTACCGTAGGGCAGGCTGGTTGCCAGTTCGTCCTTCACATCGGACAGACCTACCAATTCCAGCAACTCCTCTACTTCCTTGCGCTGAGCCGCCTCTTCCTTGCGGTTTGCACGGAAGGTGGCGGAGAACACATTGCTGGTACGGCGCATATGCTTAGCAATCAGCACATTGTCAAACACCGTCATAGACTTCCACAGGCGGATGTTCTGGAAAGTACGAGCCATGCCCAGTTTGGTGATCTGGTCAGGTGTAGGCTCTTTCACATGGGTGTACTCTCCGTCGTGCTGGCCCTTATAGAGTTTCTTCATCTTACCCTGCGGGTGATTTTCAACGATGCACTCGCCGTCAAACCACACGCGGCCGTTGGTGGGCGCATATACACCGGTGATTACGTTGAAGGCGGTGGTCTTACCGGCACCGTTAGGGCCGATGAGTGCCACGATCTCACCCTCATTAATTTCCATATTCAGGTTATCGACAGCAACCACGCCGCCGAACTGCATGGTGGCGTTTTCTACGCGCAGAATGTTTTTCTTCTCACTCATTTGGACGCCACCTCCTTCTGCTTAGCCGGTTTCCGTTTCCAGCCGGCAATCAGTTGCGGCAACTCCTTGTCGCCCATAATACCCTTGCGGAAGAACAGCACCACGACCATGATGATGACAGATACGACTGCCATACGGAAGCCGTTCTTGAAGATGCCGGGCGCGGTGATGCCCAGGAAGGTACCGCTATCCAAACCGCGGAGCAGCCACTCAAGGCTGGCCACATAGAGGAAGCTGGTCAATACCGAGCCGGTAATAGAGCCGATACCACCGATAACCACGATCAGCAGGATCTCATAGGTCATGGTGGACTTAAAGCTCAGCGCCTGCACGGCACCCATGTACATCGCCAGCATACCACCGCCGATACCGGCGAAGAAGGAGCTGATGATAAAGGCCATACGCTTATGCTTGGCCAGATTGATACCCATTGCCTCAGCGGCGACCTCATCATCACGGATAGCCTTGAAGGCGCGGCCATAGGTGGAGTTCACCAGCAAAACAATAACAGCGATAAAGATACCTGCCAGCAGCACGTAAGCAAAGGCGCCGCCGATTTCGGGATAACCCTTCAGCAGGTTAGAACCGTTTGTAATGGGGCCCAGTGCATTCCACTGGAAGAACGCACGCAGAATTTCGGCAAAGCCCAGCGTGGCAATGGCCAGATAGTCGGACTTCAAGCGCAGCACGGGCAGACCGATGAGGAATGCCACCAACGCCGCAATCAAACCGCCAATCAACAGAGCCACCAGCATACCGGGCAGTTTACCAATCATCTCCGGCAGGGAGAACTGTACCAGACCACCATCGAAATACTGATATACGCCAAGACGCTTGGCAACGGGGATACAAAGTACCGCGTAGGAATAAGCGCCCAACAGCATAAAGCCTGCCTGACCCAGAGAGAACAGACCCGTGAAGCCATTCAGCAGGTTCATGGATACTGCCACAAGTGCATAGACGGCGCCCTTCTTCAGCACCTTAATGACCACGTGGTAACCGGGCAGCACAATATCCAGTACCATAGACAGTACCAACAGAGCCACGACAACAGCCGCTGCAATAATACTTTCGCGTTTCATTTTTTTCATGTCCGTCAGCACCTCCTTACACCTTGTCGGTGACTTTCTCACCGAACAGGCCCGTAGGCTTCACGCACAGCACAACGATCAGCAGCACGAAGGTGAACGCATCGGAGAACGTGGTATAACCCAAACCCTTGATGATTTCCTCGCACAGACCGATGAGGAATGCACCGACCACAGCGCCGGGGATAGAGCCGATACCGCCGAACACAGCTGCCACGAAGGCCTTCAAACCGGGCATACCACCGGAGGTGATAGCCACGGAGGGATAGTTGGTGAAGTACAGCATAGCGCCGATGGCCGCCAGGAAAGAGCCAATCACGAAGGTGGCGGAAATAACGCTGTTGATCTTCACGCCCATGAGCTGTGCCGTTTCAAAGTCGCGGGCTGCAGCACGCATAGCCATACCGATCTTGGTTTTCTTGATGATCAGCACCAGCACCACGACCAGAATGATGGTCAGGATGGGGGTCACCAGCGTCACGCGCTTGGTGGATGCACCCAGCAGCGTCACATTCTCGCTGATCCAGGGGATCATGTTGCTGACGGGCTGAGGCAGACCGCCGGTGATGTAGAACGCCAGGTTCTGAATCAGATAGCTCACGCCGATAGCGGAGATCATCAAAGACATACGGGGTGCTGTACGCAGCGGCTTGTAGGCCGCACGCTCAATGACAAAGCCCAGCAGCACCGTGGCAACGATGACCAGCGGCAGAGCAATGTACATGGGCAGGGTAGCACTGGCATACACCATCACCAGACCTGCCACCATGAACACATCACCGTGGGCAAAGTTGATCAGGCGCAGTATACCGTACACCAGCGTATAGCCGATGGCGATCAAAGCGTACTGGCCTCCCACGGAAATGCCGTTAATAATATAAGGCAATATTCCTTGCATAGGGATCCTCCTCTTCCTCTCTCATGATAGAAATATTCTTTTTGTCTGCTTTCCCGCCTCTCCGCCAGCATCGGGCAGGCGGGAAAGCAGGCAAATACTCTCTTATTAAAGTGACAATGAAAATGCGGAAAACTTGGCGGGGCAAAAGCCCCGCCAAGTTATGTATAGCGAGTGTTATCGGTATATCAGTCGACAGTCTGGATTGCCACGAAGTCGAAGGTACCAGTCTCGGTATTAGCGACCTTGATGAAAGCGCTGTCGCGGACAGCATCACCGATGTCATCGAACTCGATCATACCGGAAACGCCTTCATACTTGACACCGGGCAGAGCAGCCAGAACGTCAGCAGGATCAACAGAACCGGCAGCCTTCAGTGCTTCCAGAGCGGTGAAGTATGCATCGTAACCCATAGCGGTAACAGCAGCGATATCATCGTTGCCGCCGTTATTGGCCATAGCATCGGAGTTGGAGTTGATCCATTCCTTGATGCCCTTATCGAACTCAGCGTTACCGCCTTCCTGATAGAAAGTGGTGACCTTAACATCGATGTTCTTGCCCACTGCGGACTCAGCAACCTTGTTGTTGTCCCAGGTATCGGAACCCAGCAGACCGCCTTCGAAGCCCTGTGCAGCAGCAGCCTCGATGATCAGCTGTGCATAGTTGGTGGAAACGGGAGCAAAGATGCAGCCGGCGCCGGCGCTCTTAGCATTGTTGATGTAGGAAACGAAGTTTGCGCTACCTTCGGGGAAGCTCTCCTCGACGACCTTGCCGCCCAGACCTTCAAAGGCAACCTTGAAGTAGTGCAGCAGACCCTGGTCGTAGTCGGAACCCAGCATACCCAGAGTGTAAGCAGTCTTCACGCCCTGGTTCCAAGCATAGTTGGCCAGAACAGTACCCTGGAAGGGATCCAGGAAGCAGATGCGGAAGTACACATCGCAGTCGGAAGTGACCTGAGGATTGGTGCAGGTAACGCCGATGGCAGGAATACCAGCCTCAGCAAAAACAGCACCACCGGCCATGGACACGCCGGAGCCATAGGAGCCCAGCACCACAGACACGCCGCGGTTCACCAGCTCAGCAGCGGCAGAGGGGCCGTTCTCAGCAGTAGTACGGTTATCCACGATCTCCAGCTGGACCTGATAGGTCTCACCTGCAATCTCAACGGTGGGGCAGATAGCGTTTGCATACTGCATACCCAGAATCTCCTGCTTGCCGCCAGGGCCATTATCGCCGGTCTGGGGCTCAAACACACCGATCTTGACAACTTTCTCGCCGTCACCGCTGCCGCCGTTGCTGCTGCCGCAGGCAACCAGGCTCAAAGCCATGACCAATGCGAGGATCAAAGACAATACTTTTTTCATGTAATTTCCTCCTGTTACGCTTGTTGCCGATAGTTTTACCCTATCCAGCATTAGTGTATCTATTGTACTGAAAATTCAGGCAGATAGCAAGAGTAATTCCTCCTAAAGATTTTCCGCAATTTCTGCCTCATTCCACGCGTTTTTTCTTTGCAACAGCATCATTTGTTCTTAGCTCGCATACAGTTATAGAGCCATGCCTATATCTGACATCATGTGCGTCTATCAGTTTTATTGCTTTTGTTTATATTTAAAGCACAATTTATTGTGTTTTGTCCTTGAATTTCAAACATCTTCTCATGATTTTCCCGAGATTATCTCGAAAAATTCCATGAGAAACGCGTTTTTATATGTGTCGGTCGTTTCCGGCAGCTCTTACCCTTTTTGTCTTTATTGCGAAGACACCCCTTTTCGTGATTTTGCACAAACAGCAGCAATGAGAATCTGTTAAAAACGGGTTTTCCCGCCATAAAAACGGCAAAAACAGCCTGCAGTTTACTGCAGGCTGTTTTTTCACTTTATTCCTCTGCGGAAACAGTTTCCTCAGCAAACACATCGGCAAAAGCCTCTGCGGTCATGGTTTCGTTGGCCAGCAGATATTCTGCCACCGTCACCAGTTGGGGCTGATACTGCTTCAGAATATCCTGACAGCGTTCATAAGCCTCGTCAATGATCCGCTTGATTTCCTCGTCCATCTCCGCTGCGGTTTTTTCAGAATAGGGGCGAGTATGGCCCATGGATCTGCCCACGAACACTTCTTCCTCTCCGGCGTCAAAGGCAACGGTACCGATCCGATCGGACATACCGTAGGTGCCTACCATTTTACGTGCAATAGCCGTGGCACGCTGGATATCGTTAGACGCACCGGTAGAGATATCACCCAACATCATCTGCTCTGCAGCGCGGCCGCCCAGCAGAGATACAATCTGCTCTGTCATGTGAGAGCGGCTGATATAAGAACGGTCTTCGTCAGGCAGGTAAATTGTCATACCACCTGCCTGACCGCGAGGTATGATTGTGATCTGATGCACCGGATCGTGGTTGGGCAGCGCATGTACCACCACGGCATGACCGGCCTCGTGGTACGCGGTCAGTTTGCGCTCGTGCTCGGGAATCACATGGCTGCGTTTTTCCGGTCCTGCGATCACCTTGATGATGGATTCATCCAACGTATCCTTTGTGATCGCCTGCTGATTGCGACGACCGGACAGCAGCGCAGCCTCATTGAGCAGATTTTCAAGATCTGCACCGGTAAAGCCGGATGTCCCCTTTGCCACTTCGGCCAGATCCACATCTTCTGCCAGCGGCTTATTCTTGGCATGAACCTTCAGAATTTCCTCACGGCCCTTGATATCGGGCAAGCCAACATATACCTGACGGTCAAAACGTCCCGGACGCAGCAGTGCCGGATCGAGGATGTCCACGCGGTTGGTAGCGGCAAGCACCACTACGCCCTCGTTGGCCGTAAAGCCGTCCATTTCCACCAACAACTGATTCAGCGTCTGTTCGCGCTCATCATGACCGCCACCCAAGCCGCTGCCGCGCTGACGGCCTACGGCATCAATCTCATCAATAAATACAATGGCGGGTCCGTCCTTTTTCGCCTGCTCAAACAAATCGCGTACACGACTGGCACCTACGCCCACATACATCTCCACAAAGTCAGAACCGGAGATGGACAGGAATTTCACTCCCGCTTCACCTGCTACCGCTTTAGCGAGCAGCGTTTTACCGGTACCCGGAGGGCCTACCAACAGCACACCTTTGGGAATATGTGCGCCCAGATCCATGTATTTCTCCGGCTCGCGGAGAAATTCCACGATCTCGCGCAGTTCTTCCTTCTCCTCGTCTGCACCTGCCACATCGCGGAACGTGACCTTCTTCCCGTCACCGCTCAGCGCCTTTGTCCGCGCCTCGCCAAACTTGGCCATCTTGTCCTGCGGGCCACCGCCCATCATGCGGCTCATCATATTCATCAGCAGAATGAACGCCAAAATTGCCAGCACATACGGCAGTAGAATCTGCAGCCAGTTGTTGGCACGGCCGGTGGGATAGTCATAACTTGTGATGATCCCGCTCTCTTTCTGTGCCGTTACCAGATCGTTCATATCCTGATAGAACAGTTCCACACTGTACAGATCGCAGGAAACGGTACTCTGATCCTTCAGGTTGGCCGTCAGGCGATCGTTGTCAATGGTAAAGGACTGCACCTGCTCCTGCTCAAACATCTGCCGCAGTTCGCTATAGGTCACATCTTTACCACCGCCCAGATTGCTGACAAGATAGTAAATAAACAGAGCGACCAGCACGATCAGCATCACACCGCCGAAATTTAATCTTCTTTTTTCGGTCATATTTATCTCCTTTTATAGAGTATGGGTACTGCCAAACATCGGCAGATAGATACAGATTGGCCCATTTCGGGTCTCAAACAGCGTAATCTGCCGCAGCGGAATGCAGAGCAGCGCTCTGCCCTGCATCGCATGTAAGGGGATATACGGTTCTGACAGAAAACGACTGTCGTACGAGCCGGTTCGGTTATCGCCCATGACAAACAAGCTGCTCTCCGGCACATTAAAAGTTGCTCCGCTTTCTGTAATTCCCTGCTCGGGCAGGTAATCCTCTGCGAGTTTCTGTCCATTGACATAGGTATAGCCGCCGGCGAAGGAAATCTCCTCGCCTGCCAGACCGACAACACGCTTGACCAGTACCTTGTTCATTTCCTCATCCCAGAAAATCGCCACATCGCCACGATCCATCTCCGGGTCGGACACCAGATAGGGCAAACGCCATGCTATCAGCAGAGAATTGGTCGGAATCGTTGACTCCATGGATCCGGAAGGCACAAACGCCAATTGGAATATTACCTTACAGAGTATGACAACGATCACTACTGTAATCAGTAAATAGCCGTAATCATGCCAGAAACCGCGCTTTTTAGGAATACTCTCCTCTTTTACGCTCATGCCGTCATCTTCTCTGTTCACAGAATTAACGATTTCGTCTGTCTGCGAAGCCACGCGTTTTCCCTGATAGCGCTTGCCTGCTTGTTCGTCCATGGCAATCCCCTTTCTATGCAAGATAGAGAGGCGACCATGCGGCGCCTCTCATCTATGTCACTTATTTGCTGTAAACTTCAGGCTTCAACACACCGATGTAGGGCATGTTGCGGTACTGCTGGCAGTAATCCAGACCGTAACCCACCACGAATTCATCGGGCACTTCAAAGCCGGCCAGATCGGGTGTAATGGGTTTTTCACGGCGGGAGGGCTTATCCAGCAGGGTCACAATGGTAATGGAAGCAGCGCCCTTGGTCTCCATATAGCGTTTGAGGAAGAACAAAGTGTTGCCGGAATCCAGAATATCTTCAACAATGATGATATCGCGACCGCTGATATCACGCTGCAAGTCGCGGGTGATTTCCACCACGCCGGAACTCTTGGTGGCATTCTTGTAGGAAGATACGCCGATAAACTCCACCTCACTCTTAAGTTGTGTGGCACGTACCAGATCTGCCATAAAGACGAAGCAGCCGTTCAGCACACCCACAAACATGGGGTTCTTGTTCTCGAAGCGATCATACAGCTCATCACCCATTTCCTGAATACGAGTCTTGATCTCTTCTTCAGACAGCAAGGTCTTCAAAATATCCTGATTCATGTTGCTTTTAGCCATTCCCATTGTCCTCCTGAGTAAATTTATGTATTGTGATTTCTATCTCATGATTGCCGTTTCCCGGCAAAAATCTTTTATCTGTTCCGATACCGTAAACAGCCGCAACCTTTCCATTTACGCAGATGACTGGCCACCGCTGCCGCGCAGTCGCTGTGATACCGTGCTCGGCGAACAGCCGTTTTACGCTCCGTTCGCCACGTCCGTCCGGCAAATACAGTCGATCGTCCCTATGCCAGGTACGCACGGAAATCCTTTTGTCTATCTTATCACAGTTTAGCAAAATTGCATCTCTTTTTTGCGGAAAATTTTCGCGTGATTTTTCAAGGTGAATTGTGAAATCTCCCCAATAGCAAGTTCCTTCTGACAGTTCCGTTTCCGTCGGCGCCTCTTGCGCCACGAGAAGGCGCAGCACACCGCCGTCACATTGCGCCGTCACACCGGACGGCAGATTCAATGTACCGCCGGATTCGCATAGATGCATCAGTGCCTCGATATGCACCGCGCCGAAGTCCTTTTTCCCCACGCTCAGTCGATCGATCAATTGTCGCAGTATCCTGCGGCGCAGCACTTCAGGCGCACGCAGCAGTGTGTCGCACACAATCTCTGTTCCCTCTTTTGGCAGGAATTTCGCCGCCATTTCATTGAGAAAATCATTTTCCTGCCGCACGATCTGCGATGCTCGTACAATATTCTCGCTCACTGCCGGATTAATTTTCTCCAGTTCCGGCCAGATCACTCTACGCAGTCGGTTGCGTGCAAATGCCAGATTCTCGTTGGTTTCATCTTCCACGTGGCCGATGCCGTTTTCTTCAAGATATGTTTCAATCTCCTGCCGCGAAGTCTGCAGCAACGGGCGAATCAGCCGTCCCCGCACGGGTGGGATACCGCCCAACCCCTCCGGTCCGGTACCGCGCATCAGGTTAAGTAGAATCGTTTCCGCCTGATCGTTGCTGTGGTGGGCAGTGGCGATCTTTTCGGCACCGATGGTATCTGCCGTACGATATAGGAACTCATACCGCAGCCGCCGTCCGGCCTCTTCTACGGTAATGTGACATTGTTCTGCCGTGTCATATACCGGCGCTGCTTCCACAAAAAACGGGATACCCCGCTCCTCACAGAAACTGCGGACGAAATTCACATCGCGCATGGCGGTATCGCGCATCAGATGATTCAGATGCGCCGCCGCCACAGTAAAATCATGTCGTTTTGACGCCTCATACAGATAGTGCAGCAGGCACATGGAATCCCTGCCGCCGGACACGGCACACAGAATCGTACCGCCCTTGCGCGGCAGCATATCCCATTGTTCCATAAAAGGCATCAGATTCATGCCGCGCCTCCGTTTGTATTATTCGTCGTCCCCGTAGCGGTTTTCCAACGTACCGAACGCCGTGTAGTCGGGCATCCAGCGCAGTTCTACTTTGCCGGTTTCACCGTGACGGTTCTTTGCCACGATGCACTCGGCAATATTGCGTTTTTCAGAATCTTCATTATAGTAATCGTCACGGTATAGGAACATGACGATATCGGCATCCTGCTCAATAGCACCGGATTCACGAAGATCGGACAGCATAGGCCGCTTGTCCTCACGTTTTTCGTTGGCACGGCTCAACTGACTCAGACACAGAACCGGCACCTGCAGTTCCTTTGCCATGATTTTCAGCATACGGGAAATATCGGACACCGCCTGCTGACGGTTTTCGCCGCTGTACCCCTTGCCGCCGGCAGATGTCATCAACTGCAGATAGTCGATGACCACCAGCCCCAGATTATCCAATCTTCGACACTTGGCGTTCATGTCCGCCACCGTCAGAAGCGGGTTGTCATCAATGCGAATATCCGTGCGGCTCAGGGCAGATGCCGCCTCGGCGATCTTCACCCAGTCGCTCTCACGCAGATTACCGGTGGTCAGTCTTGTGTTCTCCACTAAGCCCTCTGTGGCGATCAGGCGGGTCACCAACTGTTCTCGTGACATTTCCAAAGAAAAGATGGCTACCGTTTTCCCCGACTCCTTTGCTGCGGCCAGCGCCACATTCAGCGCCATACTGGTCTTGCCCATGCCGGGACGGGCGGCCAGCAGCAGAAGGTCGGATTTATTCAAACCGTTAATTTTGCCGTCCACGGCAGAGAAGCCAGTGGACAGACCCGGTAACGTATTGCCTCCGTTGGCGGTCAGTTCTGCCAGGCGGCCCATCACGTCCTGCAATACCACGCTGATGGGCACCATATTCTGTGCGCTGCGTCCGTTGCGAATGGCGTAGACTTTCTGCTCCGCCGATTCCAGCATATCGCCGGCGCTGCCCGTACCGTCCTGCACCATGGCGGTGATCTCCGCCGCCGCCGATGCCACCGCGCGCTGCAATGCCTTGTCGCGCACGATCTTCACATACTCCATCACGTTGGCGGAGGTGGGAGTCACCTCCATCAACTGCAGGAGATAACCGCGGGTCATATCGGTGTATAACCCGTTCTTCTCCATTTCACCTGCCACCGTCACACCGTCAATGGGCTTGGAGTAGACGAACATGGCATAGATGGTTTCAAAGATCTCGCGATTCTGCCGCAGATAGAAATCCTCCGGCTGCAGTTTATCCATTACATCCTTGACGCAATCGGCATCAATCAGCATCGAGCCGAGCACCGCCTGCTCCGCCTCAGGCGAATGGGGCATAGCGCGCATCAACAATTCATCCATTTGAGAGTATCCTCCCTTTCGGAAAGTCGGTTGTCCGTCGGTTTCTTACTTCTCCTCGATGACCAGTACGTTCACCGTGCCGCTGATCTCGAAGCCCAGCTTTGCCTTGACCTCGTAGCCACCGAAAGCCTTGATCTGCTCGGCGAGTACCAGTTTCTTACTATCGATATCCATGTTGAACTGCTCTTTCAGCGCGGTGGAAATTTCCTTGCCAGTCACAGCGCCGAACAGTTTGCCGCCTGCGCCGCCCTTGGCAGCGATCTTCACCTGGCAGCCCTTCAGCTTCTCTGCAATTGCCATTGCCTCAGCCTTTGCCTCGGCGTCCGCCTTTGCCTCGGCCTTAGCCTGCAGGTTCATGGTATTCACCGCGTCAGCCGTGGCCAGCACAGCCAACCCCTTGGGCAGCAGGAAGTTGCGGGCATAACCCTCAGCGACCTCGATCATCTGGCCCTTCTTGCCCTTACCGCGGACATCTTGCTTCAAAATAACTTTCATATCTATTTCCTCCTAGTGGTTAATTTTCAAAATACTGATCGATTTTTGCCAGCAGTTTTTCGTAGACTTCTCTTACTGTGGTATCCGACAACTGGCCGCCGGCCGTAGTCGAGTTGCCGCCGCCGCCCAGTGCTTCCACAATGACCTGCACGTTTACGTCACCCAAAGAGCGGGCAGAGATGTATACGCCGTCATCTTTCATATATAGCACAAACGATGCCTGCACGCCCTTGAGTGTCAGCAGTTCATCAGCTGCCTTGGCGGCGGTCACGCGTTCACATTCTTCCTCCAGCGCTACAATGGCAATGTCCTCGTGGTACAGTTCCGCCTGACGGATAATGTCATAGCGGGAGATCATGGACTGCAGATCGCTTTGGAAAATACGCTGCACCTCCTGCGTATCGGCACCTCTGCGGCGCAGGAATGCTGCCGCCTCAAAGGTACGTCCGCCAGTGCGGTTGGTAAAGTTCTTGGTGTCCAGTACGATGCCTGCCAGCAGGGCTTCCGCCTCCTCATGCAGTATATCCGTCGGCTCCACCAGATACTGCAGCAGTTCCGTCACCAGTTCCGAGGCGGAAGATGCGTAAGGCTCGTGGTAGTTCAGCGCCATCTTTTCGATATAACTGCTGCCCCGTCGATGGTGGTCGATGACCGCCACACGGTTGCAGGTTTCCAGCAGAGATTCGGACTCCACGCTGGCCGGGCGGTTGGTGTCCACCACCACCAGCAGTGTGCCGGGCTGCACGCGCAAAAATGCGTCGTTGCCGCCGATAAAAACGTCCTTATATTCCGGCAGCACACGCAGTTTGCGCAAGACGGGGTGGACAGCATTGTTCTCCGTGTCCATCACAATCTGAGCACGCTTACCTTTTTTTCGTGCAATACAGCAGATACCTGCCATAGCGCCAAGAGAGTCCATGTCAGCATACTTATGACCCATGACATAGACCTGCTTGGCATCGTCGATGAGTTCGCCCAATGCATTGGCCATCACGCGGGACTTGACCTTGGTGCGTTTTTCCGTTGCCTTGGAGCGGCCGCCGTAGAACTCGAAATTCATGCGATCTTTCACAACCGCCTGATCGCCGCCGCGGGACAGTGCCATTTCCAGCGCCATGGTGGCGTTTTTGAACAGTTCCTCAAAGTTGTCGCCATCGCGTCCGATACCGATGGACAATGTAGCCGCCACGCCCTCACCTGCCACGACTTCGCGCACGTGGTCAAGCAGTTCAAAGCGCTTTTCGGCATAACCGGTATAATCCTTTTCCTCAAAAATAAAGAGGAATCTATCGCGGTCATAGCCTAACAAAAGACCGTTGGCAGGCGCTACCCATTCATTGAATTTTTCTTCCAATGCCGCCAGAATAGCCGAGCGCTTATTTTCCGGGCAGGCTTTCATCAGTTCTTCGTAGTTGTCGATCATCAGAATGGCAACCACGGGTTGGGTCATCTCCAGCGTCTGACGCGTCTGCTCCAGCTCGGTCACGTCCATCCAATAGGTTGTGGCAAGGGGCTCATCGCTCTGTCCCATTTCGCCGTGACGGCTGACAGAACCGAACACGCGGTACATACGGTCATTCCAGATCACCAGATCAGGACATTCCCGCTTGTCCTCATTCAGCCAATGGGTGTCAAACTGCGGTACGACTGCGTCCACGCGCATATCAAAAAGGCCCTCACCCTTGCCGGACAACTGCGCAAAACTGTCGTTTCCCCACAGGATTTCTTCGCTGTGGAGAGAGAACACCATCATAGGCAGCGGAGCAAACAGCATATTGCTGGAACGGGCCGAATCCATACCGCCGCTGAGTCGATCCAGATACTGTCGCAGACTCTGCTGCGTACTGCGGCTGCGCTTGCGGCAGATAGCATATACCAGTATCGTCAATACAGCCTCGCCGATGGCAAGACGCCAATCCACCAGAAATGCCGCCATCACAAACAATGCCAGACACAGCATATATAAAGTTACATTTGTCTTGAGTATACGGCTGATTTTTTTATTCACCGCACGTTCCTCCTTGTGGGGCTAAGCCGCCAAAATGTAATATCACGCCATAATAATGTATTGTAACAGTATAGCTTATTATCTCTTTTTTGTCAACGAACAGGCCGTATATACTGCAAATGTCAGTTCCATCGTTTCCCATCGGATTGCGTCGAACGAAAAAGCTGTACAAACGGAATTTTTTGTGGTATACTTTGTGCAAAGTGCGAGAAATATCGTCATGTTTTTGTAGATATTGCGGAAGAAGATGCACTTCCGTATCAAATAAAAAGGGATTCTGTCCCTTCCACAATTCAACACGGCAATTTCGGGCGTTGACCCCTCCCACCAAAGGCGAAGCAGGGCTGTACGGTGGCGGGACGCCTTTGTTTTGTTGTACATTTTTGCCGTGTATTACTGAAAAACAAGGAGTTTTTATATGGCAGAAAAATTGAAAATCATTCCTCTTGGCGGTCTGAACGAGATCGGCAAGAACATGACCGTCTATGAATATGGCGGTGAAATCATCGTGGTGGACTGCGGTATGGCATTCCCGGGCGATGATATGTACGGCATCGACTGTGTGATTCCCGATGTCAGTTATCTGGTGAAGAATAAATCCCGCCTGCGCGGTCTTTTCATCACCCACGGGCACGAAGACCACATTGGTGCGATTCCCTATGTCCTCAAGCAGGTCAATATGCCTATCTACTGCACCCGTCTGACCGCCGGACTTATCAAACTGAAACTGCAGGAACACGGCTTAGCCAACACCACAAAACTCATTACGGTGGAGGCCGGACAAACCGTCAAGGCCGGCAAGTTCCAGGTGGAGTTTATCCATGTCAACCATTCTATCGCCGACTCTGTGGCGCTGGCCATTCACACCCGCATGGGTGCAGTGGTGCATACCGGCGACTTTAAGATCGACTCCACGCCCATTGACGGCGAAGTCATTGATCTGGCCCGTTTCGGCGGGCTGGGCAAAGAGGGCGTGCTGGCATTGCTGGCTGACTCCACCAACGTGGAGCGCCCCGGCTATACCATGAGCGAGCGCGCTGTGGGGCAGACTTTCCTGCGGCAGTTTTCCGGCTGCAATAAGCGCATTATTGTCACCACCTTTGCCAGCAATGTCCACCGCATTCAGCAGGTCATTGATGCTGCCGCCGCCTGCGGGCGTAAGGTAGCCGTCACCGGCCGCAGCATGGAAAATATCATGCGCGTGTCCACGGAATTGGGCTATATGAAAGTACCTAAGGGTACGTTGATGGAGATTAACCGTATCAAGGGCCTGCCCCTTAATCAGCAGGTCATTATCACCACCGGTTCTCAGGGTGAGGAGATGAGTGCATTGTACCGCATGGCCTTCTCCACCCATAAGCAGATTGACATCGGTGCCGGTGATAAAGTCATCATTTCCGCCTCCGCCATTCCCGGCAATGAGGTGACAGTAGGCCGCGTGATCAACGAACTGTTCCGCAAGGGCGCTGACGTGGTCTATGATAAGGCGGATATGCTCCACGTGTCAGGCCACGCCTGCCAAGAAGAGTTGAAAATTATCCACGCACTGACCAAACCCCGCTTCTTCATTCCGCTCCACGGTGAGCAGCGTATGCTGCAGATCCATAAGCGTGTCGCCGAGTCCATGGGCATGAATCCCCGAAATATCTGCGTGGCGGAAAACGGCAGCGTTATCGAACTGACCACCAAGCACCTCAAGTGTGAAAACACCGTCCCCGCCGGCGAAGTGTTTGTTGATGGCAGCGGTGTGGGCGATGTAGGCGCGGTGGTACTCAATGACCGCAAACTGCTGGCCGAGGACGGCATGGTGGTGGTCGTGCTCTCCATGTCCAGTTACGACAATCAGCTGCTGTGCGAACCGGAAATCGTCACCCGCGGCTTTGTCTATGTCAAGGAATCCGAGGAACTGCTGCAGGAACTGCGTATGGTGGCTATGAACACCGTGGACAGTATGTCCAACCGTCGCCGTAAGGACGACGCCGAGGTGAGCCGTGCCGTGCGCAGCGCCGTGAGCAGTTATCTCTACAAGCATACCAAGCGTTCCCCCATGGTCATTCCCATGGTCACCAAACTGTAAGGAGGTCATCGCGATGAAATTCCTGCAATTCTGCAAGAACGGCATCCCCGCCCTCGGCATCGTTGCTGAAAACGGCATCATCGATGTAGGCGCTAATAAGGGCATGCCCAAAACCATGCTGGAGCTTGTGCAAAGCGGCAACATGGATGCCCTGCGTACTCTGACCGGTCCGGTCCTGGATGAGCAGTCCCTCACCTATGCTCCCGTCATTACCGGCATGGAGAAGATTCTGTGCATTGGTCTGAACTATCGCGCCCACGCTTTGGAAACGGGCATGGCTCTGCCGGAGTGTCCCAGCGTGTTCTGTAAGTTCAGCAATGCCTTGGCCGCTCATAATGAGGTCATCAAACTGCCCGATGCCGAGGAACTGGACTATGAGGCTGAACTGGTGCTGATCATGGGACGCAGTGGTAAGGTGTTTGCCTGCACCTGCGGCAACGATCTGTCTGCCCGCGAGTGGCAGCGCGCCTCCACCCAGTGGTTGTGCGGTAAGACCTATGACGGTTTTGGCCCCATCGGCCCCTACGCAGTAGATTGCGAGAGTCTGCCCAAGGACGGCATGGCGATCTCCTGCCGCGTCAACGGCGAACTGCGTCAGAACTCCCATACCAGCGATCTGATCTTCGACGCGAACGCGATCGTGGACTATCTGATGCCCCGTATTCCTCTTAAAGCCGGCGACATCATCTTCACCGGTACGCCCA
>JAZLIB010000102.1:0-25438 GCA_045617185.1 Vescimonas sp.
CCCGCTGGCGAGCGTGGTGCTACCGGCGCTACAGGGCCTAAAGGTGATACCGGCGCAAAGGGTGACAAGGGAGATACGGGCGCACAAGGCCCTGCAGGCCCTACTGGTGCAACTGGCCCACAAGGCCCGAAAGGTGACAAAGGCGACACGCCTTCGCTGGCAGGCTATGCAACCGAGGACTATGTAAACGATCACCACGATTCCACCAAGCAAGACGCACTGACCGCAGGCGAAAACATCACAATTGAAAACGGCGTGATTTCTGCCGCTGGTGGTGGCGGCAAATCTCTTTTGGCTTCTGTAACCTTGTCGGAATTGGTTTCGTCTATTGAACTCTCGTGGACGGAGGCGAAACAAGAGATTACAATTTTGATGCGACAAACGACTCGCAACAAGTCTTATCTGGAGGATACCACTGGAGCAAAAGCCAGTGTAATCATGCAAGCGCAAATTAACGGCTTGACAGATAAAATCCTTTGGGTCGCTCCGGCAAACACCGTAAACGGCAACAATCCGTCAAGCAGAGCCGATATCTTTGTTAGTGACTGCTTAGTGGAAACAACTTATACTGGAGTTTCTGAGGCTGGAAACGGATATTCTGCAGGCCAAGTTTTCAGCGCACCGCGATATTTTAATGCGCCTGTTGGTGGCATAAATAAAATCGTGTTTTTCCCAAACAATAGTTCTGCACTATTCAGTTCTGGTATGCGTTTTGAAATTTGGGGGTGATGGCATGAAAAAGTATGTAAATGGTGAATACACCGACATGACAGCCGAAGATATCGCTGATATTGAAACCGCAGTTGCCGAGCAGATGGCGGCAGAGGCTACACGTCCTATGACGATGGAAGAAGTCGTGCGACTGACCATCAGCAAGACCATCAACGCTATCGACATTGCGGACGAAACCGCATTGCGTATGGTGGAGTATTATCCCATGCCAGAGGCGGCACAGTACAACGTTGGCGACAGAATCCAGTACGACGGCAAACTGTACCGCTGCTTGCAGGCGCACACCGCGCAGTATGATTGGATTCCCACCAACGCTCCGTCCTTGTGGGCAGAAGTCCTTGCAGGTCAGCAGGGTACCGAAATCGGTGAATGGCGGCAGCCTGACAGCACGAATCCTTACATGACTGGTGATAAGGTTATGTTCGGTGGAGAAGAGTGGATCTCCACTGTGGACAATAACGTGTGGTCGCCCAGCGTATACGGCTGGCAAAGAGTATAACCGCCCGCGGGTAACAGCGGGAGAAAGTGAGGTACATCATGGAAGGTATTAACATTTTGGGCATCAGCGGCGTCGCATTCATCGTGGTCATGTGCCTGCTGATCGGGCTGTTCGCTAAGAACCTGCCCATTGACAACAAGTGGATCCCCGTGATCTGCGGCACCTTCGGCGGAGCGCTGGGCGCGTTAGCCTTTGCCTGTGGCATTGCCTTGCCGGTGGACGACTACTTCAACGCCGTGGCCTGCGGCATTGTTTCCGGCCTGGGCTCCGTAGGCTGCCACCAGCTGGTCAAGCAACTGACCAGCGCAAATGTTATTGATAAAAACGAAAACGATGATGAAGATCCTGCGGTACGTAGAACGGTAGCGGAGAACGTCGAGGAAGTTAAACGCGAGCAGGCGGAACAGTACGAAAGAGAACTGGAGGAATAAGTTATGGCAACTGAATCTCAGATCCGGCAGAGCGTGATCAACGCGGCCGTGAGTTATCTCGGCACCCGCAAGGGTAGCGCTAAGCATCACGAGATCATCGACATCTACAACAGCCATACGCCCCGTGCGCGTGGCTACAAATTGCAATATACCGACGACTGGTGCGACGGCTTCGTCTCCGCCATGGCCGTCAAGTGCGGCCACGTTGACCTGATCGGTACCGAGGTGGGTGTCGGCAAGCACATTGCCATTTTCAAGCAGAAGGGCATCTGGAAGGAGTCAGACAGTTTCGTGCCCTCCGTTGGCGATATCATCGTCTATGACTGGGACGATGACGGCAGGGGAGACGACACCACCGGCGCGGATCACATCGGCTACGTGGTCAGTTGCGATGGCAAGACCATCAAGGTTATCGAGGGCAACAAGGGCGCGGCCTCTGAGGTCGGCTATCGTACCATCGCTGTGAATGGTCGGTACATCCGCGGCTTTGCTCATCCTAACTATGCCAGCAAGGCAACGAAGGAGCCGGCGAAGGCTACCACACCCACCACCAAGAAGGAGGAGACCGCAATGGTTGAACTGAGAGTACTGAAGCAGGGCATGTCCGGCAACGACGTGCGCACCGCCATGATCCGTCTGCAGGATCTCGGCTACTACAAGGGCACCATCGTTAAGTCGGACAAGCTGTTCGGCCCCAAGATGCTGGCAGCCGTTAAGGCATTCCAGAAGGCAAAGGGCTTGACCGTAGACGGCGTGATCGGATCCAAGACCTGGCCGAAACTGATCGCAGGCTAATACATAAAAACTGTGTCCAAATTGGACACAGTTTTTATTACTTCTATCGTGGTCAGTCTTTATCACGGCAGCTGTCAAAAATCTTTTTGGTATGGATACAAACGGATTCACGAACAGCACTCAGATCACTGATCGGACCCGGCATGGTTGCCTCAGGCATAGTATGACCTCCTATTAAGTACTGAAAGAAGAATTCTTTCAATCCAATCTATGCCATACTTGCAAAAAAGTGAAAACTCCTCCGGTGGATAAGCCGGAGGAGTCACAGTTTATTATTCAATTATTCAAATGTAACATTTGCCGAATTTGACACAACACATACATAGGAATGACCTGCACCAAGCGACAAAGGCGTACCATCAGTCAGGTAATAGGTGAACGGATCGCTCATCTGTTCCTTTCGCCATTCAATATCGACTGCCTTGCCGCCGCAGAAATAGGTACCGGAGCCGGAGCCCTGCAAATCAATGACCATGTGGCCTTTGGAGTCGCCGCTATCATGCACGTCTGTGTAGAGTACCAGCAAATTGGTTACGCCGACCTGCTGATCGGTGTTGCCATCAATATAAGCATCATCATACTGACCGATCATGTATAGTTTGGTTGTTGTATCATAATCGAAGGTGCCGGTTTTGTAATTGGAAAAGGGTACGATAATATGCTCAGCCGGCGTACCGTTTACCGGTGTGCCGTCATCAACATAGGAAATGGGGTAACTGTAGTCTGCGTTATGCTGCGTGCGGAATCCGATATCAGCAATATAAGCGGACAGTTTTTCGCCGGAAGTCATCAGTGTATGCTCATAGTCCATGGTCTGAGCCCGTTTTTCATCGCGCCAGAAGGCGGTATAGTTTTCGTTGATATCATCAATACCCAATTGTGATATCATTCTTTTTGCCTCGGTACTGCCGCCGGCATGGGCATAAATGGCGTCCATACCAAGTACCGTTTCCACGAAGCAGGCACGAGCACTGCGAACTGACCCAATTGTGCCGATCTGGTCGATTTCCTGGAAGAAACCCACCATACGCGTAATGCCGCCCTCGACATTATACTCAAAAATGATATCCGCATCCGATACACCGTGCTGCGGCATGGCGTAATGAATGTTATTCAGCATGACTGCCACTGGTCGGTTGTTCACATTATTCTCGTCCTTCAGCGGTAGTCCCGTCAAGGGATTGAGAATCGGGTCCGGTTCCTCGACTACGACTCCCGGATCCTCAATGAGGACTTCTTCCTCTTGCTTTTTACCACATGATACCATGCTAAGCAATAAAAGGGACATCATGATGATGCAGAAAAATTTTTTCATTATGCTATCCTCCTGTATAGTAAATACCCATAGATATACTAACATGATATCAAAAATTACCGATGATGACAATGCGCCATTTAAGAAAAAATTTGTGTATAGCTCTGTACAAAATGCAGAATTATCCTTATAATAAGAGATAAATAAAAGGAGTGATTAAGAATGGGTAACGGGTTCATCCGTGATAAACTGGATATCAAATTCCTTATTTTGTATATTGCCTCCCGCGTGATAGAGCCTCTGCCGTTGGAAGGTATACAGGAGCTGACCATGTTTGATGGCGGTATCGATTATTTTGACTTTTCTGTATGTCTTGCTGACCTGGTAAAGACCGAGCATCTGCGCATGACAGAGGATAATAAGTATTGTATTACACCAAAAGGCTTAAAAAACAGCGAAATCTGTGAGTCCAGCCTGCCTTATTCCGTCAGAATGCACGCGGAGAAGAACATTGCTGCTTGTAATAAAGAATTGCAGCGCCGGGCGCAGGTACAAGGTAAGGTGATTCCTCGCGAAAACGGTACATATACGGTGGAGCTTTCACTTAGCGACGATGTCGATAATGTCATGAAACTTCAGTTGATGGTTGCCACCGAGGAGATGGCAAAGGATCTGGCTGACCGCTTTAACAAGAATCCTGAAAAGGTCTATGCAAATCTTGTGGAAGTGTTGTATAATAAATGATGTAAAGTAATATTACTTTGCGGACTGGTCATATATTTTTAATAAAAGCTACGGATTTTACAAAAATCCGTAGCTTTTTTATGTCATACAGATGGACAAGATCTCATATAAGTGAGTATCTGACAAAGGAAAGGTGAAGTTTTGTGGACAATGGATATGCAATGGAGCGTTACCGTTCAGCGGCTGCCTTGCTGCCGATACGCTTACATCGTGTAGCATTACAGTTACCGGAAGAGCAGCAAAGCGTTGCCGAAGAACTACGTCTACGCGGCGGTCAGCCAATGACAGTTCTGTTGCCCTCCGGTGAGGTCGCGCTGGCAGGCGAGGAGCAGAATATCATTATGCCAAACGACTTGGAGCAGTTGTGTGATGCGGTAACAGGTTATTCCCGATATGCAGTCGCGGAGAGTATCAGCCGCGGATATATTACGGCAAAAGGCGGCTTTCGCCTTGGAATCTGCGGTACAACCGTCATGAAAGACGGAAACAGCACTAATATCCGTGATATTTCTTCGGTAACAATTCGTATAGCCAAAGAAATATCGGGCATAAGCGACAAGGTCAGTAAGGCACTGACAGAAGACGGACACTTTCACAGCACCTTGATCGTGGCACCGCCCGGAGCAGGGAAGACTACACTTTTGCGGGATCTGATTCGCAGATTATCCGACGGAAGCGATTCGTGTCCGCCTAAGCGCATCGGACTCGTTGATGAGCGAAGTGAAATCGCCGTTATGTACCAAGGTCTGCCGCAAATGGATATAGGAAAGCATACTGACGTGTTGAATGCCTGCCCTAAAGCCATCGGAATTCCGATTCTGGTACGGAGTGCCAATCCCCAAATCATTGCCGTGGATGAAATCACTGCAGAGGAAGATATCCGCGCCATACTGGCCGCATCAAATTGTGGCGTAGAGTTTCTGGCAACTATCCATGCCGCCGACAAATCGGAATTACAGCATAAACCGATGTTTGCAAAACTTCTGGAGGCAAACGTGTTTTCCTATATCGTTACCATTGGAAAAGAACGTGAGTATCAGGTGGAGAGTCTGTGAGTAAAATTGCTGGTATTCTGTTTATCGCGGTAGGCAGTCTGTCTGTCGTTATAGGGCAGATCCGTAGAAAGCGTCAGGAATTATCGCTGTTGCAGGCATTGATAGGTGCGCTGCGTACCATGGAAGGTGCCATACATTGGAAGGGACAAACTGTTCCTTGCTGTCTGCAGGAACTGTCGGAACGTAAATATTGTGGTATCTATTTCCGGAATGTTCTGAAAACGATAGAAAGCGGAAATGCTTTACAGAACGCATGGGAAAAGGGATTCATGGATATGCCGGTGGAAGTGAAAAGTATTCTGCGGCAAATGGAGTGGGGCGGTGATGAAACACATCTGCTCGGAAATTTACGATGCACCATACAAGGCTTATCGGAGTATTACCATCGAAAAAAACAGCAGCAGCACAACGAAGAAAAACTGTTGATAGCGGCTATCGGCTCGGCGGCGGGTATGCTTATCATTATTTTACTGTAAACAAAACGTGAGAAAGGATCATAAAACATGGATGTGGATCTGATTTTCAAGATTGCGGCTATCGGAATCCTTGTTGCGGTACTGAATCAATTACTGATCCGCAGCGGAAGAGAGGAGCAAGCCATGATGACAACGCTTGCGGGGCTTGTAGTTGTTATGGTGATGCTGCTGCAAAAAATCAGTGATTTGTTTGATCTTGTCAAGTCCTTATTCGGATTGTAATGATGGAATACATAGTCAAGATTACCGCGATCTGTCTTGTCGCAGCCACTCTGACGGTGTTAGTGCGGAAAAGCAATCCGGAACTTGCTTTACTGCTGGCATCGGCTGCCTGCGTGATCGTATTGCTTGCTGTTACGCAAGGATTGGAAAATATCTATTCCTTTTGGGAAGAAATCGTCCTTTGGAGCGGATTATCCACGGATATTTTTTCACCGTTATGGAAGACAGTCGGCATCGCTTTGCTCACGCGAATAGGTGCCGAACTTTGTAAGGATGCCGGAGAAAATGCGATGGCCGGTGCACTGGAAACGGCCGGCGCTTTCGGTGCCATTCTTGTGGCCATGCCGCTTTTTCAGGCGGTTTGGGAAATGTTACGGTCGCTGATATGAAAGGAAAACTCTGGATTATTATTGTATTGCTTGCTTCACTCGTGGTGCAGGCAGATGCCGCTGTACCGGTTTCTGATGATGTCGTGGCAACGCTACCGGACGAGGCTGTCAGTTTGATAGACGAACTCGATGCGGAAACCTATGATCATCAGACGCTGACGCAAGGCGTGGGCTTATTATGGGACAAGGTATGTGATTTATTTTTCTCCACCGCAAAAGAAAGCGTCAGCGGTGCCATTCTGATCCTTGGCATTATTTTACTGTGCGGTGTGGCAAATGACTGCTTGCAGGCGGCAGGAAGTGACGAGAAAATGAACTATGTTCCCGTAGCAGGTGCATTGGCCATCACGCTTGTTGCGGCGGGTAATATTCGCTCACTGATCGGTTTAGGCGTAGATACTGTTGCACAACTTGATATATTTGCGAAGGCGTTACTTCCCACACTTGCTGCGGCTGTGGCGGCAAGCGGCGGTCTGATCTCCGCCGGTGTCAGGCAGGTGACAACGGTATTCTGTACCAATCTGCTGCTTTCTTTGATCCACAGCGTGCTGCTGCCCTTAGTATATTGCTTTATTGCCGCTGCTACGGTAGATGCGATGTTGCCTCATGCGCGGTTAAAAAGGGTGGCAGACGGTCTGAAAAAAGCTGTTACATGGATTCTGACAGGTTCATTGGCTCTGTTCACCGGCTATCTGACGATCTCGGGCGGTGTGGCCGGATCCGCAGACGTGCTCAGTGCACAACTGGCGCGATCGGCTATCGCCACGGCAGTTCCCGTGGTAGGCGGTATCATTTCCGATGCCACGGGGACGGTATTGGCAGGTGCCGGTGTTCTGAAGAACGGCATCGGCATTTTCGGTATGCTGGCGGTACTTGCGATTTGTCTGTTGCCGTTTCTGCGTTTGGCTGTGCAGTATCTTCTCTATAAACTGGCCGCATTTCTCGGCGGAACAGTAGGAACAGAATCATTAGTTGATCTGATCGACGCGTTAGGTTCGGCATTTGGTCTGGTATTGGGCATGGTCGGCACCGGGGCGTTGCTCCTTTTGATTTCGATTGCATCTTCTGTATCGGTGGTGATGACATAATGGAATGGTTTCGCTCATGGCTGATCGGTGTCATGTCTGCGGCTTTGATTCTGGCAATGATCTATGCCCTTGTGCCAAAAGGTACAATTCGCACGATTGCACAGTTTACTTGTGGTCTGATCCTGACACTTGCTATTTTGCAGCCAATTGTGCAATGGGACCCAGACAGTCTGAAAGTACAGTATGAAGAGTACGCAACACAAATCGATGAACAGATCGACACATATAAGGCGGATCGTCAAAAGGAACTGCGCGCTATCATAGAAGAGGAAACTGCCGCATATATATCGGACAAAGGTTTATCGCTGGGGATCGACTGTCATCCCGTAGTAAAGACTCAATTGCGCGATGAAGTGCCGTATCCGAACGAGGTCACACTCGATACCGATTGGAACAAAGATCTGTCAGACTATATCACGCAGGAACTGGATATCTCACCACAAAATCAGTATTGGCAGGGGAGTAATTGAGGTGATACATGAAGAAAATCGATATAAATGCTCTTTGGAAAAAGTACAGATTTGTCATTTTGATTATTCTGGTTGGCATTATTCTGATGCTGCTGCCCACCGGGAAGAAAACTCAGACAGAAAAGAAAACTGCCCCAGCAACAGAGGAAGATTTTTCTCTGGAAGATGTGGAAGAGAAGATGACCGACACACTTTCCCATATACAAGGCGTAGGAAAGATCCGCGTTATGCTGACACTCAAAAGCGGCTCACAACTTCACCTGGCAGAGGATATCAGTCAATCGGATAAGGAAAACGACACCAGATACGACAGTGAAACGGTCACCATCAACCGCGGCAGCGGCAATCAGGAGGTGATCGTGACCAATCAGATTTATCCTACTTATCAAGGGGCGGTCATTGTGTGTCAGGGTGCAGAGCAATCGTCTGTCCGGCTGGCAATAATGGAGGCGGTTTCTGCCTTGACCGGCTTGAGCACGGATAAAATTTCAATCGTGAAATGGAATTCATAATAGGAGGAAAAGGAAAATGAAGCAGGTATGGAAAAGAAGAGCGGTAGTGGCAACGGTGTTACTGTTTGTCTGTGCGGCGGTATATCTCAACTGGCGCTACGCCGGCAACGTGGCTGATACATCCAAGGTGCTGGGCGAATCTACATTGGTCAATGCAGAGGACAACGCACAGGACAACGCACAGGAAACGGCTAAACCCGTCACAGAGGACGATTATTTTTCCACGGCGCGTCTGAGCCGCAAGCAGGCACGTGATAATGCTATCAGTATGCTTAAAGATGCCGAAACGGACGAAAACGCAACCGAGGACGTATTGAACGAAGCTTCCGAAACCCTGCAGGTTCTGGCATCTTATACCGTGGCAGAATCCCAGATCGAGAGTTTAGTGACGGCTAAGGGCTACGCTGACTGCGTGGCATTTATGGGTGACGAAAGTATCAGCGTTGTTGTTTCCGATGCCGATGGACTGGACGCCACAGATGTTGCCAAAATCAAAGATATTGTGGTCAACGAAACAGATTACAGTGCAGAACAAATCAAGATCATGGAAGCAAATTAATAGTTGTATTTTTTGTGCGAAAATGGTATACTTGCTTTAATTGGAATAAAAATGAAAGCGAGATACGTTTTTATGGCTGATAATAAGGAATACATGACCCATCAGGAGAGCATGGGTACCATTCAGATCTCTGAGGATGTGGTAGCATCTATCGCTATCAGTGCCTGCCAGGAGGTAGACGGTGTGAGTAGTTTGCTGACCAGCAATCTGCCCGATTTCATGAGTGGTAAGAAAATGTCCGGCAAGGGTGTGCGCGTGGAGATGGACGGCGAAGGCATCGTTGTCAATCTGTTTATCGTGATTCGCTACGGTTGTGCCATTGCGGATGTTGCCAAGAAGGTACAGCAGACGGTTTTCGCCGCTTTGGAAGGCATGACCGGTTTCCAGGTCAATGCCGTTAACGTTCATGTAGGCGGCATCAGCTTTAACTAAGGGATATACAGAGAAAAGGATTAGAGAGATATGACACGCAATACCGCACGAGAAATTGCCACCCATCTGGCATACGAACTGAGTTTTACCGATTTGCCCATCGAAACGTTTTTGGAGCAGCAGCTCTCCGACGAGGCTTTTGAGGATCTGGCTCCGGAGTGTAACATCTATGATGCACTGCCCAATGAAAAGCAAAAGCAGTATATCTGCCGTTTGGTTTCCGGTGTTGCCGAGCACGCCGCTGAACTGGATACCTACATTGAGCGATATGCAAAGGGTTGGCGTTTCGACCGCATTTCTCTGGTAGCCTCCGCCATCATGCGTGTGGCTATGTTTGAGATGATGTATATGCCGGATATTCCTCATGGCGTATCTATTAATGAGGCTATTGAAATCGCCAAAAAGTATGAGGCTCCCGAAACTGTCAAATTCATGAACGGAATTCTGGGCAGTTTCTTGCGTGAGGAAATCAAAGAGTAATAACGCTGCAGGCAGAGCCGAAACGCTCTGCCTGTTTTCCGATTTATACCACGGGAGGTGAGGGAATGGAAGATCAGCGCATTTTCAGCGTTACAGAAGTCAACGGCTATATCAAAAATCTGCTTGACAACACACCAATGCTGAACGGCTTATTTATTCGCGGCGAACTGTCCAATTACAAAATCTATCCGTCGGGACACCATTACTTTACCCTGAAAGACGGCGAATGTGCGCTGCGTTGTGTCATGTTCCGTGGCGCGGCAGGGAAGCTGCGTTTCCGTCCTGAAAGCGGTATGAAGGTAGTCGTATTCGGTCGTATCAGTGTCTTTCCCCGTGACGGTGCTTATCAACTTTACTGCACACAGATGAATGCCGATGGCATCGGCGATCTGTATGTGGCTTTTGAGCAGCTCAAGGAAAAGCTTTTCCAAGAGGGACTATTTGATGAGTCCCACAAAAAGCCACTGCCGAAGTATCCGCAGCGTATTGCTATCGTCACATCTTCTGCCGGTGCGGCGGTACACGATATGATCCGCATTCTTCGCCACCGCTATCCCATCGCCAAAGTTTTACTGCTGCCGGTACGGGTGCAGGGAGTGGAGGCACCACCCGAAATTGTAGGGGCCATCCGCTATGCCAACCGTTGGCAGCTGGCCGATGTACTGATTACCGGACGCGGCGGCGGATCTATTGAGGATCTGTGGGCGTTCAACGATGAACGAGTGGCGCGCGCGATTTATGCCTCCGAAATCCCCGTGATTTCCGCCGTAGGTCACGAGCCTGACGTGACGATCTCCGACTTTGTGGCGGACAGACGCGCCTCCACACCGTCCAATGCCGCGGAGATTGCGGTGCCGGATATGTCAGAACTGCTGCGTGGGCTGGAAAACTCACAAATGCGCCTGGTGCAGAGCGAGTGTAATTTACTGGAACGTGAGAACCAGCGGCTTACTGCATGGAGCAACAAACGTGTGCTTACTGATCCCATGGCCTTTGTGCAGGACAAGCGTATGCAGCTTGATTTTGTGCAGCAAAAGCTGGGAGGAGCGGCTGCAAGGCAATTAGACGGGGATATGCGGCGCTTTACGCAACTTACCGCAAAATTAGACGCACTCAGTCCCCTGAAAGTTTTAGGGCGCGGTTATGCCATGGCACAAGATGAAAAGGGGCGTGTGCTGCGCTCAAGTGCGCAGGTACAACTTGGCGAACAAATCCGCATTAAATTGGCGCAGGGCAGTTTGCAATGCACAGTAGATGCAAAAGAGGAGTAACTGATATGGCTACAAAGAAAACATTTGAAGAAAATATGGCACGTCTTGAGGAGATCGTCAGCAAGCTGGAAAAGGGCGATGCCCAGTTGAGCGAATCACTGAGCTTGTTTGAAGAAGGAACAAAGCTGGTTTCGGCCTGCCGTAAGGAGCTGGATCAGGCAGAGCAGCAGGTAGTCAAACTGATGAAGGGCCCTGACGGCGCACCTATTGAATCTGATTTTTTAAGTGAGGAATAAAGAGCATGGATTACAAAAAGCAGTATGCAGCCTATCAGGAAGCTGTTGAGGAATATTTAAATCATCTGTTTGTTACAGATCAGCTTTACGGAAAATTGCAGGAGTCCATGCGCTATAGTGTTCTGGCCGGAGGTAAGCGCATCCGTCCCGTGCTGACGCTGGAGTTTGCCCGTCTGGGCGGTATTGACTGGCATCTGGCTCTGCCTTATGCCTGCGCATTGGAATTGGTTCATAACTATTCTCTGATTCATGACGACCTGCCCTGTATGGACAATGACGATCTGCGCCGCGGCAAGCCGACAAACCACAAAGTTTACGGCGAAACTTTGGCTGTACTGGCAGGCGATGCCCTGCAGCCCGAGGCATTCCGTCTGATTGCCGAAGCACCCTGCATGAGCGCGGAAAGCCGCGTAGAGGCTATGCGCGTGCTGGTCAACGCCTGTGGTGCAACGGGTATGGTAGCCGGTCAGGTACTGGATACCATCTGTCATGTGGATAATGCCGAAGGTCTGACGCTGCTCAACCGTCTGAAAACCGGTGTGATGATCTCCGGCGCGGCAGAGCTGGGCTGTGTAGCCTCGAACATGAATGCCACCATGCGTCAGCAGGCTATCGAGTTTGCCGATCAATTGGGGCTTGCGTTCCAGATCCGCGACGATATGCTGGATGTGATGGGAGACGAGGAAGTATTCGGTAAGCCCATCGGCTCTGACAAGGAAGAAGGGAAGATCACCTTTGTTGATGTCAAAGGTTTGGACGGCTGCGCGCGCGAGGTGGAAGAGTGTACCGCAAAAGCAAAAGCCGCTGTTGCCAACTGGCCGGATCATGATTTCCTGTGGGAACTGGCCGATCAGATGGTGGGCCGCGTGAAGTAAGAAAAAGAAAACCTGCACCAATCGGTGCAGGTTTTTTGCTTATTTCTTTTTCTTATTCTGTTTAAGCATCGCACCGGCCTGATTGCGGCGCAACTGCTTTCTGCGCTCTTTTTCCTTTTCTTTGGCTTTCTTTGCGGCAGCTTGCTGATCTCTTTTCTTTTTCTTCCAGTATTCCTCTTTTTCCGCATCTTCCACGTACTTTTTATATTTCTCAGGATGGCGTGCCCAGTCGATACGGTAGATCGTCAAAGCGATGAGTAAAATGACACCTACTGCGATTAGGCCATAAAAAATGATCTTAAAAAAATCCATAGAGGAATACCTCCTATATCTAAATATTAATGGTAGTATACTAAATTTTCTGTAAGATGGCAAGTATTCTTTCCGTCCATTGTGCATTTTCCGTTATTCATGAAACTTTCTGTTGAAACAACTACCAATTTGGGGTATACTATGATAGATATTTGAAACGGAGGTCATTGACATGATTGAAATTACCAAGGATACCATTATTGGCGATATTCTGGATATTGCTCCTCAGACCGCTCCCATCTTTCTGTCCATCGGCATGCACTGCCTGGGCTGCCCCTCTTCCCGCGGCGAGACCGTCGAAGAGGCCTGCGCTGTTCACGGTGTAGACGTTGACAAGCTGTTGGAGATCGTCAACGAAGAGGCTAACAAGAGCGCCGAATAAGCAGATATTCTAACAGAACGCATACGGCGAAAGCTGTATGCGTTCTGATTATGCCAGTATAGGTGAGATCATGGAACAAAAACAACTACAATTACAGCCGAGATTACAGCTTTTAGCCGACATGGTTCCGTTAAACAGTTGCTTAGCAGACGTCGGTACCGATCATGGTTATCTGCCCGTCTGGCTGCTGCAGCAGGGCAGGATACCTTTCGCCATAGCTTCTGATATCAGTCCCGACCCATTAGATCACGCCAGACAGTCGGCGCAGGAATACGGTGTGGACGGTATTGATTTCCGGCTTTGCGGCGGCCTGGACGGAATTCGTCCCGAAGAAGTCGATACCATCGTCATCGCCGGTATGGGCGGCGAAACTATTATCCGCATTTTAGAGAAAGCCCAGTGGCCCAAGGACGGCAAGCATACCTTGTTGCTCCAACCCATGACGAAGGCGGAATTACTGCGCGATTGGCTGGCTGATAACGGCTATTGCTTTGTAAAGGAGCGGCTTGTATGGGATAAGGATATTCTCTATCCCGTCATGCAGGTCACGGCCGGCAACCAGCCGAAACTGACCGCAGTGCAGCGTAAAATCGGCGTTGCATTATCCGATGATCCGCTTTATGCGGAATATTTGTCGCAGCATATTGCCCGTCTAAAACGTGCGATTGACGGTATGCAGCAATCAAGCAGCGCTAAAAACCGCGAAAAGGCGACAGAGTTAACTGCCATTTTGCGTGATCTGGAGCAGGAAAGGAGCCAAATATCATGATAACCGCAAAAGATATTGAACGGGCATTATTTACCTTGGCTCCGCAGCATTATGCTGAGGATTGGGATAACGTGGGACTGCTGTGTGGCCGCGCGAACAAGGAAGTGCACAAGATCATGGTGGCCCTCGACCCGTTTCTGAGCGTCTGTCAGGAGGCGGCTGAGATCGGCGCCGATATGATCGTCACCCATCATCCGCTGATTTTCCATGCACCGTTGTCCGTCACAGACCGCGATCCGGTAGGGCAGAGTATTCTCTTTTTAGCGCAGCACGATATGGCTGCCGCTAATGCCCATACCAACCTTGATAACGCACCCGGCGGTGTGAATGATCGTCTGGCAGAGGTGCTGGGATTGCAGAATATTTCCGTCGTTGCTCCTCATGGTACAGATGAGCAGGGCAGGGAGTGGGGACTGTTGCGCACCGGCGAAACGACGCCACAAAGTCTTGCTGATTTTGCCGCCTTTGTCAAGGAAAAGCTTCATTGCAATGGTCTGCGCTATATTGACGGGGGTAAGATGGTTCACAAGGTCGCAGTAGGTGGCGGTGCCTGCGGTGACGAGGCCGAAACCGCCCTGCGTGCCGGATGTGATACCCTGGTCACAGCTGATGTAAAATATAATCAGTTTCAGGACGCTATGGATCGCGGATTAAATCTGATCGATGCAGGTCACTTTGAAACAGAAAACCCCGTTTGCGAAGTTTTGGCCGCCTATTTGCAGGAAACATTTCCGTCTGTTCAGGTGGTTTTGTCGCAAAAGCATCATGATAGCGTACAATTCCTATAAAAACGGGTTGTTTTTAGCAAATGTGTGTGCTATAATAAATTGAATTTTTTCTGATAATACCAAATAGAAGGGAAGAAATACTATGTCCGGACATTCCAAGTGGCACAATATTCAAAAAACTAAGGGTGCAGCCGATGCTAAGCGCAGCGCTGCCTTTACTAAGATCGCAAAGGAAATCATTGTCGCTGTTAAGCAGGGCGGCAGCGGTGACCCCGCTTACAACTCCAGTCTGGCAACTGTCGTAGCTAAGGCTAAGGCCAACAATATGCCTAACGATAACATTAAGCGCACCATTGAAAAGGCATTGGGCGCCGGTAACACCGATAACTATGAATCCGTTACTTACGAAGGCTACGGCCCCTGCGGCGTGGCTGTAATCGTGGAGGCTCTGACCGATAACCGTCAGCGTACCGCTCCCGAAATCCGTCATTATTTCGATAAGTACGGTAAGGGCATGGGTGCTCAGGGCTGCGTGAGCTGGTCCTTTGATCGCAAAGGCGTGATCGTCATCAATAATGAGGACGAGGATCTGGACGAGGAGACCGTCATGATGGACGCTTTGGACGCCGGTGCTGACGACATGGAGGCCGATGGCCCCGTGTTTGAGGTAACTACCGCTCCCGAGGCATTCAACGATGTCGTTGCTGCCTTGGAAGGTAAGGGTTACACCTTCGTTTCCGCCGAAATCGAGATGGTTCCCCAGAACTACATCACCATGACCGGCGAGGACGATGTGAAGAACATGAATAAACTCCTGGATATGCTGGAAGATAACGAAGATGTGCAGAACGTGTGGCACAACTGGCAGCAGGACTGATCAAAACCACTAAACGAAAGACTTCGGATATATTTCCGAAGTCTTTTTTATTGCCTCTGGGACAAATTTTACTTCTATTCATATTTCTTTTCTCATAGATTGAACCAACAGTTAGGATTCGGAGGAAGGCAATATGAATCAATCCACATCTATCTATCAGGACATGGCCCTGCGGACGGGGAACAGTGTCTATATCGGTGTCGTTGGGCCGGTGCGTACCGGCAAATCCACCTTTATTAAGCGTTTCATGGAAACGCAGGTTATTCCACACATTGATAATATCTATCGCCGTGACCGTGCCAAGGACGAATTACCGCAGAGTGGTTCCGGCCGTACGATCATGACCGCTGAGCCGAAATTTGTACCCGAAGAGGCAGTGGAAGTGAAACTGGATGAGGGAATTTCTTTCTCTGTCCGTATGATTGACTGCGTTGGCTACATGGTACCGGGTGCGGTGGGGCAGTATGAGGATCTGTCACCGCGTATGGTTATGACGCCATGGTTTGAAAACGAGATCCCTATGACCGAAGCCGCCGAAATCGGCACAAAAAAGGTGATTACCGATCACTCCACAGTAGGCATTGTTATCACCACAGACGGCACGGTTACTGATATTCCGCGCGAAGATTATCAGGAGGCCGAGGAGCGCGTAATCCGTGAACTGCAGGAAATCGGCAAGCCGTTTATTGTGCTTCTGAACTCTGTTGAGCCCAATTCCGCAAGAGCCCTTTCTATTGCAAATGAAATCGAAAACCGTTGTCAGGTCAAGTGTTTCCCGGTTAACTGTCAGGACATGGAGGAAGCGCAGATCACACAACTTATGCAGGGTTTACTGTATGAATTTCCGATTCAGGAACTTGATTTTTTCCTGCCGCCATGGGTCGATGCGCTGCCCGCTGAGCACACCATCAAAAAGCAACTTTTTGAACATATCCGCAACGAAGCGCAGAATTTACAGCACATCCGCGATCTGGATCCGTGCTTGGAGCACATGAAATCTGATGAGCAAATTCAGTCCATCGTCATGCGCCGTGTTAACCTCGGTATGGGGATTGCCGAGGCGGAATTGTATATGCCGAGGAGTCTGTTTTACAATACGCTGAGTGAACAGTCCGGTTTGCAGGTAACCGATGACGGTGATTTGCTGGAAATGCTGACAGAACTGGCACACGTCAAAACAGAGTACGACAAAGTTTCTGCGGCACTTCAATCCGCCCGGGAAAACGGATACGGAATTGTCATGCCCAGTGTGGAAGAATTAAATCTTGAGGATCCCGAAATCGTACGGCAGGGAGGACGCTACGGTGTGCGCATGAAAGCCAGTGCGCCGTCTATTCACATGATTCGCGCCGACATTGAAACAACCGTATCACCCATTGTGGGTAATGAAAAGCAGTCCGAGGACATGGTCAATTACCTGATGCAGGAGTTTGAGGGGGATACCAGTAAAATCTGGCAGTCCAATATTTTCGGCCGCAGTTTTCATGAAATCGTTGGTGACGATCTGCAGGCCAAGCTCCAGCGTATGCCGGAGGATGCACAGAAGAAAATGCGTGAGGCATTGGAACGTATCATCAACGAAGGTGGCGGAGGCCTTATCTGCATTATTCTGTAAAGTAAATATACTTTGCATACAAAAAGCGGTGGCACGCCAAGATGTCACCGCTTTTTGTGTTGCTAACCTTGCAAAACCGTGGTACAATAAAGAAAAAAGGGAGGTGTCCATTATGTTACTGGCGATTGATATCGGAAATTCCACCATTTCTGTGGGATTATTCGATCAGAATAAAGAACTGAAATTTCTATCCTCCATCGACACCGATGCACGTAAAACCTCTGACCAGATTTGTATCGACCTGATGAACATTTTTGCGCTGTATCATTACGATATCCGAGATGTTTCCGGTGCTATCTTTTCAAGCGTTGTCCCGCCCATCAACTTCATGATGGAAAAAGCGTTGACCCGTCTGTTGGGCAAGGCTCCCATGATTGTCGGACCCGGTGTGAAGACCGGTTTGAACATCCGCATGGAAGTACACAATCAATTAGGCGCGGATCTGGTGGCCAACGCCGTGGCGGCTCTGGAAAAGTATCCTACACCCATCATTATGATCGACATGGGTACTGCCACAACCATTTCCTATATTTCCGATAAACGGTGCTATGAGGGCGGTGTGATGTTCCCCGGTGTATATCTGTCGCTGGATGCACTGTCTGACCATACCGCGCAGCTGCCGGATATTTCTTTGCAACATCCCAAGAACCTTATCGGTAAAAATACTGAGGACTGTATGCGCAACGGTATCGTCTACGGCACGGCAGGTATGCTGGACGGTGTGATCGACCGTTTCTGCGACATGATTCCCAATCAGGAGCCTACTATCGTCGCTACAGGAACTCCGGCACCGGTGATTGCCCGCTATTGCCGCCATCAGGTACAGTACGATAAAAACCTTCTGATGGAAGGTCTTTGGGCGATTTACCAGAAGAATAAATAAAAAATAACGCGTAGATGTATCGCACATCTACGCGTTATCTATTGCCTTTTTTACTTGGCCAGAATCTTCTTCAACTTGCAGAAGCGGGGCAGGGAATCCACCTTGGGCAGATCCGGCTCACCCTGAATCAGGGGCAGGGCATAGTCAACAAACTGGCTATTCACACCGTTGCCGGCCTCGTTGATCCACTCACGGGGAATCTTCTTCTCTACATTTGCCACTTCATTCAGCGGAATCAGTTTGGTTTTGCAGGTGTATTTGCCGTCCTTAATGACGCGCTCAAAGCCGATCATGCAGCCGTTGATACCATTGACAGCGTTCTCTACAGCGGCTTTGCCGGCCATAAAGGACTCTTCAATATCGGTTTCAGATGCCAGATGAGCACCGCAGCGCTGCAGCAGGTTCAACTCGATACCGCGCACCTTGGCACCGGTTTCATCCTTCAGCGTCTGTGCAAGAATAGCAGCCAGTCCGCCTAACTGAGCGTGACCAAAACCGTCATTGGCAGCTACCTTTGCCTCAGAAACAAAACTGCCGTCAGCATAGTGGATACCCTCGGACACAGCAACGATGCAACTGCCCTTTTCGGCATAGATACGCTTGACGTCTTCGATGAACTTAGGCATATCAAAGTCGACCTCGGGTAGATAAATGAGGTCGGGACCTGCGCCATATTCATTGGCAAGCTGCGCAGCAGCGGTCAGCCAGCCGGCATGACGGCCCATGATCTCCATAACCACGATCATACCGGTATCATAGACATGAGCGTCCTGATAGACTTCCATGAGGGAAGTGGCAATATACTTGGCAGCAGAGGCATAGCCGGGGCAATGGTCGGTACCCCACAGATCGTTATCAATGGTCTTGGGGACACCCATCACACGGCAATCGTAGCCCACAGACTGCATATAGGCACTGATCTTGTTGCAGGTATCCATAGAATCGTTGCCGCCGTTATAGAAGAAATAGCGGACATTGTGCTTCTTAAACACTTCGAGAATACGCTTATAATCGGTATCGTCCTTTTCGGGATCAGCAATCTTGTAGCGGCAGGAACCCAGAGCAGAGGAAGGTGTATACTTCATCAGGCGTAGTTCCTCGGGATCTTCCAGACCCATATCAAAAAGACGGTCGTTCAACACACCTTTAATGCCGTGTTCAGCACCCAGTACCTGCGTAATGGCACCGGACTTCAGCGCAGTGTCAATCACGCCGTAAGCGCTGGCGTTGATAACAGAAGTAGGGCCACCGGACTGACCGATGATGCAGGCGCCTTTCAATTCGTTCATGTGAGTTACCTCCATTTTATTCGCGCTCTATAAAAAAAGAGTGCATTCTATTTACAATCTATATTTTATCATGTAAAATGTAGATTGTAAACCATTTACTATTTGTTAAAAAGCAAAGAACGTGGTACAATTGGAATATAGCAATCAGTCCATTCAAATAACGTAAAAGGAGAGTTTATTATGCCATTGGTCACTTCAACTGAAATGTTCAAAAAAGCATACGAAGGTGGCTATGCCATCGGTGCATTCAATGTGAATAACATGGAGATTATTCAGGGTATTACCGAGGCTGCCAAGGAGTGCAATGCCCCTGTGATCCTGCAGGTTTCCAAAGGTGCTCGTGCCTATGCCAACCGCACCTATCTTGTAAAACTGGTGGAGGCCGCCGTAATTGAAACCGGTCTGCCCATCGTACTGCATCTGGACCACGGCGACAGTTTTGAAACCTGCAAGTCCTGCATTGACGATGGTTTCACCTCCGTTATGATCGATGCTTCCTCCAAGTCCTTTGAGGAGAATATCGCCATCACCAAGCAGGTGGTGGAATACGCTCACGCCCGTGGTGTGGTCGTTGAGGCAGAGTTGGGTACTCTGGCCGGCGTGGAAGACGAAGTCAGCGTCAGCGCTGAAGATTCCTCCTATACCCGTCCTGAGGACGTGCAGGAGTTTGTGGAGCGCACTGGTTGCGACTCTCTGGCTATTGCTATCGGTACCAGCCACGGTGCCTATAAGTTCAAGCCCGAGCAGTGCACACGCAACGAAAAGGGCGTTCTGGTGCCGCCTCCTCTGCGTTTTGATATTCTGGAAGAGGTGCAGAAGCGTCTGCCCGGTTTCCCCATCGTGCTGCACGGTTCTTCTTCCGTGCCTCAGGAATACGTGAAGATGATCAACGAGAACGGCGGCGCTATGCCCGATGCCGTGGGTATTCCCGAAGAGCAGCTGCGCAAGGCCGCTTCCATGGCTGTCTGCAAGATCAATATCGACTCCGACCTGCGTCTGACGATGACCGGAAGCATCCGCAAGTATCTCAACGAGCATCCCGCTGATTTCGATCCCCGTCAGTATCTCAAGCCTGCTCGCGCCAACCTGAAGGAAATGGTCAAGCATAAGATGATCGATGTCCTCGGCTGTGACGGTAAGGCTGAATAAGAAAAAGACAGAGCGCACTTGGCAAAGCAAGTGCGCTCTTATTATAACCAAAAAAGGGAGAGGGATGCCGCAGCATCCCTCTTATTTTATGTTTTTACAGAGTAGCCTTGATCTTAGCAGCGATCTGATCTGCCGTCAGGCCGTACTCGCGCAGCACATCGGCTGCCTTGCCGGACTGTCCGAACTGATCATTGACACCAATCTTGAGGAACTTGCAGTTGATCTTGCCCATCAGCACGCTGGACACAGCATCGCCCAGACCGCCGATCACGCTGTGCTCTTCCACAGTGATCACGTTACCGCACTTGGAGGCGTACTCGCTGACGCAAGCCTCATCAATGGGCTTGATGGTATGGACATTGATGACGCTGATTTCAATACCCTCGGCAGCAAGTAACTTGGCAGCTTCCAGCGCCTCATTGACCATCAGACCGCAGGCAAACACAGCGGCATCCTTGCCCTCGCGCAGCACGTTGGCCTTACCAATCTCAAAGGGATAGTCCTCTTCGAATACGGGTGTTGCCAGACGAGCCAGACGCATATAAGCGGGACCCTTGAACTCAGCCAGAGCAAAAGTAGCCTTGCGGGCCTCCTTGGCATCGGCGGGTACGATCACGGTCATACCGGGGATCATACGCATCAGGCCGATATCCTCAATAGCTTGATGGCTGCCACCGTCTTCACCGACAGACACACCGGCGTGGGAGCAGCAGATCTTCACATTGAACTTGGGATAAGCGATGGAGTTGCGGATCTGCTCATAAGCGCGACCTGCACCAAACATGGCAAAGGTGGAGCAGAAGGGGACAAGACCCATGGTGCTCAGACCTGCACCGATATTCATCATATTGCCCTCGGCAATACCACAGTCAAAGAACCGATCAGGGCAGGCAGCCTTGAAATGCTTGGTCATAGTAGCACCGGCCAGGTCGGCATCCAGCACCACAACTTTATCGTTTACAGCAGCCAGCTCTACAAGAGCCTTACCGTAGGCTTCACGGGTTGCAATTTTTTCACTCATGATCTTAGTCCTCCAATTCCTTCAAAGCCTGGGCGCGCTGCTCGGCATTGGGAGCCTTACCGTGCCAACCTACCTGGTTTTCCATAAAGGACACGCCCTTGCCCTTGACAGTATGTGCCAGAATGCACTTGGGCTTGCCGGGAACAATTTCTGCGCTCAGAGCAGCCTCGATAGCGTCCAGATCGTGGCCGTCCAACTCGTATACCTCAAAACCGAAAGCACGCATCTTGGCGGGCAGATCACCCAAAGACATGACTTCGTCATTGCTGCCGTCAATCTGCAGACCGTTGTTATCAATCATGACGGTCAGATTGTCCAGTTTATAGTGTGCAGCGGACATAAAGGCCTCCCAGATCTGGCCTTCCTGGCACTCGCCGTCACCAAGAATGGTAAAGACTTTGGTGTCCTTACCCTGAATCTTAGCGCCTAAAGCCATACCCACAGCGATGGAGCAACCCTGACCCAAAGAACCGGTAGAAGCATCTACACCGGGTACTTTCTTACAGTCGGGGTGACCTTGCAGAATGCTGTGAAGTTGACGGAAATTCTCGAACTCAGCACGATCGATAAATCCCAGTTCAGCCAGAACGGCATAGTAGCAGGGGGCAGCATGACCCTTGCTCAGCACAAAGCGATCACGATTTTCGTCCTTAGGATTTTTCGGATCAATGCGCATATGATTGTAAAACACGCTGGTCATCAGTTCCACTGCGGACAGGGAACCACCGGGATGACCGCTGCCAGCATTGGCGGTCATGTTGATAATGTCTCTGCGTACTTGTTTGCATACACAGGAGAGTTCTGCCGTATTCATGAGCAACCTCCAATAAATAAAATACCAATCATAAGAGTAAATCATTTGACGAAAAAAGTCAATGAATCCACAAGGAAATCATCAGAATTTTTTCATTATTTTCTTGACATTTCGTTCTTATCAGTGTATATATGAATACAAGAACACATGAACATACGTTCATATATGGAGGGAAGCAGCAATGAATTTGGATCTATGCGAGAGTAACATCATTCATGACGATGTGATCGAACGAGTAAAAAAACAAATGCCGGATGAAATGCCGGTCTATGAAGTGTCGGAGTTATTTAAGGTGTTTGGTGATTCCACACGCTCGCGCATTATCTGTGCCTTGCGTATTGAGGAGATGTGCGTGTGCGACTTGGCAGCACTTTTGAATATGACCCAATCTGCCATATCGCATCAGTTGCGTATTTTGCGTACATCGCGGCTGGTGAAATGTCGCAAGCAGGGAAGAGTTGTCTATTATTCTCTGGACGATGACCATATCGGCGAAATTTTTGCCTTGGCATTTACACATATCATGGAAGAAAGGGAGGGCTGAAACATGGCTTGTCATTGCTGTGAACATGAACACCACGAGCACGGTGAGGAAGAGGTAAGCCGTCTTGATATTATTCGGATGATCGTTTCCGCTGTACTGTTGATCGTGTCGATATGCTTTTTGAAGGGCACCGTGCAGTTGATTGTGTGTCTGATTGCTTACCTGTTAGTCGGTTTTGGCGTACTGAGGGAAGCCGCCGAAAATATGCTGCACGGTGAGTTTTTCGATGAAAACTTCCTAATGGCGGTCGCCTCCATTGGTGCATTCTGTATTGGCGAATATCCCGAGGCAGTTGCCGTCATGCTGCTATATAATATCGGCGAAATGCTGCAGGATAAGGCCGTGGATTCCTCACGTGAATCTATTGAGGCCTTGGTCAATATTCGGCCCGACCACGCCAATCGCATTGTAAACGGGGATATTGCGACCGTAGATGCGGCGCAGATTCAGATTGGCGAAATGATTCTGGTACGTCCCGGTGAGCGGATTCCTTTGGACGGTATCGTGCGCGAAGGCAGCGCCTATGTGGACACCTCACCGCTGACCGGTGAATCCGTTCCACAGGAATGGTCGGTAGGTGCGCAGGCTCTGGCTGGCTGCGTGGCAAAGGACGGTACGCTGAAAATTGAAGTGACCAAATCCTTTGAGCAGTCCAGTGTCAGCCGTATTCTGGAGTTGGTGGAGGATGCACAGGAGAACAAGGCAAAACCGGAGCAATTTATCACTCGCTTTGCTCGTATCTATACGCCGGTGGTTTGCGGTATTGCTGCTTTGGTCGCCGTTTTGCCGCCGCTCTTAGGGTGGGGTACATGGGCTCAATTTATCCATAAAGCGTTGGCATTTCTGGTCATATCCTGCCCTTGCGCCTTGGTGATCTCCGTGCCGCTGTCGTTCTTTGCCGGTATTGGCTGTGCCAGTCATAACGGAGTTCTGATGAAAGGCGGCAATTACCTCGAAATGCTTGCCAAGGCCGAAATTGCCGCTTTTGATAAGACCGGAACGCTGACGGAAGGTAATTTCAAGGTGACCGATTTGCAGCCGGCAGACGGTGTCAGCAATGATGAATTGCTGGAAATCGCCGCCTACTGCGAAAGTCAGTCGACGCATCCTTTGGCAATTGCCATCGTTGAGGCATATCGTAAGCCTATTGATAAAAGCCGCATTTCACAGCTCAAGGAGATTGCCGGACAAGGCATCGAAGTGATTTTGGACGGCAAAAAAGCACTTTGCGGTAAGCGTGAGTTAATAGGTAATTTGGCAATTAGTGTGTCTGACAACGATAAAACTTCCGTATACGTAGCACTGGATGGCATTTATATGGGTTGCATCACTCTGTCTGACACCGTCAAAGCGGATGCCGTTACCGCTATTCGAAATTTGCGACAGTTAGGACTACACGAGCTGACCATGCTGTCCGGTGACCGTCAGGTAATCGCCGATCAAGTGGCTGCAGAAATCGGTTTGGATCGCGCCTATGGCGGACTGCTACCGGAGGAGAAGGTGGCTCGCGCTGAGGAACTGAAGGCCAACGGTGCTACATTGCTCTATGCCGGTGACGGTATCAACGATGCTCCCATTTTGGCGGTGGCGGATATTGGCATCGCTATGGGCGGTCTTGGTTCCGATGCTGCTATGGAAGCAGCCGATATGGTCATTATGAGCGATGAACCAAGTAAGATTGCTTTGGCCATTCGCATTGCTCGAAAAACCATGGCAATAGCCAAGCAGAACATAGTATTTTCAATTGCTGTAAAGGTACTTATCCTTGCGCTTAGCCTGGCACTCAATATGGGGCTGTGGATCGCTGTATTTGCCGATGTGGGTGTTTGTATGCTGGCAGTACTCAATGCCATGCGTGCCATGCGCATTTGACATCATACTGCATAAGATATGCAGGGGGGGATCAACCTTGCATTTTCATCCATATCGGCGGCAAGACGCTGTCGCCTATGCGCACCAATGGGCTTACGGGAGAAATCCTGCTTACTATGACTACGAATATATCGGCGGCGATTGTACCAATTTCGCCTCGCAATGTATTTATGCCGGCAGCGGTGTTATGAACTACACACCGACCTACGGCTGGTATTACCGAAACGCCAACGACAAAGCGCCTGCTTGGACGGGCGTTATCTATCTCCATCAATTTCTTACACGTGAGGAACCTTCTGCTGGGCCGATTTGTATAGAAACAATGGATTTAAGTCAGGCACAAATCGGTGATGTAATCCAGTTGTCCTTTGAGAATGTCGGATTCCGTCATTCACCGGTAGTTGTAGAAACAGATGGTACGGGTTCATCTGATGGTATTCTGTTGGCAGCGCATAGTTACGATGCAGATTGGCGTCCTTTGAGTACCTATGAATATGAAACCTATCGTGTACTTCATATTACCGGATATTTCGATTGGATATAAGAGAAACGACGGAATCTCAGGATTCCGTCGTTTCTCCATCTTTGATTTTTCCTTTCATTTTAACGCGTGACAAGGGGTTTGCCTTTGCAGCTATGCGCAGGGACTCGTTGTCAATATG